>CAYRZP010000001.1:0-48803 GCA_964428885.1 uncultured Lentisphaeraceae bacterium
GGTATTTTGCCAGAAAACCTTTCACTAGGAGAACAGCCTTCTCATCTTACCTAATATAGTCAGCGCCGCTGTCTGGCATCGCTGGGCGCGGACGGTTTAACGGCTGTCCGCGATCAGGGCGGTGCAGGTTCCTGGCTCGGCGGTGAGGATCATGACCGGGCCGCCGTGCTCCGTCAGTAGCGCGAAGGTCAGATGCAGGGCGGCGGTGGCGCCCTGGACGTCACCGCAGAGGGTTTCGGGCAGATGCAGTGCGGCGGCAGGGTAACGGTCTGCGGCGGCGCGCGCGGCGGCGTTGGCGTAGACAGCGGCGAGCGTGTCGGGGCCGAGACCGGCTTGCGCGAGGGCGGCATCGGCCGCGGCCTCGGGCGTGGCGGCCAGGCGGCAGGCTAGCAGCCGTCCTAACGGTTTCACCCCGCGCTCGGCGGCCGAGGCTTCGCTCTCCAGAATCAGCACCGCGGCGGCTTCACCGCACGGAGAGTCCGAGCCCTCCGAGCCGCGCGCGCGCAGGCGTGCGGCGGAAAGCGCCTCGGCCCCGCCCGCCGCGATCAGCCCGGCGCGCCCGGCGCGGATCAGGTCGAAGGCCTCGGTCAGCGCGACGCCGGCGGCGGTCTGGAAGCCGGACGCGTTCTCGTGAGCGCCTTTCAGCGACCACTCGATCGCAGCCAGACTGACGGCGGTGTTGGGATAGGCGTGCGGGAACAGGAAGGGCTTGACCAGCCGCGGCCCTTTCAGAATGTAGTCGGCGAAAAAGCTCTCGGCCGTGTCCGCGCAGCCCCAGGCGGTGCCGCACATGACTCCCGCGTCCAGTTGCGCCAGCCGGGCCGCGTCAAGCCCTGACTGCCGGAAAGCCATGCCGCAGGCGGCCAGGAAAAGCGCGCTGTTCCGGTCCAGATAAGCTTTTGGCGCAACGCCGCAGGCCGCGAGATCCGGGTCGGGGGCTTCGCCGGCCAAGGGCGGCTCCGGGCGCTCGGGCAATTCGAAACGCGCGAGCGGGAACAGCGCGGGCTCGCCCTCCTTCAGCGTGGCGGCGTGCTCGGCCGCGTCCGCGCCCAGGGCGCTGGTGACACCTAGGCCGGTGATGAGGACGGGGGGGAGAAGTTCTAAAGTTCTAAAGTGCGGAAGTTCTAAAGTTATGCGTGCGGGTACGCGAGACAGGACGAGCGCGGCGTTGCAGCCGCCGAAGCCGGCCGAGTTGGAGAGCACGCAGGCGAGGGGCGTCGCGCGGGGCGCGGCGACGATGTCGAGGGCGCATTCGGGATCCGGGTTGTCCAGGTTGCCGGTGGGCGGGATGACGCCGCGCTGGAGCGAGAGCGCCGAGACCACGGCCTCGACCGCGCCGGCCGCGCCGAGCATGTGGCCGAGCAGGCCCTTGACGGAGGTCACCGGTATGGCGGCGGCGCGGTCGCCGAAAAGATCCTGGATCGCCTGTGTCTCGGTCGCGTCGTTAGGCTTGGTGCCGGTGCCGTGCGCGTTGATGTGGTCGACGTCGGCAGGCTGGAGGCCGGCGCGCTCCAAGGCGCGGCGCATGACGTACTCAGAGCCGGCGCCGCGCGGCGCCGGCGCGGTCATGTGGTGGCCGGTGTTGCCGCTGGCCCAGCCGCTCAGCGCGGCGCACGGCACAGCCCCGCGCGCGGCGCAAAGGTCGGCGCGTTCCAGCAGCAGGGCGGCCGCGCCTTCGCTGAAGATCGTGCCGCTGCGGTTAAGGTCGAAAGGCCGCACCTGCTCGCGTGACATGGTGCGGAGCGAGCACAGGCCGCTCCAGGCGAAGCGCGAGATGGCGTCGTAGCCGACCAGCAGGACGCGGCCGACGTGTCCGGCGGCGATCAGGTTGGCGGCGGTGGCGGCGGCAGAGGCGCCGGAGGCGCAGGAGAGCGAAAGCGGCAGTCGCGGCCCTCCTAGGCCGAAGGCCGCGGCGATGGCGGCGGCGTGGGCGGCGTGGGCGCAGTGGACCGCGGCGGAGGCGTCGAAGCCGGGCTGCCCGCACGGGGTCAGCGCCGCCTCCGCCGCGCCGATGCCGGCAAAATTCGAGGCCGTGATCAGGGCGGTCGCTTCCAGAGCGGCGGGGTCTTCCAGCAGTCCGGCCTGCAGCAGCGCCTCGCGGCAGGCGGCGGCGGCGAAGCCGGAGGCGCGCGGGGCGCGCTCGAAGCCCGGCGGCGGCGTGAAGCCGCGGATCACCCCCGCCCGTGTGCAGGCGATGCCGCCGAGGTCGAAAAGGTTCATATCGGATATAGCAGAGACGCCGTCCAGCAGCGATTGCCACAGCGTCTCCACGCCAGATCCGTAAGGAGTCACCGCGCCCATGCCGGTGATCACGACCGCCTGATTAGCGCATTCGGAACTCACATTCACTTGACAACAAGCATACAACATTCCGGCAGATCTGCAACCTGATTCCTAGCCCAACTTCTGGCATTGGTTCAAGAAAAACTCGCGTGACCAGAGATCAAGAGAACACAGTTCCGAGGGCCTGACAAATCGGCGGACATCTTCACGCGCCTGTTGCCAATCCATTGCCTCGATCACGGCTTGCAACTGTTCGATGCCCCAAGCGTTATCCGTTACGATATGTTGGCCTTTCCAGGGGCCAGTCTGTTCAAGAGAGGCGCTTAACAAAGCGTGGTTCACGGAAGTTTTACGCGACGTGTACCAAACAAAGTCATACCAGTCGCGTCCTTTAAGGTAGGTGCGGCACAGCAAAGCGTGAATCTTGCCTGCAAAAAGGCTGGGCAGATCAAAGGTGCGGACAGCGGAGGGGAAAGGGAAGTCCAGGACAGGCATGACGTAAGAGGCGCCTGGCGGCGGATGGGTGTCCACTTCCACTTTGATGCGCAGTTTTCGCATGGGGCCAGCTTTTAGCGCATAGTTGAGGCGGAGCAAATGGCCGAGAGAATCGTCTTTCAAAAACGCTTTCTTGACGCCCTGCCCTGCCTTTGACCGGTCATCAATCTCTAATTCGTATCCGTAGGCCACGAGTTCACGCTGAACACTCTCGAGATATGGCGCGAGAGCGAACGTTTCTTTGCTTTTGCAGAGGGCGAAGTCCAAGTCCTCCGAGAAGCGGTTGAGACTGTGAAAGATGCGCAGACAGGTTCTTCCCTGAAACCCGGCGTGCTCAAAGAAGTTTGTCCGGCCCAGGGCGGCTAGGACAATTTCCTGGGTGATTTCGCGCAGAGCCTGCTCTTCTTCTAGGGAGGAACGGCAGTTATAGGTTTCCAGTTTTTCCTGAACGATTTTGACACTCATAGTCCCAAGTCCTTTCTGAAGCCAAGCAAGAAACGCTGTACGTGGCTGCTCCGGTATTGATGCAACAGAGGTTCGAAGGAAGAGGCGTCAAGTTCCGCCAAAGCATGCTCGTCGACGCGGAGAGATTCGCGTACCGGGGAGGCAGAGTCCCAGAGGCAGTTATGGGCATAGACATAGTCGGACAACGCTTTGAGTGGATCCGCCATCAGGAAGCTCCCGCCGTCTTCTGTCACGAACCGGCTGACGCCGCTGTAGAAGCGGTACTGTGGCACGCGCGTATAACTGAACACGCCAAGGGGGGTCTCGAATGTGCGCGAGCGTTCCAGCGATGCACTGGTAACCGTGTAGACGCCCTCGGGAATCCAGCCGTGGTAGGATAAGGCGGATTCCAGGCTGATGTAACTCGGTCCCTGAATGCGCTGCGCCAGTTCGAGAGGATTGATGCGGGCACCTAAAAAACGTGTGTCCAGACAGTAGAGCCCCCGGACAATCCGCAAGATCTCTCCGTTGCCGACGGCTCGTTTGAGGAGGGCGTTTAAACGTGCTCCGCCCGCGTTAATCCAACAGGCCGCCTCCTGCCTGGTGAAAACGCCGCGGACTGCCCGTCCGAGCGCGAGTTCAGTCATGGTCTGCATGTGCAAGATAATGTCATAATATGACAGTTAAGAACAAGGATAAAATTATGGGTAAATTCACGCTGGGCGTGGTTGCAAAAGTAGAATCGCGCCCCCATGCGCCCTCTGGGCGCCTGGCGGATTGACTTAAGTAGCGCCGGAGGACTATGATCCTTTCCTTTTCAGGTCAGAAAACCACGACTATCAAGTACGGAGATGAAGCGTGACGAAAGGTCTGTCGACTGTGCTGGTGTTGGCGGCGGGTGCTGCGCTGGCTGCGGGCGTTGAGGGTGTGCTCGACGCTCAGGTGTTGGCCACGGGCAGCGGCCGGGTGCTCCTGCTGTCCAAGCGGGGCGAGGTGGTCTGGGAGCACAAAGCCGACAACCCGCACGACGCCTGGATGCTGCCGAACGGCAACGTGTTGTACGCGGACGGGAACGTCTTTGAGGTGACGCGCGACCACCGCGTGGTTTTTTCATACCGTCCGGAGATTCAGGAAGGCGGCGGCGCTTACGCGTGTCAGCGGCTGGCGAACGGCAACACGGTGATTGGCGAGAACGCGTCCGGCCGCGTGGTCGAGGTGGACAAAGACGGAAAGAGCGTGGCAGCCTTTCAAACGCGCTTCTTGAACACGGACAAGCACCACCGCATGCGGATGGTTCGCAAACTCGCGAACGGCAATTATCTGGTGTGTCATTCGAAGGACAATCTGGTGCGCGAATACAAGCCGGACGGAGCGACGGCGTGGGAGCAGAAGACGAAAGCGCTGGCCTTTGCGGCGGTGCGGCTGGCGAACGGCAACACGCTGATTTCCTCGCTCGACCAGATCACAGAGTACGCGGCTGACGGACGCGAGGTGTGGGAGTTCAAGAAAACAGATTTGCCGAACGTGCACATCCAGAACATCACCGGTATCCACGCGCTGCCGAACGGCAACATTCTGGCTGGCTGCTATTCAGCCTACACGAAGGACGGCGCCGGCACGGGCATGTTCGAGATCACGCGAGAGAAGCAACTGGTCTGGCGCTACGTCAGCCCCTCTCTCCGTGACAAGAGCATGATGGCGGTGCAGAAGTGCGCGGACAGTGCCGGGCCGCCGCCTGCCCGGTGAAAGCGCCGCTGCGAAAAGATTTTGCAATTCTCGCGTCGCGATGGTTTCTGAAATTTTGCGGGTAAATGCCGCAGCTTAGGAAAAAAGCTCAGGCCCCGGCGGCATCCCCGAGACCGCAGACCACCTCGTAGGGCATTTCCAGCACGGCGATGCAGAGCTTGAAAGGCGCGACGAGCCCGCGCCCTGTGTTTTTAAGCCCTTCTTTGAAAGTGACTTCCGGCAGCGGCGAGAAAACCATCTGCGTCAGGCCCAGCGGCAGACGCAGGCACTGCGCGCACTGACGCGGCACCTCGACGATGCCCTTGCCGGCCCTGGACAGCCCCGGCGCGCTCTTTTTGACGGCGGCAACGGTCTGCACGACCGTGACGGGATCGGCGGCGGACACACGCATGGCGGCAGCGCACAGGAGGCACGCCAGCGCGGCTGCCCGGATGGTGCTAATGTCCGTAAGCATCGTTTTATTCCCGGATATCTTGGGCGGCGGGCTCGTCCAACTGGCCTTGGTAAACGCAGCGCCGGATCTTCTGCACCGAGGTGCGCTCCAGCGGTTCGCGGCTGACGCGGATCTTGCGCGGGTGCTTGTATTCGGCCAGGTCGCGGCATTCGTGGCGGACGGCCTTGCGGACCATCTCCTCGACCTCTTCCCACGCGGGCTCCTGGCCGTCACTGGCGGCCTTGACCGCGTCCATGTCCGGCGCCGCGATCGCGCCGACGCGCTCGCCGGGCACGCCGCCGACCGTGTAGCCCACCACCACGATGTCGGCGATCACGGGCGCGCGCCCGATCACGTTCTCGACCTCCTCGGGATAGATGTTCTTGCCTTCGCGGTTGACGATCAGGGCCTTTTTGCGTCCGCGGATGGAGAGGTAGCCTTCGGCGTCGATCGAGGCCAGGTCGCCGGTGCGCAGCCACTCCCCGTCGAAAGCCTCGCGGGTCGCCTCGGTGTTGTTGTAATAGCCTTTCATCACGACCGGCCCGCGCACCTGCAGCTCGCCCACGCCCTGCTCGTCGGGATCTGCTATGCGCACCTCGATGTTCGGCAGCTTCTTGCCGATGGTGCCGACCTTGGACTCGTTGAAATTGGTGGCAGAGACCACCGGCGAGCACTCGGTCAGGCCGTAGCCCTCGACGATCGGCACACCGATCCGCCGGAAGCCTTGCAGCACATGGTGCGGGCAGGGCGCGCCGCCCACGAACATGAAGCGCAAACGGCCGCCCAAGCCCTTGAGCACCTTTTTGCCGACCAGTTTGCCCAGGCCCAGCTTGAGCAGGAGCTGCGCCGTGCGGTTGTGCTTGAGGCGGTCGTCGATCTTGTCGAAAAGCTTTTCGGCCAGCAGCGGCACCGCCATCAGCACTGTGGGGCGAAGGGTCTTTATGTCGTCTCCCACCGACCGGAGGCTCTCGACAAAGAACATGCCGCAGCCTTTGGCGAGCGGGATCACAAAGTTCGCGGTGAATGAGAAAGAGTGGAAGAGCGGCAGGACGATCAGGAAATCGTCGTCGGACGATATCGCTTCGCCCAGCACCTCGAAACTGCCCATGGCGTCGCTGCAGAAATTGAGGTGCGTCAGCATCGCGCCCTTGGGCTGGCCGGTGGTGCCGGAGGTGTAGATGACGGAAGCGACGTCATGCGGCACCGGCACATGTTCCTTATACCATATCAGCGGCTTGTCCCTGATCTGGCCGCGCAGGGTCTCGAGATCATGGCAGGGGCGGCCGGCGATGTCCGCCAGCGGCTCGGCGCCGCCGTCAACGGTGACGACGAACCGGACGGCGGGCAACTCCGGCATGATCTGTTCCAGCAGGCAGAGGTGGCGGGTGTCGGTGAAGACCGCCGCGGCCTGCGAGTCGCGCAGAATGAAGGCGACCTCCTGCGCGCGCAGTTTCGGGTCCAGCGGCACGACCGCCAGGCCCGCGCCGGCGGTGGCCAGATAAAGCTCGATCCACTCCGGGCCGTTTTCGAGGATGATGGCGACCTGCTCCTTGCCGGGCGTCAGGCCGAGCGCGCCGCAGGTTTCGGCGATCTGGCTGACATCGAGCAGCATCTCCTGATATGTGCGCTGGCGCCAGGTTCCTTCGCGGCAGTAACGCAACGCCACGGCTTTAGGGTGGCTGGCCGCCGCCTCGTCCAAAAAAGATCTTAAAGTCATAAAAATCCCTGACAGTCAGTAAAACAAAAAACGCCGAGTGTTCCAAGACGGGAATTTTTGATGCGAATTCACTTCGTTGCGTCGCGCCCGGATTCGCTGCGCAGCTCAACGGTCACCGGGCCGTCGTTCAGCAGGCGCACCTTCATCTCCGCGCCGAAAACGCCGCCGCAGACCTTGCCTTCGCCCAATATCCGCCGCAGTCCTGCCAGCATGGCCTCGTACAGCGGCTCGGCCTGTTCCGGCCGCGCCGCCTCCACAAAGCTCGGGCGGTTGCCCTTGCGCGTGTCGGCATAGAGCGTGAACTGCGAGACTACCAGCACAGAGCCGCCGATGTCCGCGACAGAGAGGTTCATCAGCCCCTGCGCGTCTTCAAAGATACGCAGCGCCGCGAGCTTGCGCGCCAGCCGCTCGACATCGTCAGGCTTGTCGCCGTGCGTGACGCCCAGCAGCGCCAGCAGGCCGGCGCCGATCTCGGCCGTCCGCCTGCCATCCACCTCCACCGACGCCTCTGCGACGCGCTGCACCAGAAGCTTCACGTCTCTCCCCCGATCTTTTTCCAGACCCGCAACAGTTCCGAAACGCCCCAGGCCTGCGCCACGCAGCCGCGCGCGGCGTGCGGCGCGGCGCCATCGCAGATTTCCGGCATGTGTCCCAGGCACCCGCTGTTGAGAAGGTCCACGGAGGTCGCCAGCAGCGAGAGGGCGGCCGCGCGCGAGGCCTTGTCGCCGTAAACCTCGTGCAACGCCTCGGCGTACAGCGGGAACTGCCAGGTCCAGGCCGTGCCGTTGTGGTAGGCCGGCTTGCGGCGGGTGTCCTCGTCGCCCAGATACTGCCCGTGGTAAGGCCGGTGCGGATCGTTAAGCGAAACGCCGTCGCGCGCGACCGGCATGGCGGTTCTGACCGGCAGGTCGGCCAGGCTGCGAATCGCGCCGGGGGTCAGCAGCCGCTCGCAGGCCCGCACCGCCGCCGTCCGCAGGGAACGCTTCATCGGCACGCCTAGCGTGACCGCCAGCAGTTGGTTGGGACGCAGCGCGTCTTCCTGCACGGCCAGCGCGGCCGGAACGCCGGGCGCGGCGCGCAGGCAGTCGGCCAGCCAGCCTTCGGGCAGCGCGAAAAGCCTGGCGAGCGAAAAAGCGGCGCACTCGGCCAAAGCCTCCCAGGCCGCGTCGATCTTGCGCGCGGTCAACTGCAGGGCCGCGATCCACAAGGCCTGTATCTCCACCGGATATCCCTCGCGCGGCGTGGCGGCCGGATAGTTCGTGTCCATCCAAGTGAAGTGCGCGGGGCTGAAGATCAGACCGCTCTTCGGATCCATCCGGATGCCATTCGGCGTGCCGTCGCGGTAATGCGTCAGGATCGAGACCATGACCTCGCGCAGGCTGCGCTGCCCGCAGCGGGCGTTCAGCACGAGGCGGTCGCCGGTCTTCGCCATCAGGTCGCCAGCCGCCACGCAGAACCAGAGCGGCGCGTCCGAGGTGTCGCGGTTGCCGACCGTGTTGCCGTGGATGATGTTCGGCAGTGTGCCGCGCTCCTCGAAGCGCCCGAACTCTTGGAGGATGGAGAGCGCCTCGCCGTGGCGGCCGTCGGCGATCATGCCGCGCAAGGCGATCAGGGTGTCGCGGCCCCAGTCGAGGAACCAGGGGTAGCCCGCGATGACGGTGTGCAGGCTGTCGCGCCGGACCACGAAAAGCGAGAGCGCCTCCGAGAGAATTTCAGGCACCGGGCGCGGCGAGCCGTTCGAGTGGTTGCGCCTGGAAGCGGCTTTCGCGTCGGCGGCAGGCGTCCAGGAGTCATGCCGCCCGGCCGTGACAGTGGCCTGGCCGCCGCTTTCCAGCGGCAGGCTGAACCAGCCGGGGCTGAAAAGGTCGCCGTGGGGGTCCAGTCCGCGCTCGCGTTCTTCGGCGTGCTCGATCATGTAGAGCCACTCGGGGTCGTGGTGGAAATCTCCGCTGTCGGTCTCGATGCTGGCGGTCTCGCCGGGCTGCGGAGTGAAGGAGAAACCGGCCGCGCGCGCCTTGACGGCAGCCGGCCACTCCCGCTCGGGACCGGTGAAGGCTTTGGTCTTGTGATGAAAACTGCGCCACTCGATGTCCGGCCGCAGAATCACCGTGACCTCGTCGTGCGGGTCGAGGCCGCCTTTGCGGTTGTGGCGGCAGACGGTCAGGCGGGCGCGGTTGATCCCTGCCGCGAGTTCCAGCCTGAAGGTCAGGTGGACCCACCGGCCCATGCCGCAAGGCACGTCGAAGCTCCACTGCGCGTCACGTCCTGCCGGGTCGGCGGCAAAGGCGGTCATGCAGGCCTTGCCGATCTCCTGCGAGTAGCCGCGGTAGCGCAGCCAGGCGCGGCAGCGCGTCCAGAAGACGGTCTTGTCCACGGGCACGGCCGGGTCGGTGTTCACCGCCAGCAGGCAGTCGTACTGGCTGGCGATCTCGCCCCAGGCCGCGCGGGCGTGGCACATCGCGCCCGCGCCGTTCGACAGCACCGCGCGCAGGGTCGCGTCTTCACGGACACGGACGCCGCTGACGCAGGCGGCGACGCGCGCTGCGCTGGCCGGCGGCGGGACCAGCACCGTCGAGATGTCGCGACGGATGCCTTGTGGCGTGTAGACGACTGTGGCAAGCTCGCGCTCTTCATTGCGCAAACCGCCGAGCGCCGCGTCGTAAGGCTCGACGGTCAGGAAGAGGCCCCACTGCCCGTCGTCCAGCCGCACGGCCTCGGCGCTGTCGCGGGTGAGTCCGCCGGACTTTAGGGCGGCCGTGAAAGGGTGCGCCGCGCGCGCCAGCAGCACGTGGCCTTCGGGCACCGCCACCAGCCGGCGCGTGTCTTCCGGCCAGCGCCATTGCGCGCAGGCGGGCAGGCCGTCTTTGTCACCGGCGCAGAAAGCCGTCGGGTCGCGCGTCATCGCGGCGCCCAGAACGTAGGGATTGTCCGTCAACAAAAAACGATTGGCTTTTGTGCCCACCGCGAGGGCCTGCCGCACGCGCAAGGCCATCAGGTCACGCCGCCGCAGCGCCAGCGCCTCAGGCTCTTGCGCCGCGCCCTCCAGCAGCGTCTGCACGAGCTTTAAGTCGTCGCGCGATGTCGTCAGGCAGCAGACGCGGCCGGGGCTCAGGTTGAACGCGCCGTCAACTCTGCCGAGGGTTTCGCCGGTCAACAGGTCCCATGCTTCCGCCGCGCCGAAACGCCGCGTGTCCCAGCGCGCGGCGTGGCCGCGCGCGCAGTCCAGATTCACCAACACCAGCAGGTCGCGGCCTTGCGGCGCCGCGCGCAGGACCGCCAGAGCCGGTCCGGCGTCCTGCTGGATCATGCTCAGGCGTGTGCCGGGGCCGAAGGCGGGGTGGGCGCCCAGCAGGGTGTTGAGCCGCGCGATCTCGGCGATCTGGTTCGGCACCGCGTCCCAGTTCAGGGTCGCGGCGTTGTGGACGTCGACCTTCTCTTTGGCGAACCACTCCACGCCGTTGGTGATGCCGAAAGCGCCCTGGTGCGAGAGCAAGGCGGATAGCGCCACCCGCATGCGGGCATAGGTCTCGCCGCGCGCGGCCAGACGGTTGTTGTCGTGCGTCTCGGCGAAATGGATCAGCGGGCCGCAGCGCTCGGACAGCGCGATGGCTTGCGGCAGGTACGCATCGAAGGCGCCGCGGTCTTCGGTCTGGAACAGCTCGGAATAGGCCCAGTCCAGATTGGCGTCGGACAGCAGCCGCGCGGTCACCTCCACTTTGCCGCCGAGGCCTTCCAGCAGGAAGACCGTGTCCGGGTGTTCCTCGCGCACGCGCGACACGATATAGTTCCAGGTGTCTTCGGGGATCATGTAGCCGGCGTCGCAGCGGAACCCGTCCGCGCCCTGGCGGCACCAGAACAGGAAGACCTCGGCCATGTAGGCGCGCAGGCGCGGGTCGCGGTAGTCTAGCTCCACCAGGTCGGCCCATGTCACGCCCCAGGCGCCGGGCGAGACGAACTCGCCGTCGGGCTTGCGGCGGTACCACTCGGGATGGTGCGTCTGCAGGGTGGCGGCCCAGCCGGTATGGTTGGCGGGCATGTCCATGAAAAGCATGCCGGAGCGGCTGTGGACCGCGTCGGCCAGCTCGCGGAACTGGTCGAGCGGCGTGGCGCGCTTGTCGAATTCGGCGAGGGCGGGGTCCACGGAGAGGAAATCCAGCGCGGCAAAAGCCGAGCCGAAGCGCCCCATGCGCGCGAAGGCGGTCGGCACGGGGTGCACCGGCAAGAGCTGCACGATCCGGAAGCGCATGCGGCCCATGATCGTGTCGAGCTGGCGCGCCAGGCCGCGGAAGGTTCCGGAAGGCGGTATGACGGCATAGCCGAGTTTGTCGAGGGCCTGTTCGAGGCGGGCGGTTTCCGCCGTGTGCGGGTTATGGCGCAAGGCGGGTCCGAACTGGCGCGTGAAAGCGGTGTAGACCGTGTTGGCGCAGGCGGTGCGGGCGGGCGCCACCTTGATCCGCACGTTGTCGCCGGCCGGCCATTCGGGCACATGCGAACCGCGCGCGAAGAAACAGGCCTTGCCGGCGAAGACGCCGGTCTGGGTCAGCGGTATGCGCGCCGTGAAATGCCCGGGCGCGGTCTCGCGCAGCGGCAGGTCGTGCCAGTCGCGCGCCAGGACCGGCTCGCCGGACTCGGTGCAGGCGATGATCTCACGCCGCCGCACCGGCGCCAGTCCGAGGTTGGTGCGGAAAACGGCGCGGCCCGGGCGCGGGCGGTCGAGCCGGAGCCCGACCTCCAGCACGTCGCCCGCCCATTTGAGGAGGAAGCTGCCTGGATCTGGAAAATGTCGCATGACCGGGGAGAGTGTAACCGATTTGGCCGACGCTTGCCAATGCGCGGCCGCGATTTGTTTCAGGCACCCTTTTTGTCCGGCCCTTCGCGGGTCAGCGCTGGTATTCGCGGGGGTCGGTCGGCGTGATGTTGAAATCCGGCCGCCAGTTAGGCGAGGCGCTGTAGAAGCGCGTGGCGGTGTTGAAGACCAGGTCGGCGATCACGGCGTCGCTGTGGCCGTCGCCGCGCATGAACTCCACCACCTTGATCAGGGAGAGCGGGTCGGAGACGCCCCAGTCGGCGGAGCCGTTGACGATCACGCGCTCGTGGCCGTACTGCCTGACCATGGCCGATACCCGCTGCGGGGAGAGTTTGGAGTAGGGGTAGACGGTCATGCCGGCGTAGCAGCCAGAGTCCAGCGTGTGTTTGATCGTCTCCTCGGTGTTGTGGTCGACGTCGATGCGTTCGACGGCGAGGCCCTCGGCCTTGATGATCTCCAGGATGCGCAGGGTGCCGCGCAGCTTGTCCGTGTGCGGCGTGTGGAGGATCACCGGCATCTTGCGCTCCTCGGCCATGCGCAGTTGGCGGATCATGGCGTGTTCCTCGTTGGGCGTGTTGAGGTTCAGCCCGATCTCGCCCATGGCCACGCAGCGCGGGTGGGTGATGTAGGGTTCGAGCCCGTCGATAACCTCGTCGGCCAGAGCGCGGTCGTCCGCCTCCTTTGGGTTCATGGCGATGGCGCAGTAGTGGTCGATGCCGAAGCGTGCGGCACGGACGGTCTCGAATTCGAGGATCAGGCGGAAGTAATCGAAGAACGATCCGGCGTGGCGGCGGTTGGCTCCCAGCCAGAACGAGGGTTCGACGCAGGCGCGGATGCCGGCCCGGTGCATGGCTTGGTACTCGTCGGTGGTGCGCGAGAGCATGTGGATGTGCGGCTCTATGATGGTCATGGTCTGGTGTTCCTGAAAGGTCTGTGCGTAAACAAACGAAAGGATAGTGCTTATGCGCCGGTTTGCACAACCATTAATATCGCCCGCGCTTGTTTGCCGGCGGGTTAATCGGTATCATATGCGCGATGAGATCTCAAACTCCGCAGAAATCAAGGGTGGTGGTAATCGTCGGACGCCCTAACGTGGGCAAATCGGCGGTCTTCAACCGCATCGCCGGCAGGCGCATCGCGATCGTGCATGACCAGCAGGGCGTCACGCGCGACCGGCTCATGCGCGAGGTGGTCTGGGACGACCAGCGCTTCACCCTGATCGACACGGGCGGCATGATGACCCGCCTCGGCGAGACCGCGAGGGACGAGCTGGTGGCGGGCGTGCAGTCGCAGGTGGAGAACGCGGTCTCCGAGGCTGCCGCGGCCATCCTGGTGGTGGACGTGCAGCAGGGCCTGCATCCGCTGGACGCAGAGGTGGCCGACATGTTGCGCAAGGCCGGGGTGCCGTGCGTGGTGGCCGTCAACAAATGCGACCTGCCCCGGCACGAGGAGGGCGTACACGATTTCGCGGCCCTTGGCTTCGAGTGCTTTCCCGTCGCCGCGCAGCACAACCGCGGCATGGGCGATCTCATGGACGCCGTGCTGCCGCTTCTGCCGGCGGCGGCCGACGAGACCGCCGCCAACCCCTTGCGCGTGGCGGTGGTCGGGCGCCCCAACGCCGGCAAGTCCTCATACATCAACCGCCTGCTGCGCGCCGACCGCGTGATCGTCTCCGAGGTCGCCGGAACCACGCGCGACTCGATCGACATCCCGTTCACCATCGGCAAGGGCGACCAGGCGCGGCACTACACGCTGATCGACACGGCCGGGATGCGGCACAAGCACAGGATCGACAACTCGGTGGAGCGCTTCAGCCTTTTCCGCGCCGAGCAGAGCGTCAAAGACGCTGACGTGGTGGTGCTGATACTCGATCCCGACCTCGGTCCCACCGTCCAGGACAAGCACATCGCCGCGCTGATCCAGAAAGAGAAAAAAGGCTGCGTGATCCTGATGAACAAATGGGACCTGGCCATGGAGAAGGGCATGACCCAGACCCAGACCGAGCCGGTGCTGCGGCAGATCATGCCCTTCATGAAGCACTGCCCGATCGTCTTCATCTCCGCCAAGACCGGTCTGAACGTGCGCAAGAGCATCGACGTCATAGAGGCGGTGGCCGCGCAGACGCGGATGACGCTGCCCACCGGACTGCTGAACCGCACGCTGGTCGACGCCACCCGACGGGTGGTCGCGCCGGCCAAGACCGGCAAGCGCCTGCGCGTGTATTACGCGGTCCAGGTCGCCACCGCGCCGATCATTATCCGCATGTTTGTCAACGACCCCAAGCTGGCGACCAGGCAGTACACCGAGTACATGATCCGCGCCCTGCGCGAGAAGTTCGGATTGGAAGGCGCGCCGGTCGAGATCTTCTACCGCGCGCGCAGCCGCCCGGAAGCTGGCGGGCACGGCCCTTCCGAAGAGCCGGAGGCGGCGGAAGAGGCGGAGGCCCGGCCCAAGACAAGTCCAAAGATCCTTCCGGACAAGAAACGGCGCAGCCGCCACGCCGGTGCGGGCAGGCGGCGCTGACCGGCCGGAGACAGCTTGACCAACCGACAGATGTTGTATGTCTGAGTTCAACGACAAAGAAGCGGCGGCGCTGACCGCCCTGCAAAAAGGGATCCCGCTGGCAGAGCGTCCGTTCGCGCAGCTCGGGCGTGACATCGGTTTGGCCGAAGGCGAGGTCGTCGAAATCGCGCGGCGCGTGCTGGGCACCGGCCAGGCGCGGCGCTTCGGCGCGGTTTTCGACGCGCGCCGCCTGGGTTACCGCAGCGCCTTGTGCGCCATGGACGTGCCGCGCGCCCGGCTGGCTGAGATCGCGGCGCGCGTGGCCGCGGCCCGCGGCGTGACCCACGCTTACGAGCGCGGCTGGCCGGATGCGCTGCCGCGCGGCTTACCCGGGGGGCCGGGCGACAGGCGCTGGCCCAACCTCTGGTTCACCCTGGCCACACCCGCGGCCGGGTTCGCCGCGGAGGCCGAACGGCTGCGCGCCGCCTGTCAGCCCTATGCCATCCACACCCTGCCCGCCCTGCGGCGTTTCAAGATTGACGTGGTCTTCGACCTGCGCACGCGCGACCGCGACGAACGGGTCGAGACCGGCGGGAAGCCTGACCGTGACGCCCCGCCCGCGGCGTTGGACGCGCGGGACATCGCGGTCATCCGCCTGCTGGAGGGGCATGTGCCGCCGCAAGAGGACCTTTTCACGCCGGTGGCGGCAGAGGTCGGCATGGATACCGGAGCTTTGCTGGCGCGGCTCCGTGAATGGCAGGCCAATGGCGTAATGCGCCGCTTCGCGCTGCTGCTGCGACACCGCGAGATGGGGTTCAGGGCCAACGGCATGTGCTGCTGGGACCTGCCCGACGGGGCGCTGGCCGAGGCCGGCCGGCGGCTGGCCGCCTGCCCGGATGTCACGCACTGCTATGAGCGCGCGCGTATGGACATTTTTCCTTTCAGGCTCTACGCCATGATCCACACGCCGGAATGGGAGCGCACGCGCCAGCTCTTCGAACGCCTTTCGCAAACCATCGGCGCCCGGGACGGACAGGTGCTGCTCTCGCTGACCGAGTTTAAGAAAACCAGCATGCAGTTTTTCTCATGAAAATCGTTTTTGACAAGAATATGCCTTATGCGGCCGAGGCTTTCGCCACGCTCGGCGACGCGCTGCCTAAGAACGGCCGCGACATCGCGCCGGCTGACGTGCGCGACGCCGAGTTGCTGTTCACGCGCTCTACCACAATGGTCAACGCGGCTCTGCTGGATGGCAGCGCCGTGCGTTTCTGCGGATCGGGCGTGATCGGCACGGACCACATCGACATTCCCTACCTGAACTCGCGCGGCATCGTCTGGTGCAACGCGCCGGGATGCAACGCCGAGAGCGTGGGGGATTACGTCACCGCGGCCCTGCTCTGGCTGGGCGGCAAACACGGTTTCCGGCTGGAGGGCAAGACCATCGGCGTGATCGGCGTGGGCAATGTCGGGCGATGCGTCTGCCGCCGCGCCAAAGCCTTGGGCATGCGCGTGCTGGCCAACGACCCGCCGCGCCAGCGCGATCCAGCGGATGCTGAGGCGCAAGGCTTCGTGCCGCTGGAGCGGCTGCTGGCCGAGTCCGACATCGTGACATGCCATGTGCCGCTGACCAGGGAGGGGCCGGACGCCACCTGGCACCTGCTCGACGCGGCGCGCCTGGCCGCGCTGCGGCCCGGCGCGGTGGTGATCAACGCCGCGCGCGGTCCGGTTACGGACACCGCCGCCCTGCTGCGCGCGCTCGACAAGAATGTGAGGCACGTTGTGATCGATTGCTGGGAGGGTGAGCCCGGCTACCGGCCCGAACTGCTGCGCCGCGCGGAACTCGCCACGCCGCACATCGCCGGCCACTCGTATGAGGGTAAGGTCAACGGCACGGCCATGGTCTATCGCGGCGCCTGCGCGTTTCTGGGACGTACGCCGGATTTCCGCTTCGGGCTGCCGCCGTCGCCTTTGCCTGTCTGGCGGACCGACTGCGGCGGCAGGCATGACGAAGACGTCCTGCGAGAGCTGGTGCTGGCCGTGTATGACATCGAAGCCGACTCGCGACGTCTGAAAGAGTCATGCTGCGCTGACGCCGCCGCCCGCGCGGCGGCCTTTGAGGCGCAGCGCGTCAGATATCCCGTGCGCCGCGAATTCTCCGCCACCAGCGTGGCGGCCGCGAATGCGTCAGACAAACTGAGGGCCAAGATTCTGGGCTTGGGTTTCGGCAAAGGAAGTTTTTGAGAGAAATTGAAAGTCATGCAACCAAAGAAGAATTCTTACACATTCGTTCTGGACAAGGAGCAGCAGGAGGCCCTGAAGCTGATGCTGAAGATGGGCAACTACCGTCCCAAGCAGGTGCCGCACACGGTCATCGCGGTCGAGGCTCAGGACTGCGTCGTGAACCTTTACAAGAGCGGCAAGTGCCTGGTGCAGGGCAAGGGCGCCGAGGATTTCGTGCTGTTTTTCCTGGAGCCGAACGTGCTGCAGGCCGCCACGGTCGGCTATGAGGAGATCCTCAATCCGGAGCTGGTCTCGCCGCACATGGGTATTGACGAGAGCGGCAAGGGCGACTTTTTCGGGCCGCTGGTGGCCAGCGCCGTGTATGTCGATCCTGACATCGCGCGCGCCATGCAGGAACTCGGGGTCAAAGACTGCAAGCAGCTCACGGACAAAGCCGTCTTTTTCATCGGGGCGAAAACGCGCCAGTTGCTGGGGCCCAAGCGCTTCGCGCTCGTGTCCATCGGGCCCGAGGCCTACAACCGGCTTTACGCCAAAATGCGCAACGTCAACACCATGCTCGCCTGGGCGCACGCGCGCTGCATCGAGAACCTGCTCGACACCGTGCCGGACTGTCCGCGCGCGGTGGCCGACCAGTTTGGCGCAAAGCAGGTGATCGAGCGCGCACTGATGAAGAAAGGGCGCAAGATCAAGCTCGAGCAGCGGCACAAGGCCGAATCGGACATCGCGGTGGCGGCGGCCTCGGTGCTGGCGCGCGAGGCTTTCCTGCGCGGGCTCGGTCGGTTGGGCGAGACCAACGGCATCCAGGCCCACAAAGGCGCGTCCGAGCAAGTCAAGGCCTCGGCCGTCGAGCTGGTCAAGAAAAGCGGCCCCGAGATCCTGCTCAAGACCGCCAAGTGCCACTTCAAGACCGCCGACCAGGTGCTCGCGGCCTGCGGCCATTCACGCGCCGAGCTCGGCCCCGAGGGACAGGCGGTCTCGCGCACCAAGGATTACGTCCCAGCGCGCGGCAGGACGAAAGCGTAGGCATAACTGGAACGCTCAACATTATTGAATCGCACCCTGGCCCTTCATGGCTCCCACTCGCGGATGCGGCGGATTTCCCAGCGGCCCGGCTGCCAGATTTTGCAGCGGCGTCCGTAGGCGTCCACACTCTCGACCCAGCAGCCCTCGATCCAAACCCGTTCCTCGCGCTCGACCCAGCGGCCGGCCGACACCACGACCGGCGCGCACACAATCGGCGGAGCGAACATCGGCGGCGGCATGCGGCGCGGGGGGTGGAAACAGGGCGGCGGACGGTGACCGGCGCGGCAACGATCCCCGCCGTTCACGCCCAGCGAGAAAAAACTGCCGCCGGAATGCACGCCCACGCTGAAATTGACCCGGCCTGCCCAGAGGTCGCCCGCGGTCATGACTCCGGCCGAAGCCAATAAAAGTGCCGACAAAACCACATTTTTCCTGCTGTTCATGTTTTCCGCCTTTCTGACGCTCGGGACAGCCCGCGCCGCCCTTAGCCGCGCCGTTTAAACTAACGTATTAAACGGATGTTTAAAAAAAATATTGGCAGGGGGAAGACACTTATTGATTATTATGCCTCCCTGCGCGTGAACCCGCGCGCTTCAGGCTAGGCCCGCATGAGGCGCTCGCGCACGAAAACGCTCTGTCCGTCTTCATGGTATGAGCTGCGCACCAGCGGCGCGCTGGCGACGAAACCGAACCCGGCGGCATAGGCGAGGTCCCGCACCCTGTCGAACTCGGCCGGCTCCAGGAAACGCGCCACCGGCAGGTGGCGCGCGGAAGGCTGCAGGTACTGGCCGGCGTAGAATATGCGGCAGCCTGCGGCGCGGGCGTCCCTTAAAGTCTCGCCGATCTCGTCGAAGGTCTCGCCCAGCCCCAGCATCAGGCTGGTTTTGGTTATCAGCCCGGCCTCGGAAGCCTGGCGCAGCACCGCCAGCGATCGCGCGTAGTCGGCCTGTGGCCGCGCGTGCGGGTAGAGGCGCGGCACGGTTTCCAGATTGTGGCCGAAGACCGCCGGCCGCTCACGGGCGACGGTCGCGATGTCGCCGGGCCTGCCGCCGAAATCAGGCACCAGCACTTCGACGATTATTCCCGGCACGGCGTCATGCACTGCCCGCACCGTGGCGGCCCACAAGGCGGCCCCGCCGTCCGGCAGGTCGTCGCGCGTGACCGAGGTAATGACCACCTCTTTCAGCCCGGTCTCTCTGACGGCGTCGGCCACGCGGCGCGGTTCCGCTGGGTCGGGCGGCATGACCTGCAGCTTGTCCACATTGCAGAAGCGGCAGCCGCGCGTGCAGCGGTCGCCCAGAATCATGATCGTGGCGCGCCCGTGCGACCAGCAGCGGCCCAGATTGGGGCAGGCGGCCTCTTCGCAGACCGTGTGCAGCCCGTGCGCGCGCAGGCGGAGGCGGGTTTCCTGGAAAGCCTGGCCCTGCCCGATCCGCGCCCTGATCCAGGGCGGCTTGGCGCCGTGCCTGCCTGTAGCTGTTTCTTGCATGACGCCCCTGATTAAAACATAAGGCGTGTCCGAAACGAAGAACGAAACGCGGCCGGGCAAAAAAGGCGTTGTCTTTCAGCCGTAGGTTTCGCTATCCTGACGGAAACAACGCATTAAAGGAGCCTCACATGAAGTCGAAATACCGTTTTTCTTTCGGGCCCTGGAACATCCATGAAGGCGCCGACCCCTTCGGCCCGACTGTCCGCGAGAGCATGACATTCGCCCAAAAGCTGAAGCTCTTCAAACCCATGGGTTATGACGGCGTACAGTTTCACGACGACGACGCCGTGCCAGGCATGAACGATCTCGGCGGCGCGGCCATCGCCAAGCAGGCGGCGGATCTCAAAAAGCTGCTGGACAGCGAGGGCCTGGTGGCCGAGTTCGTGGCGCCGCGCCTGTGGGAAGACCCGCGCACCGTCGACGGCGGCTACACCTCCAACGACCCGGCCTGCCGCGCCTACGCCATCGAGCGCAGCCTGCGCGCCGTGGACATCGCCAACGCCCTCGGCACAAAGCTGATAGTGCTCTGGCTCGCGCGAGAGGGCACCTACCTGCGCGAGTCCAAGGACAGCAAGCGCGCGGTGGAACAGCTCGTCGAGGCCATCAACCGCATGCTGGCCCACGACCCGGCCATCCGCATCGCGATCGAGCCCAAGCCCAACGAGCCGGTCGACCAGGCCTACATCCCCACTACCGGCCACGCCATCGCGCTCGGCCACCTCTGTTCCGATCCCGCGCGCGTGGGCGTGAACATCGAGAGCGCGCACGCGATCCTGGCGGGCCTCGATCCCTCTGACGAGATGGGCTTCGCGCTGGCGCACAAGAAGCTCTTCACGGTGCACCTGAACGACCAGAACGGCATCAAGTTCGACGAAGACCGCAGCTTCGGCAGCATCGACCTGCGCCGCGCCTTCAACCAGGTGCGCATTCTCGACAAGCACGGCTACGGCAGCAAGGGCGAGTTCGTGGGCCTCGACATCAAGGCCATGCGCACGCAGAAACTCGGTGTCAGCGCCAAGCACCTCTCTAACAGCCGCACCATCTTCCTGCAGCTCCTGGAGGTCGCGCGCGGTCTGGACCAGAAAACGGTCGACGACCTGATCGCCGGGCGCGATTATGAGCAGCTCGATCTCCTGATCGTTAACGCGCTGATGGGACGCGCGGGATGATCGCGGCGCCCATGCGGGAGTGACGCCATGGCGGCAGACGTATTGATATTGAATACGGCGGTGCTGGATCTACGCAGCCCGGATTTCGCGTTCGCGGACCGGCTGGCGGGTGCGGGCGGGCTGGCCAAATGCGCCACGGAGGATATGCCGCCTTACACGCAGGAGCAGCTCAAGGCGTATGTGGACGCGGGCGGCGCGTCGGCCGGCGGGCCGGGCAACACCGCCCCGCTGCAGGCGCGCGCCGGGCTGCAGGTGGCGGTCGGGGTCAACCTTGGTAAAGGCGCTTACGGCGGCCTCGACATCCAGGGGCGCGTCTTCCACGACACCCTCGCGTCCAACGGCGTCGACCTTTCCGCCACGTTCGTACATCCCGCGCTGCCGACCGGCACGACCTTCATCCACGAGGTGCCCAGCGGCGAGCGCGGCGGCATCACCTACTTCCCCAACGCCAACAACGACTTCGATTTCGAAGCCTTCAAGCCGTATGTGGAGCGCCTGGCGCCGCGGGTGATGTACTACATGTACTCAGGCCTCTCCGACCGCGGCGACGCCAACGGCGGGCATGACCTGGCGGCGTTCGTGGTCTGGTGCCGCGCCCGCGGCTGTGTCACTATTGTGGACAGCCACACCCTGACCGGCAACCCGCAGGAGCTGATCGCGCGGGGCGAGCCGGTGCCGGCCTACCGCCTGCTGGAGCCGCTGCTGGGCGAGCTGGACATCTTCTTCACCTCGGCGGACGAGGCGCGCATGATCCGCAACACCCTCGAACCCGGCAATGACGCCGGGGGATTGGGCAAGGAGGCGGCGATCCTCTCCTTCCTGGACTTCACGGCCGGCCGCTTCGCGCGGCAGGACGGGCGGGCGCGGCTATTCGGCTTGACCGTCAAGAACGGCGCCTACATCCGCTATGTCAAGCCGGACGGCGATCCGGGACGCAACGTTTTCTGCGCCTCGCGCTTCATGGTCGGGGACGTGGTCGACCTGGTCGGCGCCGGCGACTCGTTCCGCGCCGGGCTCACGGCCTATGTCGCGCGCCACCGCCAGGCCTTTCTTGACGGCACGCTCGACGCCGACGAGGCGGTGCAGACCGGGAACCTGATGGCGACGCTCTACGTCACCTCGCCGCTGCGCGACCGCTACGGGCTGATCCCGCCGTTCGAGAAAATGCTGGCTGTGGCGCGGGGCGACCGGCGCTTCAGCACCATCGAAGAGCTGAGGGACGCCCTGGCCTGATTTTTTACCCCGGCTGAAAAACTGGCGTTCCCCTGAACATTAGCCTTGCGCTGGTAACCAAGAATCGGCTACTATTTTCACTCCGTATTACCGAAAGGCGGATTTTTATGAAGAAGGACATCCATCCCAATTATGAAGACGCGACCATCACATGCGCCTGCGGCAATGTGATCAACACGCGTTCAACCAAGAAAGAGATGAGCGTCAACACATGCTCGGCCTGCCACCCGTATTTCACCGGGCAGCAGACCATGATCGACACCGAGGGCCGTGTCGACCAGTTCATGAAGCGCTACAGCATCAAAAAGTCGTAGACGGGCATCAGAGAGACGGGCCGGAGGACGCTGGACGCGTTCCCGGTCCGTTTTGTTTCTGCAAAAATGATCGCGCAAGACCAGATCAGGCGTGTGCTGGACCGGATCCGGACGGCGGAGGCCGAGCTGTCTGACCCCGCTTTGCTGAACAAACCGGCGCTTTACCGCCAGAAGGCGCGGGAGCACGCCGCGCTCAAACGGCTGGAGCGCGCGGCGGGAGTATACTTCCGTCTGCTGGACGAGCTGGCCGGCAGCCGCGGCCTTGCTGAAGATCCGGCGGCCGACCCCGAGATCGCCGAAATGGCGCGCGCTGAGTGCGTGCGCATCGAGTCCGAGCTGCCTGCCGCCGAGCGGGCCGTGCAGGCCGGGCTGCTGCCGCCGGAGCCGGCGGACGCCCGAAACGCGGTTTTCGAAATCCGCGCCGGCACGGGCGGCGAGGAGGCCGCGCTGTTCGCCGCCGCGCTGTTCCGCATGTACTCGCGCTTCTGTGACTCGAAGGGCTGGAAGATATCGGTCGTCGACGCCAACGGCACTGAATTGGGCGGATACAAAGAGATCGTTTTCACCGTGGCGGGCGAGGGGGCTTACGGCACTTTCAAGTTCGAGAGCGGCGGCCACCGTGTGCAGCGGGTGCCCGAGACCGAGGCGCAGGGACGCATCCACACCTCGGCGGCCACGGTCATAGTTTTCCCCGAGGCCGACGAGGAAGACGACATTGTTCTGCCTGAGAGCGATCTGCGCATCGACATCTTTTGCGCCGGCGGCCACGGCGGCCAGGGCGTCAACACCACCTACTCGGCCATCCGCATCACGCACCTGCCGACCGGCCTGACAGCGCAGTGCCAGGACGAGCGCTCGCAGCACCGTAACAAAGAGAAGGCGCTGGGCGTGCTGAAGGCGCGCCTGCTCGACCAGCGGCGGCAGGCGGAGGCGGCCAAGCTCGGCAAGACGCGGCTCGACCTGCGCGGCTCGGGCGACCGCAGCCAGCGCATCCGCACCTACAACTTCCCGCAGAACCGCATGACCGACCACCGCGTCAACCTCACGCTCTACAGTCTCGACCGGATCATGGAGGGAGGACTGGATAACCTGCTGGAATCGCTCGCCGCGCACGACCTGGCCGAACGGGTCGCGCGTGAGATGGAATAGCGCGACAATGTTGACAGCGCCTGCCCGCTGACGCATAATTAGTGCCTTACGAACCAACAACAGCAATAAAAAACAAGTTGTATTGTAATGGTGGAATACTGGAATAATGGAACATGCTGCGGCTTTTTCGGCCTCAAACCCCATAATTCCACCATCCCATTATTCCAGTTGTGATGCGGGCTGCGCCCGCATTAGAGCTTTCAAGAACAACTTGGACAGCGCATTCAAGCCATGAGTTTACTTTCTGACCTGACCCGCGGCATCATCAAAGAGAATCCGACCTTCCGGCTGGTGCTGGGCATGTGCCCCACCCTGGCCTTGACCACCTCGCTGGAAAACGCGATCGGCATGGGCGTCGCGGCGACCTTCGTGCTGGTCTGCTCCAACATGGCCATATCATCCATGCGCAAGCTGATCCCAGACGCCGTGCGCATACCATGCTACATCGTGGTTGTCGCCGCTTTCGTCACGACGGTGGACCTGCTGATGCAGGCCTACACACCAGCGCTGGCCGACAGTCTGGGAATCTTCATCCCGCTGATCGTGGTGAACTGTATCATCCTCGGACGCGCCGAGGCCTTTGCCTCCAAGAACAGCGTCGTCCACAGCGCCGCCGACGGCATCGGCATGGGCATCGGCTTCACCCTGGCACTCTCGATCATCGCCATGATCCGCGAATTTCTCGGCAACGGCTCGATCACGGTCTGGGGCGACATCGCCCTGACCGGCCTCCACAACCGCGCGATTGTGCTGGTGATCCTCCCGGCGGGCGGGTTTGTGACGCTCGGCCTGATCCTTGCCTTCATAAACCACCTCCAGAGCGTCGCCGCCGCGAAACGCGGCGAGGTCGCGCCGCAACCGCTGGAGCTGGACTGCCGCCACTGCGCGCTTTGCAAACTAGCTGAGTGAGCGGCGGCGTGTTCTCAGCCGCGCGCCAGCGTCACGGCCCACACCTTATAGGCCTCCGCCCGCTTCAAGACCCGCGCGCACTCGTTCAGCGTCGCGCCGGTGGTCATCACGTCATCCACCAGCAAGACCCGGCGGTGCCGCACCAGTCCGGGTTTTGACACCGCGAACGCGCCCGACATGTTGGCGCGGCGGCGTTGCGCGTCCAGCGCGGTCTGCGTCTCGGTGTGGCGCACGCGGATCAGGGCCGCGGTCTCGCAGCGCCGCCCGATCCGGCAGGCCAACTCGCGCGCCAGCACCGCGGCCTGGTTGTAAGAGCGGTCGCGCTGACGCGCGGGATACAGCGGCACCGGCACCACCACGTCAACGTCCTCGGCGGTGAAATGCGCCGCAAGACAGCCCTCCAGAATGTCTGCCAAATCCCGCGTGAGCCAGAGCGCGTGGCCATATTTGAACATATGGACCTGTTCGCGCAAGACACCCGCGAAACGTCCGGCCGCGCGGGCACGGTCAAAACGCGGCGGGTCGGAACGGCACGCGCCGCAGACGAAACTGTGCGCGACCAGGCCTTCCACATGCAGGCCGCAGCGCTCGCAGACGCTGTCTTCGTAAAGCTCGATCCGCCGCCTGCATTCCCAGCAAAGATGCCGCCCGGGGCGATCCGACAGCCCGCCGCAACCGGGGCAGACGCGCGGATAGAACCAGTCGGCCGCGCGCGCCGTCAACTCTGCGAAGCGGATCCGCACCGGCGCCCCTTTCTTCACCACAGCCGCTCGGGATAATCGCCTGCGGCGATCAGCCTGCGCACGGCCGCCTCGACCAGCGGCTTGTCCTCGCGGTATGTCACGCCGAACCACGCGCTTTCGGTCGGCAGAACCTCCACCCGGACCGCGCCCTCGCGGATCATGCCGTCCACCGCGAACGGGATGTACCATTCGGCCTTGGGATCGGCGGCGTGAGCGTCGAGCCAGACCGTGAAACGCTCCTCCAGCAGGCCGAACAGTTCCGGCGTGAATCCCCACAGGTTCATCGAAACCCGTTCCGCGCCGGTCAGGCGCACCGGGCAAGCCCCGTCCTCCCGGTTCTCGACCCCGCCGGGCACGCGCGTCAGGCGGGTCATCTCGGTGACCTTCACGAGCATGCCGCTCTCTTCAGTGCGGCAGATGCCGCGCGCCACGCTGCCGTGTTCGGACAGGGTCTGGTCCAGACGGTAGCCGACCATCGCGAACCGCGTCGGCCGGTCGCCGCCCGGCGCGGCGAGAAACTTGCCCAAGCGGCGGAAGGCGTCGTTCCCGTAAAAATCATCGGCGTTGATCGCCGCGAAAGGCGCGTCAACCGCGCCGCGCGCGGCGCGGATCGCGTGCGCCGTGCCCCACGGCTTGGCGCGGCCTTCCGGCGCCTTGAATCCGGGCGGCAGGTCGTCGAGTTCCTGAAAAGCATAGTCCACCTCAATCATCCCGGCGTATTTGGCGCCAACCGACTCGCGGAACACCGCCTCGAAGTCGCGCCGGATCACGAAAACGATCCGTCCGAAACCGGCGCGCATCGCGTCGAACACCGAGTAGTCCATGATCGTCTCGCCGCCGGGTCCCACCGGATCGACCTGCTTCAAACCGCCATAGCGGCTGCCCATGCCAGCCGCCAGCACCACCAAAACCGGTTTCGCCATCTTAACATTCTCCTGTGTTCGGTTCGCGTCAAACTAACGCGGGCGCAGCCCGCAACCCAATTCATCTCTCACAGAGCCACAGAGTGGAGAGCAGATCTCTGTGAGCTCAGTGCCTCTGTGAGAAACCAAAAACGTGTTATTTGGTGTGTTTGTTGTTTGGCAAGGCCAAACTACTCTCTGCGTTGCTTTCGAAGATGCAGCCGAGGCCGAAGAGGGTCAGCTCCGGATCGACCGTGAAATCCATGCCGCTGCCTTTGAGCGCCCAGCCCGCGTACCCGCCGGTGGCCACCAGCCGGAAATCCACCCCGGTCTGCCTCCGCAGGTACGACGCGATCTCGCGCACGATCCCGCGGTAGCCGATCTGCGCGCCGATGCGCATGGCCTGGCGCGTGCTGCGGCCGATTTTAGGGCACGGCCCTTTCAGATCCACGCGCGGCAACAGCGCCGTGCGCTCGTAAAGGTAGTCGGTCATCAGCGGCAGTCCGGGCGCGATCACGCCGCCGACATACCGGCGGTCGGGCATGATGATGTCAAAGGTCAGGGCCGTGCCGAAATCCGCCACCAGCAGCGGCGCGCCGTAGCGCCGCACCCCGCCGCAGGCGTCGGCCAGACGGTCGGCGCCGACGCGCTCCGGCTCCGGATAGTCGATCGTCACGCCCATGCGCAGGCCGGCCTTGACCCGCAGGGTGCCGCATCCTGTTTCTTGCCGGACCAGGCGGCTCCAAAGCGCGTTCACGCGGGGCACGACCGAACCCAGCACGGCGCCGTCCGCCGCTTCGCCGGCGGCCTTGCGCACGGCGGCGGCGCACGCATCCGGCCTTTTCAGAATGCCGCCCCGTATGTGCGAGACCCGCGAAACCCTGCCGCTGTCCCAAAGGCCCACCCCGGTCGAGGTGTTGCCGACATCTATCACCACACATCTCATGGGAAAACCTTATTGCAAAAACCCGTGGCCTTCCGTGGTTTCATCGCTCGGACCATTCGAGCGAGAGGTCCGCCGCCGGCGCGGAATGGGTGAGGCATCCCAGCGAGATCGCGTCCACGCCCGTGGCCGCCACTTCGCGCGCCCGCGCCAGCGTGATGCCGCCTGACGCCTCGGTGCGGGAGACGCCGCGGCACAGCCCGACGCACTCGCGCATCATCTCGCAGCTCATGTTGTCTAGCATGATCCACTCCGGCCTGCCGCGCAAGGCGCTGACGCATTCCGCCACGCTCTCGACCTCGACCTCGACCTCCAGTTTCGGAAAACTCTTGCGCGCCGCGTGCACGGCCAGGTCCAGGCGGTCGGGATCGCCGCCCTGCCAAAGCCGGCGGTGGTTGTCCTTGATCAGCACCCGGTCGAAAAGCCCGAAGCGGTGGTTGCGGCCGCCGCCGCACAGCACGGCGTTCTTCTCGAAAAGCCGCAGGCCCGGCGTGGTCTTGCGCGTGTCAAGGATCATTGTGCCGAATTCACGGACCGCCTCCACAAAGGCGCGCGTGAGCGTGGCGATGCCGCACATGCGCTGCATGAAGTTCAGCGCCGTGCGCTCGGCGGTCAGGATCGAGGCGGCGCGTCCGCGCACGGTCAGGATCGTGCCGCCCGCAGCCGCGTCGGCGCCGTCCGGCGTGACGATATCCACCCGCAGGCCCGGATCAACGCATTCGAAAACCGTCCTGCCGACGTTGGCGCCGGCCACGCGGCAGGCTCCGCGCGCCAGAACCGCGCCATCGGCCGCGACCGCCGGATCAACGAGCGTCAGAGTGGTCGCGTCGCCCGGCCCGACGTCCTCGGCCAAGGCCGCCCGGATCGCCGCGAGAGCCCGCGGGTCATCTGTCAGATCACGCGCATTCATCTTTCTTCCCTCTTCCCGCTTACTTATAACCTCTTCCCTAAAAAATAGCCTGCCGCGCCGCCTGCCAGATGCGCGGCATAGGCTACTTGCGAGTGCAGGAGCGCCGCCTCTGCCACTGTCACTATCCCGAGCAGCAAGGCCAGTGTGCGCGCCCGCATGCGGACCGGGAAAGGCAGCAGCAGCATGACCTCGCGCTGCGGGAACAAAGCCGCGTAGGCGCCGATCAGGGCGAAGACGCCGCCGGAGGCGCCGATGCACATTGAGTTGTCCAGCGTGTGCCGACCCGCCGAGAGCGCGGCCGGCAGGTAAGGCAGGGCCGCGGTGGCGGCCAGCCACCCGATACCGCCGACCACGCCGCCCGCGAGGAAGACGCGCCAGAAACGGCGGCCGCCGATTTCCTGTTCCAGCCCGGAGCCGAAAAGCAGCACGGTCAGCATGTTGAGGCCGAGATGCCACCAGCCCTCGTGCAGGAACATGTAGGTGAGCGGCTGCCAGAAGAAACCGTGCGACAGCAGGGGCCAGGCCAGCCCGAAACTGGAGACCAGCGCATTGCCGAAGGTGTAGCCGTACACGAATTCGACACGGGCCGCCGCGCGCTGCATCAGCAATACCGCGAGGCATAGCGCCGCCAGCGTCAAGGCGGCGGGCGCGGCGTAAAACAAACCCCGCAAACGCCACAGCCATCTTCGCGTAAGCGTGATCAAGGCCGCACCTCCGTCGCCGGGCTCAGGCGGATTTGATCAGGTCCCAATTCGCGTAGAGCATGAATGCGATGATGGCCAGAATGACGGTGGTGATGATCGCGCAGATGCCGGCGAGCTTGTCGCCCGCGCCCGTGCCCAGCGCCGCCGTTTCTTCGGCCGGGTTGCGCAGGCGGGCCGATATGAAGGCCCCGCCGGGGGCTTTGACCTCTTCCGCCGCATCCAAAGACGATTTCTTCAATTTCATGTCCCGATATTACCAAACCGCCCTTGCGTTGAGTAGCGAATTTTGCGCACGCCCGAAACCTTGCCATCGGCGTTTAAAAGATGTTATCTTTTCATTTTTCGAATTTTATGGTGAGTTCTTTTTTATGAACAGAATCCTGAGTGTCACCCGACTCGCGCCCGAGGTCTACCGCATGGATGTCGAGGCGCCGCTGATCGCGCGCGAGCGCAGACCCGGCCAGTTCATCATTCTGCAGGTCGACGATGATATCGGCGAGCGCATCCCGCTGACCATCGCCGACGCCGATCAGGCGCATGGCGCGATCACGCTGATCTTCCAGACGGTCGGCAAGACCACCCACCTGCTGGCGGAGAAGCGGCCGGGCGAGAGGATCGCAGCCGTGCTCGGGCCGCTGGGGCAGCCCACCCGCATCGAAAAGGTCGGACACGTGGTCTGCGTCGGCGGCGGCATCGGCGTGGCCCCGCTGTACCCGATCGCCCAGGCCATGAAGGCCGCCGGCAACCGGGTCACCATCATCATGGGCGCCCGCAACCAATCCCTGCTGATCATGGAAGATGAGATGCGCAAGATCGCGGACGAGCTGATCATCGTCACGGACGACGGTTCGTACGGGCGCAAGGCGCTGGTCACCGCGCCGCTGAAAGAGCTTTGCGAACAGGAGCCTAAGCCGGACATGGCCGTGGCGATCGGCCCGCCGGTCATGATGAAATTCTGCGCCGAGACCACGCGGCCCTACGGTGTGCACACGGTGGTCTCGCTCAACACGATCATGATCGACGGCACGGGCATGTGTGGCGGCTGCCGCGTCACGGTCGGCGGCGAGGCCAAGTTCGTCTGCGTGGACGGCCCGGAGTTCGACGGGCACAAGGTCGATTTCGACAATATGATTAAGCGCCTGCGCGCCTACAAGCCGCGCGAGGACGCCGACCACCAGGCGCACCACTGCCGGTTAGATGCCATTCGTTGAGCAGGGCGTAAGCGGAAAGAAACGTTTATGCGTAACGATCAAAACCCCACATTCGTATCCCTGCTGGACAGGTAATGCATAAGAACCGGTTCTATATTTTGGGCCACAAGGCCTTTTCTGTGTCGGCGCGCGAGTCTTCGGCGGCTAGTCAGTACGTCACATGTCCGTCACCGAAAGCGAAAAGCATCAAATTCATTTCGCTTTTCAGCGGCGCAATGGGACTTGATCTTGGCCTTGAATCCGCTGGCTTTCAGGTTGCTGGATGCCTCGAACTCGACAAGAAAGCCTGCGCCACCATTACCAAAAACCGTCCAGAAGTACCGCTCATTTGCGATGACCTCCGAAATTGGACAGGCGACAAATTGTTGTCCGCCTTTAAGCTTCAGCGCGATGATATCGCCTTTATCGCTGGCGGCCCTCCCTGCCCTTCTTTCAGTACAGCAGGTAAGCGGCAGTCGTTCAATGATCCGCGTGGCCAAGTCATGTTTGACTATTTGCGGATTATCGCAGAACTACGTCCGCCGTTTTTTGTGATGGAAAACGTGAGGGGGATTCTCTCCGCTTCTCTGACCCATGTGCCGATTTCTGAGCGCAAAAACCGGACAGCTGCCGGCAAGGGCACCGTCCTCAAGTTGCTTGCGGAAACTTTTAATGAAATGGGGTATACCGTTTCTGTGGAACTCGTGAATGCCGCCAACTACGGCACTCCGCAGAAAAGGGAGCGGGTTGTTTTTCTTGGCAGCCGTGACGGATTCCAAGTCACTATGCCGACTGCTCAATACTCGGGAACGGAAAACCTGTTTTGCCCAAAATGGCGTACGCTTGGGGATGCCGTGCAGGGTTTAATCGATCCGCATCCTGAGTTCATCCCTTTCTCAAAGAATCGTCAACGTTTCCTCAAGCTGCTGAAAGAGGGGGAGAACTGGCGCGACCTGCCCGCCAACCTGCAAGCCGAAGCGTTGGGCGGGGCCTTTACGTCCACTGGCGGCCGGGTGGGGTTCTTCCGCCGTCTACGTTTTGACGAACCGTCCCCCACTGTGCCAACAACCCCTGTCCAGAAAAGCACCTGCCTCTGCCATCCCGCTGAGCTGCGCCCGCTTTCCGTGAAAGAATATGCCCGCATACAGCAGTTTCCAGATAATTGGGTCTTCGAGGGTTCAACAGCCGACAAATACCGGCAGATCGGCAATGCCGTACCCGTTGGGCTCGGCTACGCCATCGGCAATGCGCTCAAACGCTTCTTAATCAATTACCAAGCGCTAGATGAGGAGAGTTGAAATGCATTTGACGCCTGAAATTATCGAGGAGCATGTTCAAAAATGCCTTGAGGCATTTTACATGCGGCGGATTGCTAAGCTTTCCGAGTTGAAACTGCGAGACACCCTGAAGAGGAAGAACCCCTATCTGTTCCGGGCTATTGGTACTGAATCAGCAACTGAATTCATTACACAGCTTTTAAGCGCATACATGTCTTCGTCTGATGAAGGTATTTTTGGTGACGCCTTTTTTGAGCCGCTTGCCAAACTTGTTTCTGGTGCGTCAACCGCTGGAGGTGAAGGCGCGGACATCATCCTTGAAACTTCAACAACCTACACTGCGATCGCCGTTAAGTCGGGGACTTCTGTCTTCAATGCCCAGAGTCGGCGGCGGCAGAATCAAGAGTTCTTGAACCTTCGCAGCCGCATGTTGAAACTACAGAAACATTTTGATGCGATTGTTGGGTATTGCTATGGCAAAAAGAAATCTTCTGCAAAGTCAGCCGAAGTCATCTTTAAAGAGTTGGCGGGGCAAGTGTTCTGGGAAGAATTGACGGGGGATTCAACGTTTTACTTGAAAATTATCGAAGCGATGAAATCTAAACCCGCCGAACACAAACTCAGGTTCCGCGAAGAGTGGGACAAAGCGGTTAATCGGTTCGTTCGGGAATTCACCGTTACCTATTGTGCCGAAGACGGCGCGATTGACTGGAAAAAACTTCTCGTTTTCAATAGCGGCTGCAATCCCCCCGAAAAATCGAGCGGTACGGTGACATGACCGCTTTCAAACAGGTGAGAAAGGTTTGAGCATAGCTGTTATATCCTTCCAAAGCCTAGTTGTTTTTGACAAAGGCCACATCCGTGGCGCTTGGCCTCAACTTCAGCAACCATAAGGAGCACGTCTCTCATGCACCAAGACCCCACCGTTTTAAAGAGCACCGCCACAGACTTGCTGCGCCAGATCGAGAACCAGCCCATGACCCCAAAAGCGCGCATGGCGATCCCGCCGCAAGAGATGCCTTCACAGGCCCCTGAGGTACGGTGCCACAATATGAGCGAGGTCGCGCTGGGCTACTCCGCCGAGCAGGCGCGCCTGGAGGCAATGCGCTGCCTGCAGTGCAAGAACGCGCCGTGTGTGCAGGGCTGCCCGGTGCGCATCCGCATCCCGGATTTTCTGAAGGCGGCGGCGGAAGGCCGCTTCGACGAGGCGGTGGCCATCATCCGCGAGAACAGCCTGCTGCCGGCCGTGTGCGGCCGCGTCTGTCCGCAGGAGGTGCAGTGCCAGGCGCCGTGCACGCTGGGCAAGGCGCTCAAGGACGTGGACAAGGCGGTCTCGATCGGTCGCGTGGAACGCTATGTCTCCGACCTCGAGCGCGAGAGCGGCCGGCAGGCCGCGCCCGCGGTCAAGCCGCCGACCGGACGTCGCGTGGCTGTGATCGGCAGCGGCCCGGCGGGCATCACCGTGGCGGCGGACGTGCGGCGCGAGGGCCACGAGGTCACTATTTTCGAGGCATTCCACAAGCCCGGCGGCGTGCTGGTCTACGGCATCCCCGAGTTCCGCCTGCCCAAAAGCATCGTCAGCAAAGAGATCGAGACGCTGAAGACGATGGGGGTCAAGATCGAGACTAATTTCGTGATCGGACGCACGCGCCGGCTGGCAGACCTGATCGACAAAGACGGGTTCGACGCGGTTTTCGTGGGCACCGGCGCGGGGCTCCCGAAGTTCATGAACATCCCCGGCGAGAACTTGGTGGGGGTCTTCTCCGCCAACGAGTACCTGACGCGCGCCAACCTGATGAAGGCCTACGACACCGCGCATGCCCACACGCCGCTCTACATCTCGCGCAAGGTCGCGGTGCTCGGCGGCGGCAACGTGGCCATGGACGCGGCGCGCATGGCGCTCAGGCTCGGCGCGGAAGAGGTTCACCTGGTCTACCGGCGCACCGAGAAAGAGATGCCCGCGCGCGTCGAGGAGGTCGCCCACGCCCGCGAGGAGGGCGTGGTCTTCCACATGCTGCAGAACGCCGTGCGCATCCTCGGCGACGAGAACGACCGCGTCACGCGGATGGAGTGCCTGCGCTACGAGCTGGGCGACCCCGACGCCTCGGGGCGGCGGCGGCCGGTGCCTCTCAAAGGCAGCGAGTTCATGATGGAGGTCGACACCGTGATCGTGGCCATCGGCAACGACTCCAACCCGCTGATCAGCCAGACCACCGCGGCTCTCGCCGTGAACAAGTGGGGCAACATCATCGTGGACGAGAACGGCAAAAGCTCGATCGACGGCATCTACGCCGGCGGCGACATCGTGCTCGGCGCCGCCACCGTGATCCTCGCCATGGGCGAGGGCCGCCGCGCCGCCGCCGCGATCAACGCTTATCTGGCTGACAAAACCTGAGTCTGACGGGTTCGACCCGTCCGACTTGTCCGACCCGTCCGACTCTATCATGAAAAGCCTGAAGCCCAGAGACTACACAGTCCAGGAAGAGATCTCGCACAGCGCGATCCACGCGCTGGGCAGCCATCTGGGCGCGGCGATGCTGGCGCTGATGGTGGTCTTCGGGGCGCAGAGCGGCGAGCAGGTGGCGTGGAAGGTGGTCAGCGGCGCGCTGTTCGGATCCTCCGTGATCCTGCTCTATACCGTCTCTTCGGTCTACCACGCGGTCACGCACCCGCGCGCCAAGCAGGTGCTGGAGGTCTGCGACCACATGGCGATCTACATCCTGATCGCGGGCTCGTATACACCATTCACGCTCGTCACGCTGAGGCCGGGACATCCGGCGATCGGCTGGACGGTCTTTGGAATCGTGTGGGGACTGACCGTCGCCGGGGTAATCGTCAAGGTGTTCACCACCGGCAAACTGCGCGGCCTCTCGACCCTCGCATACATCGGCATGGGCTGGATCGTGGTCTTCGCGATCCGGCCCTTGATGGACGCCCTGCCGGCCGCAGGACTGGCGTGGCTGCTGGCCGGCGGACTGCTCTACACTATGGGCACGATCTTCTATCTGTGGCGGCTCATGCCGTTCCACCACGCGGTGTGGCACCTCTTCGTGCTCGGCGGCACCGTCTGCCACTTCTTCGCCGTGCTGCTGTACGTGATGATGTGACCGTCACTTGACCTCTTTGATCACGGTCGAGGCGGCTTTGAGGATGCCGGCCACGTTGGCTAGATCCGACGGGACGATCATGGTGTTGTTGGCTTTGGCCATCTTACCGAATTCGTTCAAATACTGTTGCGCGAGCTGCATGTTCACCGCATTCATGCCGCCCTGCTCGTTGATCGCGGACGCCACCTGCCGGAGGCCGTTGGCTTGAGCCTCGGCCACCAGCAGGATCTCCTGCGCGCGGCCCCCTGCCTCGTTGATGCGCTTCATCTTTTCGCCTTCTGAGATCGCGATCGCCTGCTGCTTTTCGCCCTCGGCGCGGTTGATCTTGGCCTGGCGGTCACCCTCGGACTCGGCGATCAGCGCGCGCTTCTCGCGTTCGGCGCGCATCTGCTTTTCCATCGCGTCGCGGATGGTCTGCGGCGGCGTGATGTTCTTGATCTCGTAGCGTGTGACCTTGATGCCCCAGGGGTCGGAAGCCTTGTCAACCGCCTCGACGATCGCTCCGTTAATGTGCATGCGCTCCTCAAAGCTCTTGTCCAGCTCGAGCTTGCCCATCTCGGAGCGCATGGTGGTCTGCGCGAGCTGGGTGGTGGCGAAAAGGTAGTTGGCGATGCCGTAAGAGGCCTTGGCCGGATCCATGACCTGCAGGTAGAGGATGCCGTCGACCTCGACCGTGATGTTGTCGCGCGTGATGCACTGTTGCGGCGGCACGTCGATCGCTTGCTCCTTGAGCGTGTGCTTGTATGATACCCTGTCGACGATCGGCATCAGCAGGTGCAGGCCGGCGTCCAGCGTGCAGTGGTACTTGCCCAGGCGCTCAACGATGAAAGCCTGCTTCTGCGGCACGATCCGCACGCACTTGGCGATGGTGTAGACGACTACGAACGCGATTACGATTGTGACCGGATGCATGTTTGTTCTCCTTGATTATACTTGAACGTTGAACGTTGAGCGTTGAGCGTTTACTCGAACCATCGGCTCCTTACATTCAACTATTAATTCAAGCAGTTAACCCTTACGTTTGTTTGTGCTAAAAAGACTCGACCTTCAGTGTTAGGTTCGCGCGCTGGACGATGCGCACGGAAGTTCCAGCCGCGATCTCGTGGTCGGCCTCGGCCACCCATGAGGTTCCGTTAAACTCAACTCGTCCGGGGCGGTTCGGGGCGATCGTCTCGGTCACCGCCGCCTTTTTGCCGCTGAAAGCGTCATCCGGCGATTCCGAGACCTCACGTCTGCCGGCAAAGACGTTCTTCAGGCTTTTTCTTAGCAGAACGATCGAAAGCACAGAGAAAACGGAGAAGAGCAGCCATTGCCATCCAGAGTTGAGGCACGGCAGCAGCCAAGCGATCAAGGCCACCAGCAACGCGGCGATACCGAAAAAGATCGACACCAGCGCGCCGGGCGTCATTACCTCCAGCAAGACCATTGCAACACCGAAATACAGCCAGTGGACGGGCGTCATATGCATTTTTTACTCCTTGAAGGCGCTTGCAGAACCCCTGCAAGCGCCATAAGCCAGATGGCAGGAAGTCAGGTTGGGATCCGGAAAGCGCCCCTGAACCCTGAGATCTCTGCCAGCATAAACCGTAGGTTATGCAAGCGCCTCAAACGTCATAAGTTAATCACGATTGCCTCTTTCCGGCAAGCATAACATCGCCAATTACTTCGATTGACGTTTGAGGGGGCTTGGTTTAATATAAGTCCGCTTTTTTATGCGAGGTGTGGTTTTTCATAAACCTTAGCAAGAACAATGGAGCTTATCCCATGACGACGAGAAAGTTGTTTTCGCGCGCGGGCGTGTTTTTCGCGGTGTGCTCCGCTCTGACATTGGCCGTGGCGCAAGACGGGGCGCAGCCGGCCGGCGCCGACAACGCCGCGGCCGTGGCCGAGCCGCGGCAGGATGAGGCGAAACTTTTCCATCCGCTGGTGATGGTGTCGATGGTCCAGGGCGTGTGCGAGGTGCTCAATCCCGATGTCGGCAGCTTCGCGCCCGCCGTCAACGGCAAGGCTTACCCGCTCGGGACAGTTGTGCGCACCGGCCCTGGCAGCTCGGCGGTGTTGTCGTTCTCGGCCAGAGACACCGTCAGCCTGTTAGCCGGCACCGAGGTCGCCGCCGACCGCGGCGAAGGCGAAAAGGCCGTGAACACGCGTGTGCTGCGGCTGATCGCCGGCCAGGTGAACTTTGACCTGCGCGACAACCTTCCCGAAGGCGCCTTCACCATCGAGACCGCCAACGCGGCCTGCCAAAATGTGGCCGGACGCGGTGATTACCGGGTCTTCAAGGAGGGCGACAATGATGTCTTCCAGGCCGCGACCATCACCGGCACCGCGCGTGTGGCCGGCCCGCACTACAGCATCCCGGCGCTGCGGGCGGCCAACACCGTCAACATCATGACCGAGGCCAACCGCTCATTCAGCCGGCTCACCAGCGTCTCCGGCGATTTCAAGCTCGTGCTCGAGAAGGGCGGCGAAGCCCCGGTGGAGTACGCCATGTCGCCGAAAGCCGTCGTCAAGATCTGGCGCGAGAACGCCCCGGTCGGCGGACGGACCATCGTCTCAACCTTGGTGGTTAGCCCCGCCGGCCTCGCCCAACACCGCTTCGCCTATGCTGAAGGCCGCGCCGACCTGGCCACCGGCGAACTCGTCACTCCGGAGGAGGAAGAGATCGAGATGCCCGTGCTGCTCTCAGACAAGGCCAAAACAGAGGCCAAAGCAGTGTCCAATGCCGATAATGGCGAAGAAAAGGCGAAACCCGCAGACAAGAACTAACGTCCGGGGCGACAAAAACACCAAGGGAACCGGTGACCTGCGCAGTCTCCGGTTTTGTTTTAAAACAGTTTGCGCGTGTCTCAACCCGTTTTGGATAAAAAGCCGTGTTCATTTACCACTTCAACCGACTCATCCGTAACCGAATCCTCTGGGGTTTCTTCGCGATCATTATCGCCGTAGCCTTCGTCGCGGTGGACTCCTGTTTCCGGCAGCCCCAGGACGGGCAGACCGCCGGAACGCTCGACGGCCAGAAAATACCGGAAACAGAATTCATGCTCACCGTCAACTCCATCAGAGGCTTCGGGCGCGGACGCGACAATGAAACCCCCGCCGACAAGGTCGACCGCCTGGCTTGGGAGCAGATCGCCGCCCGCAGAACCGCTGAACGCAACGGGATCGACTCGAACAAGGAGGAGATCCGCTCGACCCTGCGCGAGGCGCCCGCCTTCCAGGGGCCTAACGGTTTCGACATCAACCGCTACCGCATGGCGCTGGCCGAGAACGGCATGACCCCCGCCATGTATGAGCAGGTGGTGGCGCACCAGCTCTCGATCATGAAAACCGCCGCCACGGTCGATTCCGCGACTTGGGTGGCGCCCATGGAACTGGAGGACGAGCTGTCCGCCATGACCGATGTCTTCACCGTGCGCGCCGCCGAGGTCAGCAACCGCTTCGCCAACGCCGACATGAAGCTGACCGAAGACGATTACCTCAAATATTACGAGGAGCACAAGGCGTCTTTCGCGCAGCCCGACCGCGTGTCCGTGCGCTATGTGGCCGTGCCGGTGAGCAATTACCTCGCCGCGGTGACCGTGCCCGAAGACGACCTGCTGGAATACTACGACAGCCACGCCGAAACCTACTCGCGCACAGTGACCAACGGCGTCACCGAGCCAATACCCTTCGCGGAGGTGCGCGACAAGATCTTGGCGGAGCTGCGGCTCGAAGAGGCCCGTTACTGCGCCGGCACGGCCGTCACCTTCAATGTTTACGGCAAGCTGGCCGATTCCGCCGACCGGGCGCTCGCGCTCCTGGCCGCCCAAGCGCGCGCGGAGGTCAAGTCCTCACCCCTCTTCAGCGCGGACGAGCAGCTTTACTGGACCGAGAAATCCAGCGAGTTCGCGGACGCGGCGTTCGAGCTTGACCCTGACCGCGCCGACCTGCGTTTCGGGATCGTCAAGGGCGACACCTGCGTCTACGTGATGGAAATCGCAGAGCGCTCACCGGCCCACACACCGAAGTACGAGGACATCCGCAACGAGCTGCGTGCGCATGCCGAACAGAAGGCGCGCGGCGAAGCATTCCGCGACGCCGTCAAAGATCTGCGCGACGAGATCGTGAAGATGATGGCCGATGGCAAGAGTTTCGCCGCGGCGGCCCAGGCCAAAGCCCTGAACGTCTCGACCTCTCTGACCTACCGCGTCAGCGACATTCAGAACCAGAAGTTCGACAACAGTTTCGCGATCGCTTACAACGCGATGACGCTGAAGGCCGGCGAGCTCTCCGAGGCCGTGCCCGCCAGCTCAGGCAAATCGCTGTTGGTGTATGTCGAGAGCCGCCGACCGGGCGACGCGCTGGCCGCGGAAATGATGCGCGCGCAGGTCCGCGCCAATATTGTCCGCCGCCGCTCAAGCGGCCTTTTCAAGGATTGGCTCGCCTGGAACCTCGCGCAGAAGGATTTCAAGCCGGTCCGTCCTTTGGCGTCTGCGGCAGACCCCGGCATCACGGACCTGGAGGACGGCCAGGATGCCGAACAGTGAACGGAGAGCCATCCCGATGAAGCCTTTTATTGCCGCCGCGCTCACGCTGGCCTGCCTCTCGGCGCCGGCTATGGAGAAACGCTGCGAAGCGCAGCCCAACACCTTGTCTGAAACCGAGGCGAAGGACGGCTGGCGCCTGCTCTGGGACGGGCGGACCACGGAAGGCTGGCGCGGCGCCCGCAGCGACGCCTTCCCGGCCAAGGGCTGGGTCATCGACAACAACACCCTGACCGTGCTGCCCGGGAAAGCGGGCGGCGGCGGCGACATCATCACCAGTCAGACCTTCTCGAATTTCATTCTGAAAGTTGACTTCATGCTGACCGAGGCCGCCAACAGCGGCATCAAGTACTTGTTCGACCCGCAGGTCAACGACGGCACCACCTTGGAATATCAGATCCTCTGCGATAAGCACAAGGACGCCGGACAGGGACGCGACGGCAACCGCCGCGTGGCCTCTTTTTATGACGTTATGCCGGCCAAGGACGCCAAGGCCAAACCCGCGGGCGAGTGGAACACTGCCATGATCGTCAGCCGGGGGCGCAAGGTCGAGCATTGGCTGAACGGCGAGAAGGTGCTGGAGTTCGAGCGCGGATCTGCGGCGTTCCGCGCCGCCGTGGCTGCCAGCAAATTCGCCAAGTACCCTAACTGGGGCGAGCAACCATCCGGTCACATCTTGCTGCAGGACCACGGCGACCGCGTCTCCTACCGCAACATCAAGATCAAAGATCTTGGTGATAAAGAATAAGTAACATTAGAGGCGGCCTGCCGTGACACATGACCGGCGACCCGCGACCGGCGTCTGACTCCTAACCCTTAACTTCTGAATCCGGCAGCCAGCTTTGTCAGGATGCCGGTGGAACCGAACCCGCCCGCGCCGCGCGCGGAGCCGGTGACCTCCGCGACCTCCGCGACCTCTGCCCGCGTGATCCGGGCGATCACCATCTGCGCGATGCGCATGCCCGCCCGCACCTCGAAAGGCTCCTGCCCCAGATTGATCAGGATGATCCCGACCTCGCCGCGGTAGCCGGCGTCGATCGTGCCCGGTGTGTTGAGCAGCGTGATCCCGTGCTTCAGCGCCAGCCCGCTGCGCGGACGCAATTGCGCCTCCGCGTCTTCCGGCAGTTCCATCACCAGGCCGGTGCGCACCAGCCGCCGCTCGCCCGGCCGCAAAACCGCATCCTCGCAGGCGCACACATCCATGCCCGCGTCGCCCGGCCGCGCGTAAGCCGGCAAGACCGCCGCCGGATCGATCCGCTTGAATTTGACTGTCATGCGGCAATCATAGCAAGAAAATATGGGAAAGTGAAAGAGGTAAGGGCCGGGTGACGCCGGACGTTTCTCTGCCCATCTCCCGAGTTGACCTCATGCGGTAAAAAATCATATACTATCGCGCTTAACTATTGGAGGCATTGCGTGAATGTTGAACTGATTGAAAAAGCGCGGGTCCGTGTCCCCAGCGTGCCGGTGCTCGTGAACTTGGTTTCCAAACGTGTGCGCCAACTCAATATGGGCGAGCGGCCTTATGTGAAACCGCTGTCTATCGATGAAGACAGGGCCGAGATCGCGCTGCGCGAGATCGCCGACGGCCTGCTTATCTCTGAAATCGATTTCGGTGCGATCGCCAAGGCGGAGGCCGCACACACGCACTGGTCGCGAAAATAGCCTCCTTCCGCCGGAGGCGGGTTGATGGATCATGAGCGCAGAGGGCAAAAAAAGACTCGGCGGCAATCTTACGGTAAACCGCAAGGCAGCCCACGAGTATTTTGTCCTTGAGCGTTACGAGGCCGGCATAGAACTGGTCGGCACGGAGGTGAAGGTCGTCCGCAACGGCGAGGCCGGGCTGGCCGGGGCCTACGCCCAAGTGAAAGAGGGGCAGGTTTTCCTGAACCAGGTGCGTATCCCCCCGTACGCTTTCGGCAACCGTTTCAATCACGACTCGCTGCGCACGCGCAGGCTGCTGATGCACAAGCGTGAGATCATGAAGCTTCGGGCACTGTCCGAACAGAAGGGTCTGTCGCTGATACCGCTGAGGATGTACCTGAACCCCAAGGGGCTGGTGAAGGTGGAGATAGGCGTCTGCCGGGGCAAGGCTCAGGAAGACAAGCGCGAGACCGTTAAAAGGCGCGACGCGGACCTAGAGGCCCGCCGGGCGGTAGCCAAACATTACAGAGGTTGAAAACGTTAAGGAGGATAAGGGTATGATGTTGCCACTGGGTTTGTCGCCGTTCAATATCGGCGGGCCGGAACTGATTATCGTTCTGGTGATCATTCTGGTGTTGTTCGGCGGCAAGAAGCTGCCGGATCTGGCGCGTTCGCTGGGCCGCAGCCTGGGCGAGTTCAAGAAGGGCAAGGACGAGGGCGAGAAACTGGCCAACACGAAGGTCAAGGAGATCGTCGATGACCTCAAGAAGGAAGAGCCCGAAAAAGTCGAAGGCCCAAAAGCCTGAACGCGGCGGGTTCGCGTGACGCGCGAACTCTCCATCCTGCCCGCCACTTTCTCGCGCGCCGTCCGGCTGATCTGGCTGAGCGACCGGCGCCTGGCCCGCTGTCACGCTGCGGTCACCGCGTTGCAGGCACTGCTGCCGCTGGGCGCGGCGTTGTGCCTGAAACAGGTCATCGACGCCGCGGCGGAAGTTTTGCGGGCCGCGCCGGGCCAGAACCTCTCATTCACGGCACTGCTTGAACGTTTCTCGGCCGACCGCGGTTTACGCTTGTTCGCGCTCTGGGCGCTGGTCTTCGCACTGTGCCTGGCGCTCTCCGCCGCATTGAGGGTGCTGTCGTCCTGGGTCGCGGAGTTCCACGCCTTGGCCGTCACGGAACGGGTCTACGGACTTCTGCACGATACGCTCGCTCGCGCCGACTACGCATTCTTCGAAAATCCTGATGACCAGAACCGTCTCCACATGGCGCGCGAGGAGGCGCTCACGCGCCCCGCGCGTGTGCTTTCCGGTCTGGGCCAGATCCTGCACAGCCTGACAGGCCTGGCCGGCGCCATGGTCATCCTGGCGGGCATCAGCCTCTGGCTGCCGGCGCTGCTGGCACTGGCCGCACTGCCGCCGCTGTGCTTCAAGCTTAACCGCGCACGGCGTTTCTACGAATGGCGCAAAAACCTCGCGCCGCTGGAACGCGAGGCCGCCTATTTTCACTCCGTGCTCTCTGATAACGCGGGCGCCAAAGATGTGCGCCTTTACCAGCATGGCGATTTCTGCCGCGGCCGTTTCAGCGCCGCCCGCGCCCGCCTGCGCGAAGAGCGGTTGGCCTGGCGCCGTTATGTGCTGACGCGCGAGGCCGCCGGCATGGCCGCCGGCCTGATTGTTACAGGCCTGTGCCTGCTGTGGGCGACCGGCCGGCTGCTGGAAGGCGCCTTCACAATCGGCGCGCTGGTCCTCTGCGTGCAGGCCGTGCAGCGCGGGCAGTCCGCCATCGCCGCCTTGCTGGGAGCTTGTGCCGGACTTTTCGAGGACGCCCTGTTCCTGCAGAGTTTCGAGGAGCTGCTGCACCAGCCTTCCCGTATATGCGCCCCGTCAAACCCTGCGCCGGTGCCGGACAGGATCACGCGCGGCATCGTCTTCGAAAAGGTCTCGTTCGCCTATCCCGGCACCGGGCGGGCGGTCCTTAAAAACCTCTCCTGCGAAATGCTGCCGGGCGAGCGTGTCTTTCTGGCCGGGGCCAACGGCACCGGCAAGTCAACCCTCATCAAGCTGCTGTGCCGCCTGTACGATCCTTCCGGTGGGCGCATCCTGGTCGACGGGGTTGACCTGCGCGAGTTCGACCCGTCCGCATGGCGCGCCAAGGTGGGCGCGCTGTTCCAGGACTTCAACAGTTACCAACTGACGGCGCGCGAAAATATCTGGATCGGCCACACCCGGACCGCCCCGGACGCGCCGCAGATAGCACGGGCCGCCCAGGACGCCGGCTTGGATTCTCTGCTGGACCGTTGGCCGCAAGGGCTGCAAACCCTGCTGGGACGTTGGCTGCACGACGGCGTGGAGCCGAGCGCCGGACAATGGCAGAAACTCGCCCTGGCGCGCGTGTTCCTGCGACCGGCCTTGCTTTACGTCCTGGACGAGCCGGCCAGCGCCTTGGACAACAACGCGCGCGGCGAGCTTTTCGAGACCATGCGGCGGCGCGGTGGCGACAGGATCATCCTGTTCACCAGCCACCGCGACCTGACGCCCGGCCAAGCCGACCGCGTGATCACGCTGGAGTGATACGCGCGCGGCAGAAGTTTGATTGAGGATAACCTGAATGAGCCTGAATGCAACGCCGCAGGGCGAACGCCTGCACATCGCACTGTTAGGACGCCGCAATGTCGGCAAATCCAGTCTGATCAACGCTCTGACCGGACAGGAGGTCGCCATCGTCTCGCCGGTCAAGGGCACCACCACGGATCCTGTGCGCAAAGCCATGGAGCTGCTGCCGCTCGGGCCAATCATGATCTTCGACACCCCGGGCCTTGACGACGAGGGCGCGCTCGGCGAACTGCGCATGCGCAGCACGCGCGATGTCTTGAACAAAACCGACGTAGCCATACTGGTGATCGAGGCGGAACACGGCCTCGGCGCTTGCGAACAGGAAATCCTGGAACTTGTGCGCGCCAAGAAAATACCGCTGGCCGTGGTTTACAACAAGACCGATCTCGCCATGCCGTCCGCAGCGGCCGTGGCGCGTGTGGCCGCCGTTGCCAAGGCGCCGGTCCTGGCGGTGTCCTCCGTGACCGGGCAAGGCGTGGAGAATTTGAAACTGGCTTTAGCGAAGATCGTTCCGGATGACGACGAAAGCCTGCGGATCGTCGCAGATCTTCTGAAACCGCTGGACGTGGTGGTGCTGGTGACGCCGATCGACTCGGCCGCCCCCAAGGGACGGCTGATCCTGCCGCAGCAGCAGACGGTGCGCGACATCCTGGAGGCGGGCGCGCTGGCGTTCGTGACCAGGGAGACCGAGCTTCTAGCCACTTTGGCCGCGTTGAGGCAGCCGCCGCGGCTTGTCATCACCGACTCGCAGGCCTTCGCCAAAGTTTCGGCCGAGACCCCGCGCGACGTGCCGCTGACCTCGTTCTCGATCCTCTTCGCCCGGTACAAGGGCGACCTCGGCGTCTTGGCGCAAGGCGCGCGGGCGATCGACAGCCTTAAGGACGGCGACCGCGTCCTGATCGCCGAAGGCTGCACGCACCACCGCCAGTGCGACGACATCGGCACGGTCAAGATCCCGCGCTGGCTGCGCGAGCGCACGGGCGGCAAGCAACTGAAGCTGGAGCATTCAAGCGGCATGCAGTACCCGCGCGATCTGTCGGAGTACAGCCTGATCATCCACTGCGGCGCCTGCATGCTCAACCGGCGGGAGATGCATTACCGTATCGCGCAGGCCCAGTCCGCGGGTGTGCCGATCGTGAATTACGGGGTCTTTATCGCCCACGCCACCGGCATCCTCGATCGCTGCCTCGAACCGTTCGCCGCGGCGCGTTAGCCGGTGCCGCGTCAGATCCGGCGGGGAGTGCGGATGCCCAGCAGCCCCAGACCTTCCGCGAGCGCTTGCGCGGTCATGGCGCAAAGCCTGACGCGGCTGTCGCGCACGGCCGGCTCGGATTTGAGCACCGGCATGCGCTGGTAGAAACTGCTGTAGGTCTGCGAAAGCCCGAACAGGTAGTCGGCAAGGACGCTGGGCTTATAGGTCTCGGCCGCCCGCAGGACTGCTGCCGGGAACTGCAGCAGGCGCAACACCAGCTCTTTCTCGATATCGCTTTCCAGACGCAATGGGTTGGCGAGCGGGTCGCGGCCGGGCGCCTGTTCGGCGTATTTGTCGAGCAGGCTGCAAAGCCGCGCGTAGGCGTATTGCAGATAGGGGCCGGAGTTGCCGTCCAGCGCCAGCGCCTTCTCCCAGGTGAAAACGATCAGCGTCTGCGGGTCATGGCTGAGATCGGCGTATTTGATCGCCCCGATGCCGATCGCCCTGGCCAGCTCTTTCTGCTCGGCTTCCGGCATCTCGCTGTTCGACGCCTTGATGATCTCCAGCGCGCGGCGCTCCGCCTCGTCGAGCAGCGCCTCGAGCTTGATCACGTTGCCCTGGCGCGTCGAGAAGGTGCCTTCCGGCAGTCGCATCAGCCCGAACCAGACGTGCTCAAGGCGGGTCTGGTACCCCAGCTTGCCGCAAACCGCGAAGAACTGGCGGAAGTGCAACTGCTGGCGCTCGTCGGTGACATAGACGATGCGGTCCGGCGCGAACTCCTCGACCCGGCTGCGCACCGTGGCGATGTCGGTGGCGGCGTAATTGAAGCCGCCGTCGCTTTTGCGCACGATACACACCGGCATGCCTTCCGCATCGAGCTTGACCACCAGCGCCCCCTCGCTCTCCACGGCCAGGCCCTGCTCTTGCAAGCGACTCACGGTTTCGGGCAGCATGTCGTTGTAGAAACTCTCGCCGCGCGTCAGGTCGAAACTGACGTCCAGCCGCGCGTAAACGCGGTTGAACTCCTCCATGCTGATGGCGATGAAACGCTCCCAAACTGCGCGGTTCTCGGCGTCGCCCCGCTGCAGCTTGACCAGCTCGGCCTTGCAGCGCTCTATCCACTCCGGATCTTCCTTGGATCGGTTATAACTCTGAACATAGGCGCGCTCGAGCAACTCGACGGTCAGCTCTTCACGCTCCTTCGCGCTGAGAAACTCGCGGTAGCCCTGGATCAGGATGCCGAACTGGGTGCCCCAGTCGCCCAGATGGTTGTCGGCGACCACGCGGTAGCCGAGGGCGCGGTAGATGCGGTCGAGCGCGTTGCCGATGACCGTGGAGCGTATGTGGCCGATGTGCATGGGCTTGGCCACGTTGGGGCTGGAGTAGTCGAGCACCACGGTCCGGCCCGCGCCGACATCGGGAATGCCGAAACGCGGCGCAGCCGACAGCGCCGCCGCCTGCTCCGCCAGCCATTCGGGCCGAACGGTCAGGTTGATGAACCCAGGCCCGGCGATCTCGGCCTTGGCCAGCATCGGCGGCAGGGCTGCGGCGGCCAACACCGCCTCGGCCACGGCCCGCGGCGGGCGCCGCAGCAGCTTGGCCGCCTGCATGGAGTCATTGCACTGGAAGTCGCCGAAGCGCGGGTCTGTCGCCGGCTGCACGCGGACGGCCGCCCAGTCCTGTCCGCCGCCGAAAGCCGCCTCGAACGCCTGCCGCAGCCATGCGGCCAGCATCTCCTCACACCTGTTCACCGTCTCATGCATATGCGCTTACCCTCTATCCACGGATCGCCTTTTTGAAAAGGGACAATCAGGATAGCGGCGCAAGGGCGTAACGTCACGCCCAAAAAACCTCTTTGACGGCGGACGGCTCGCCGAGCCGTCCGCGCCGCTTGGCAGACATTAGAACCGCGCGATGACTTCCCAGCGCAGGAAGTAGGCCACGGTGTCAGATGTGTAGTAGTCGCCCGGGTCGAGCAATTCCGCCGTGACATGCCCGGTAAGGTCGCCGCGCTTGCCGAAGAGGTTCTTCAGCAGCGGGAAGTCGTAGCGGAACATGCCGAACCAGCCGTAGAGGTCGCCGTCGCCGCCGCCCAGGCCGTCCTCGACCGCCGCGTACATCGGCCCCGCGTTGGCGCTCACTTTGTGGCCGTTGGCGAAGCTTGAGCCGACGGTGATGTTCGGGTAGATCAGGTTCGACCAGTAGCACACGCCGCGGTCATGGTAAGGATACATCTCGCTGTACTGCGGCCAACGCGCCCAGAGCGGGTTCCAGGCCGTGTCGTTGTCGGCCGTGCCGCGGTTGCGGTCGCCGGAGAGATAGTAGCAGGCCACGGTGAAGAAAGGCTTACAGCGCTCGACCGCCGGCTTGTAAGTCAGGCCCGCGTATCCCATATAGCCTCTGGTGGCGTCCCCGCCGTCCTTCTCGCCGGCCTGCGCCGCGCCCTCGAATTCCGCCGAGAGGGTCTCCGTCAGTTTCGGCATCACGCGCGCGCCGAGGGTGTGCGTGTCGCGCCCGGGCAGGCGGGCCCCGCGGAAGCGGGATTTGGTCTCGCGCTTGAAGAGGTAGTACAGATCAAACGGGAACTCGCTGAACTCTTTCGACTTGAAATACAGCCCGCCGCCGTATTCCGCCATGTCGGTGGCGCCCGGCACGTTGTAGGTGAGCTGCTTTTCTTTAGGCGACGACCCGTCCGCGCCCTTGGGGTGTCCCCAGCTGAACTCGGTTTCGGGAAGGTTGTAGATCGCCAACAGGTCCAGCGTGTTCTTCTCATCGAATTTGACCGTGGCCTTGATGGCATCGAAGAAGGATGTGCGCGATCCGTCGCCGGAAGTGCCGTCCATGAGCACGCGTCCCGCCCCGTAGGTCGGCCCCTGCGGCCCGAGGAAATCCTGACGGCCGATGCGCAGGTCGAGCCGGTCGCCGAACAGGCCGTAAAGATCGAGATAGAGGTTGTCGAGTAGCAGCTCGTCCGGGAACTGGCCGTTCCGGCTGGCGCTCGGGTTGAAATATTCCCGGAACTCGTCCGTCAGCCGCAGGTATAGCTTGAAGTCCTCGTTCTTGACCTCGCCCCAGGCGCGCGGGCGAATGCGCAGATAACTCTGGTTGCCGGAAACGCCGCCGCCCGCCTGCGGCACGTTATCGTGCAGCTCGTGCCGCACGCGCAGGTCGGCTCCCGCATCCCACTCCAGCCCGTCTTTCTCAGCCTTCTCAGGCGCCTGAGCCCAAGCAGCCCCGGCCAAGCCGGCGCAAAACAGCGTCACTAACTCTTTTTTCATGCAGCCCCTCTTGATTGGGTTGATGATTCCGCCAGAATGAAACGCACTCGCGTTTCTTCAAGTAAGAACATTTATACCCTATCCGCGCACATTCTGTCCAGTGTCTTTTTTTCAGGTTTGAAAATGCAAAGCCGTCCGGGTTTTGCTAAATTCTTGGAATGACTGAAACGCTCATGTGGTTGTCCGCCGCCGCCGCCGCGTATCTGGCCGGTTCGCTGCCTTTCGGCTTCCTGCTGGCAAAAGCCCGCGGTAAAGACGTCCGCGCACTCGGCAGCGGCAACATCGGCGCCACGAACGTTTTCCGTTCGGTCAGCAAGCCGCTCGGCGTTCTCACTTTCGCCCTGGACGTGGCCAAGGGTTACTGCGGGGTCAGGCTGATCCCGCCGCTGGCGGCCTGGCTCTCCGGCGGCGACTGCGCGTCCATGGCCCTGCCGGTGTTCTGCGGCGTTATGACCGTGGTCGGCCACAACTGGACCTGCTTTCTCGGCTTCAAAGGCGGCAAGGGCATCGCCACAAGCGCGGGCATGCTGCTGGCCTTGGCGCCAGCGGGCGCTGGCATCGCCTTCGCCGTCTGGATTTTGGTTTTCTCGGCCGCGCGCTACGTGTCTGCCGCCTCCATCGCGGCTGCCGCAACTCTCGGCGTTGCGGCCTGGCCGCTTTACTGCGCCCGGCACGGGGTTTGGTTTTCCGGCGTCCTGACGCTGCTGGCCGCGCTGGCGGTCTGGAAACACCGCCCTAACATCGCGCGCCTGCGCGCCGGTACGGAATCGCGCTTCAACTTCGGCAAAACCAAAGCGAAAGGAACCCCATGAAAATCACCGTCATCGGCGACGGCGGCTGGGGCACCGCCGCCGCGCTGCTGCTGAACTCTTACGGGCACAGTCTCACCGTCTGGGGCCCTTTCCCCGAATACCTGGCCGAGATCCGCGCCCGCCGTGAGAATCCGCGCTTCCTGCCCGGCATCCCGCTGCCCGCCAATCTGGCCTGGACGGACGACCCCGCCGAAGCGGCGGCCGGTGCCGAGGCGGTGATCCTCGCCGTGCCTTCCAAGTTCTTCGGCGACGTCTGCCGCAGGTTCGCAGGGCTGATTCCCGCCGGCGCCCTGACCGTCAGCCTCACCAAGGGCTTGTGTGAGAACACCCACTGCCGCATGAGCGAGCTCGCGCGAGAGATCCTCGGCCTGGCGCAGGTCGCGGTGCTCTCGGGGCCGAGCCACGCGGAAGAGGTCGCCCGCGGCATCCCCACGGCCGTCGTGACCGCCGCCGCGGAAGAAGCGGTGGCGCTGCGCGTGCAAAGCCTTTTCAGCGGACCGCGTTTCCGCGCCTATACCTCCACCGACCCCTTGGGGGTGGAGATCGGCGGCGCGGTCAAGAACGTGATCGCCATCGCGGTCGGCGCCTCGGACGGGCTCGGGTTCGGCGACAACACCCGCGCCGCGCTGATCACGCGCGGCCTCGCGGAGGTCACCCGCTTCGGCGTGGCGCTCGGCGCCTGCCCGGAAACCTTCGCCGGCCTGAGCGGCGTCGGCGACCTGATCGTGACCTGCACCAGCCGCCACAGCCGCAACCACAACGTCGGCGAACGCCTGGGCCGCGGCGAGCAAATCCGCGAGATCCTCGGCAGCATGAGCATGGTGGCCGAAGGCGTCTGGAACGCCCGTGTGATCCACGCCCTCGGCCGCAAACACGGCGTGGAAATGCCCATCACCGACACGGTCCACGCCCTCTGCTACCAGGACCTGCCCGCCCGCGAAGCGGTCGAGCGGCTGATGGGCCGCGACGCTAAACCAGAGAGCTAAGGGGATGCTTGCGCAAACATTAG
>CAYRZP010000002.1:0-21326 GCA_964428885.1 uncultured Lentisphaeraceae bacterium
GTCTCGGGGTTGCCGAACATCACGCCGATCTTGTCGCGCACCTGGTTGGTGAAGATGCAGAGGGTCTTGGTTTGGGAGATGGCGCTGGTGAGCTTGCGCATGGCTTGCGACATGAGGCGCGCCTGCAGGCCCATGTGGGAGTCGCCCATGTTGCCGTCCAGTTCCGCTTGCGGCGCGAGCGCGGCCACGGAGTCGACGACCACCACATCCAGCGCGCCGCTTTTGACCAATTGCTCGGTGATGGTGAGCGCCTCTTCGCCTGAATTTGGCTGTGAAACCAGAAGGTCGTCAAGGTTCACGCCGATGCGGCGGGCATAGTTCGGGTCCATCGCGTGTTCCGCGTCCACGAAAGCGGCCAAACCGCCATTCTTCTGGGCGTTGGCGATCACGTGCAGGGCCAGCGTGGTTTTGCCCGAAGATTCCTGGCCGTAGATTTCCACGACCCGTCCGCGCGGCAGCCCGCCGACGCCCAGCGCGAGATTCAGCGAGAAGGCGCCGGTTGAGATCACAGCTATGTTTTTAGAAGCCTCCGCATCGCCCATGCGCATGATGGCCGAGTCGCCGAATTCTTTCCGGATCTGGCTCAATACGGCGTCAAGTTGAGTGTTGCTGTTCTTTTTTTCGGCCATGATGTGCTCCTGGTGCGAATTGGGTTATGGTTGTTTTAAATGGATCTAATAATAGCAAAAAGCCTTGCCGTAAGGGAGTGTTTTCTTGTTGCCGCAAAACGTCGGTCATGCGGACAGCGCCTCGCTGACTTTCCTCTCCAGAACCTCGCGGGTGAAGGGCTTTTCCATAAAAATTGTGTTTTCGTCCAAAAAGCCATGCTTGGCTATGATATCGGCAGTGTAAGCCGACATGAAAAGCTTTCTGATTCCCGGGCGCGTCTTCCCGATCACTTCTGAGAGTTCCAGTCCGCTCATTCCCGGCATCACGACATCGGTCAACAGTAAATGTATTTTGCCTTTATGCTCGCGCGCGATTGTTAAAGCCTTATGCGGATGATTGGCATCCAGCACGTTATAGCCGGCCTTCTGCAAGAGTATTTTGGTCAGCGTCAGCACGGCGGGCTCGTCCTCCACCAGCAATATGGTTGTGTCGGAGCGGGGGCGTCCGTCTGTGCCGGGCGCGGATGCCGCCGCCGCAGCGGTTTCCGGAAGTGTTTTTGCCGGGCCGAGTTGACGCGGCAGATAAATCTTGAAAACAGAGCCTTTTCCGACATGGCTTTCGACAACGATGTGGCCTTTGTTCTGCTTGACGATACCGTAGACTGTGGGCAGGCCGAGCCCGCTTCTGATATCGTCGGGCTTGGTTGAGAAGAAAGGGTCGAAAATTTGAGACTGTGTGGCTTGGTCCATACCGCAACCGTTATCGCTGACTGTTATCAACACGTAATCTGCTAAAGTCCTGCCGACGGTTCTGCCTTCGGCATCGAGAGGATGTTTGATGTTGCTTGTGGAGATCACGACCTTGCCTTTCCCGTGTATGGCATCGCGGGCATTAATCACCAGATTGAAAAGCATTTGGTCAATCTGCGCAGGATCGATCCAGATATGCCAAAGGTTGTCGCCAGGGCTCCATTCAAGCTCAATCTGCTCGCCGATCGCATGACGCAAAGTGTCCAGTAGCTCTTCTGTTGTTTTATTGAGGTCTGTATCTCGCGGCGTGACGGCCTGTTTGCTGGCGCAGCCTAAAAGTTGTTTGACGATCTTGCCCGCGTGTTTGCCGGCTTTGACGATTTCCGAGACAGGCGTGTGATTGTCAGATGACTCGCCGATTGATTCTTGCAGGATCTCGGCGTTTCCTAGAATGATCGCCAACATATTGTTGAAATCATGCGCGATGCCGCCGGCCAGACGTCTTATGGCCTCAAGTTTCTGCACCTGATGGAGTTCCTCTTGTAACCGGATCTGCTCGGCGGCGGCCAGCTTGCGGTCATTGATGTCTTGGATTATGCCTTCCAGCGCAATCACGCTTTTGGAAGCTTTATCAAAAACCGCGCACCCCCTTTCAAGCACCCATTTTTCCGTGCCTTCGGCGGTGATGATCCGGTATTCCAAGGTGAAGGGCAAATGCCGCTTAATCATGCTGTCAATCGAGTCCCACACGGCTTGGCGGTCATCAGGGTGGATCAGGTCGAAATACGACAATTTACGGTTTTCTATGAGATCGTCCGGGGCATAGCCGGTCAATTCCTTGCAGCCTTGCGAAAGAAACAGCATTGTCCAATAAGTGTCGTAACGACAACGGTAGGCCATGCCCGGCAGGTTGTTGAAGAACGTGGAGAGCCTCTGCTCGCTGTCGAGAAGTGCCTTCTGGGCCGCGCGTTCGGTTGACTGATCCCTGAAAACCAAGACCACGCCTGTGATTTCTCCCGTTTTGTCGCGTATGGGGGCGCCGCTGTCGGCTATGGGGTATTCGGCGCCGTTACGGGCGATCAGCAGGGTGTGGTTAGCCAAGCCGACGACCTTACCTTCCTGCAGGACACGGTACACGGGATTGCCGACGGGTTCTTTTGTAGACTCGTTGACGATTCTGAAAACATCGTCCAACAGCATCCCGGCGGCATCTTTCTCGGTCCACCCGGTGAGTTTTTCTGCCACAGGGTTCATCTGGTTCACGTGCCCCCGGGAGTCTGTGGTTATGACCGCATCGCCGATACTGTACAGGATGGCGCGAAACTTCTCGTTGAACAGGCGCTGGGCCTGTTCGTTATCAAAGAGCGAACGGTACAGGTCGGCCTGTCTCGCGCGTTTTTCCAGAGCGTACGCGATCGCGACGACAATGATGCCCATAAGCACAAACCCGCTGATGACCAAGGTGTTTTTGCGCAGGTGCGCCAGAATCTCGGTTTTGTCGATCTTGGTAACGATGAACCAGTCCGAGTCCGGAACCATGTGCACGGCCGCCAGCACCGGTTTGCCGCGGTAGTCTGAATTTTGGATGACGCCCTGGTGTCCGCCGAGCGTTTGTACGGCGGGCGAATGCGCTTGGGTCAGAGGCAGGCGGAGATTGGGAACGTCGCCGGGTTTGCCCCGCAGTTTGTTGAGGAAAACCACGGAGCCACCGTCTTCTTTACGAACCAGCAGGGTCTCGGCCGTGGTGCTGGTGCCTGGCCATGAGTCCATCAGCGGCTGGATATGCATGGAAGCGGCGGTTTGCAACACCAGGACAGCCGCAAGCCTGCCGGTTCCGGTCATGATCGGCGCGGCGCAGTCTATGTACAGACCGCCGTCCGCGCTTTGGTAGAAATCGGAAAGGGTGGCCTGGCCGGTGGCTACGGCCGAGCCCACAGCCTGGCGTGACGTTGTTGACAAAGGGGGCGCCGGTTCTTGCGCGGCTCTGATGATGTCACAGGCGGCCGAGACCAGCAAGGCATTATGGTACAAACCGCCCTTGCAATTCAGCTTGAGCATGAGCGGCAGGTCTGAATCGTCTGAGTTTTCAATGGCTCTGACCAGCGTTGGATCGCGCACGAAGCGGACAACGTCGGCCAGGCGCACTGAGCGCCATGCCGCCACCTGGCCGGCCTTAAGCGTGCCGACGGCTTTTAAGTCTTGTGACCATAACGCGAACACCCGTTCACTCTCAGAGCGGTATTGCATGTAGCCGAGAGCAACTATGAACACGGCGGCGGACGCAAAAAGCATAATCCATAAATCACGCCTCACATGTGAGTCAGGAAGTTTCTTATCCATATCTCACCTCGTTTTAACCGCGCGAGTGTATCAATTCCGGGCCACGATTTTTAAAAGGCCGTATGCGCGCACGCCGGGTTTCTAGGACATGCGGCGGTTCATAAAGTCATGGTCGTCCGAGTGAGGCTTCGATCCTCTGGTGCAGGCGGTTGGAGAAATCATCGAGCTTATCGTTAGACCATGCGGTGACCAGATGCTGTCGTGTTTCCAGAAGCGATTTCTTTTCCTGAGCGGCCCGCTCCTCGCAGGTCCAGAAGACGGGCTTGCCCAGCCCTGCGGCCAGCCCGGCCTGGAAATAAACCAATGGCGATTGGCCGGTCAGGTCGGCGACCATGATCCGGGCGTTTCTGACGCCCACGATCATTTCGTCGTTGATCCGGTTGGCGTGTTCGCGGCTGTCGATTCTGACTGCCTTGTATCCGGCCTTGTGGACAGCGGCCGAAAAACCCTGTGTCCAGGCCGTCTCGTTGTCGTTCTCCAAGCAGAGCGCCACGGCTGCCAGCGGTTCCGCGGATTCGGGCGACGCTTCCAGCGCGAGCCAGCCGGCCGGGGTCAGGCGGTATTCCAGACCGGCGTTCGCAGGCCCCTTCGCCTTTTGATTGCCGCTATCCTCTTCGACCAGCCCCTTTGCGCACAGGTAGCTCAGGCAGAAGAGCAGCTCTTTCTTGTTCGCGCAGAAGCCAACCGCCAGCTCGGCGGGGGAGAAACCGACGGTGTCGGCCAGAACCTTGGACCTGCGGCGCATGTATTTGAGCAGGTAATCGCATTTTGCCGGCAGGTCGGTGTCGCGCGGAACCAGGATTTTCGCGGTCTTTTCCAGATGCGCCCATGACTGAAACATGTCAACCGTGATCAAAGGCTTCTCGCCGAGCATATCCCACGTGTTGCGGCAAAGGCCAGAGAGCAGGTGGGGCGGAGGGAAAGGCGGAGGGCTGTTAAGCAGCCGGGTCTCGGCCAAAGTCTGGATCAGGAAACGCCCGCACCGCAGGCAGTGGATCTCGGATGTGCTGGCTCCGGCGCCGGAGTGGTTGGCGTTCGGAGTCTTGCAGATCGGGCACGGCTGGCGTGAGGTGTGGGCGTCCATGTTTCACAATTCCTTATGTCAAACCTCGCGCTTGGCAGGTTTGAAGGCCAGTGCCATCAGCACCGCCAGAGCCAGTGAGATGCCGAGAGCAATCACGAAGGGCTGTTCCCAGTTGTGGCGGCTGACTGCATTCGTGACGGCGTCACGCACCTCGTTCTTCTTGATCACGATATCGAAGACGTAGTTGGAGAAGAAGGTGCCGAGGCTGAACATGATCAGGCCTATCAACCCCTGTGCCTGGCCGCGCAGCTCGGCTGGCGCCGCCGCGTCCACGTACATCTGGCTGCCGACGATCAGCATGCCGAAGATCAGGCCGTGGATCAGGATGCCGGCGAAATCGCAGGTCTGCTGCTCGTGAGACGCTCCCAGGTAGAACATGCCGTAGCGGAATACCAGCGCCAGCAGGCCCAGCACCATGCCCCACTTGTAGCCCGCCTTTTTCAGAATGATCGGGATCAAGAGCATGAAGACCAGCTCCAGCACCTGCCCGAGGTTCATGACGCCCGTCAGGTATTGGTAACCGCGCTCCTTGAGATAGAGGCTGTTATAGACGTTGTACCACTGGAAGGGCACCATCGCGAGCAGGATCAGCACGGAGAAGACCAGGAAGTCCGGCCGTTTTAGCAGCACCAGGGCGCGCAGTCCCAGAGCGTCCACAACCGAGGCGGGCTGTCCCTTGGCGGGCGGCTCTGTGGCCGGCAGTATGAACGCCAGCGCGCCGGCCAGAACCGCGCCGATCGCGCCGCCGAGGAAGATGTACTGCGTGGTGTCGAAGTTCTGGATGTTGAAGACCTTGGTGCCGACAAGGCTGAAAACCGCGGACGCGACCCAGCCCAGTGTGCCGAAGACGCGGATCTGCGGGAAAGCCTCGGTGGTGCTGTTCTTCATGGCGATCGTGGCGGTCAGCGACCAGGTCGGCATATAGAATACCATCACCAGCAGGAGGGTGATGAAAAGTATCTTTGGGTCCCTGACCGTGTAGGCGTATCCCAGCAGGGCGGCCGAGGCGAAGTTGCAAAGCGCCAGCACCTTCTCGCTGTTCATGTGGCGATCGGCGAACATGCCGAAAAGAGGCGATGCCAAGGCGCCAAATCCCATGATCATGCCGCACAACATCGGCAGATTACTGCCCTCCGGAGCCATTTTGGCGATATAAGGAAACATCGGGATAAACCAGACCGGCAGTATCATGAACTGCAGGAACATCATCGAGCTCAATTTAACGCGTGTGGCCAGCGGCATCTTTTCTGACATATTGCACTCCGTTTTCAGTGGTTAGCCAATACAATGGCTATGAGCTTGAAACATTTACGCTCAGTGTCGGTATTATCACCGCCAGACCGGCGCGGTGTCAATGCAAAGAGAATCAAGTGCCGCATTTTTATCGGTGACCGAAAAGGAAGCGGCCAGTCCGGGAAAGCGTATGCGCACTTGTCAGGCAAGTGTAAATATGATATTTACCAAACCGTTTAATTGACGGACCGACAACGCGAAGCAAGGTGTTTAGGCCTGGAAGGCGGGATTAAAACAAATTTTCAACGCTCAATTCTCAACACACAACGTTCAAGTTATAGGCAAGGAGAGGGATCTTTGTGACGGAGCGCGAGGCATTGATTGCCATGAATATGGTTCCCGGTCTGGGCGCAATCACGGTCAAGCGCATGGCCGGGCGTTTCGGCGCTTTGACGGCGGTTTTCGACGCGTCTGAGGCGGAACTGGCCGAGGTGCAGGGGATTTCGTTGGACAGGGCCGGGCAATTTCTCGCGGCGCTGCGGCAGGTCAATGTCGCCGCGGAGATCGAAAGGGCCGAGCGGGAGCGGGTCAAGCTGCTGACCTGGGCCGACGCAGGTTACCCGTCGCTGCTCAAGCAGATCGCCGATCCGCCGCTGACGCTTTATGTGGCTGGCAGCGAGGAGGCGCTGGACAAGCCGTCGGTGGCGATCATCGGCACGCGGCGGCCCACGGTTTATGGGCGCGAAACCGCGCGGCGTTTCGGTTACCAGTTGGCTTGCGCGGGGTACACGGTGGTCAGCGGTCTGGCGCTGGGCATAGACACCGAGGCGCATGTCGGCGCACTGCAGGCCAAAGGGCGCACCGTGGCGGTGCTCGGCGGTGCGCTGGACCGTCTTTTCCCTGCGGAAAACCGGAGTCTGGCGCGTGATATGGCGCAGAAAGGCGGCGCGGTCATATCCGAGTATCCTTTCGGGCGGCAGCCTGACCGACAGACCTTCCCCATGCGTAACCGCATTGTCAGCGGGCTGTGCAAAGGCGTTGTGGTGGTCGAGGCCTCGCTGACCAGCGGCACGCTGATCACGGTGGGGCAGGCGCTGGACCAGAACCGCAGTGTCATGGCGGTCCCGGGGCGGATCGATTCTCCGGCCTCGCAGGGGTGTCACAAGCTGTTGCGCGAGGGCGCCAGGCTGGTGACGACCGCGGATGACGTGGCGGAAGAGCTGCAGGATATGCTGTCGGGGATGCGGCTGCGTTTATCAAGGCCGCAGGAAGCCGGCGATGACGGGAGCGCCGCGGTCGCTCCGCCGCGGGCCGTGCTGACGGCGGACGAGCAGGCGGTGATGAAGCTGGTCGAAGAACAGGGCACGCATGTGGACGAGTTGATCCGCGGGAGCGGTCTTGACGCCGGCAAGGTCAATGCCATACTTGTGGGTTTGCAGATCAAGCGGCTGGCGCGTTTGCTGCCAGGAAATATCGTCGCCCGCCGCGCGGGCGTTTAAGGGACTTCTTTTTTCAGGAAAGGTGGAACATGGTGAAGAAATTAGTGATTGTGGAGTCGCCGGCCAAGGCGAAAACCATCAGCAAGATTCTTGGTTCGGGTTATGTGGTCAAGTCTTCGGTCGGGCACATACGCGATTTGCCGGAACGGACGCTCGGGGTGGATGTCAACCGCGGGTTCGCGCCAAAGTATGTTTTTTCCAAAGGCAAGGCCAAGGTCATCGCCGAGTTGAAAAAAGCCGCGAAAAGCTGCGAGGCGATATATCTGGCGCCAGATCCCGACCGCGAGGGCGAGGCCATCGCATGGCATCTGCAGGAGTCGCTGGCGGATGTCGCGAAGGACAAGCCGTTTTACCGTGTGCAGTACAACGAGATCACGCCGCGCGCGGTGCGCGCGGCGTTCGATCAGCCCGGCGTTATCGACATGCGCCGCGTGGACGCGCAGCAGGCCCGCCGGGTGCTTGACCGCATCGTCGGTTATAAAGTGAGTCCGATGCTGTGGCGGCGCATCCGCAAGGGGCTCAGCGCGGGGCGCGTGCAGTCGGTGGCGTTGCGGCTGGTGTCGGAGCGCGAGCGCGAGATACAGTCCTTCAAGGTCGAAGAGTACTGGGTGTTGGGTGCGGAGGTGCGGCGCGAGACCGCGCCTTTGGACGCCTTCGCCATCCGCATGGCCGGGGTTGACGGCGAGAAGCCCGTGATCGGCTCGCAGGCTGCGGCGGGGGCTTTGCTGGAGGATCTGGAAGGCAGCCTGCTGCGGGTCAAGGCGGTCAAGACCCGCGAGACGACGCGCCGGCCTTTGCCGCCCTTTATCACGTCCACGCTGCAACAGGCGGCATCCAGCGTCTGCAGTTTCTCGCCCAGCCGCACGATGCGCCTGGCGCAGTCGCTTTACGAGGGTGTCGATTTCGGCGACGGCGGGCCGGTCGGCCTGATCACCTACATGCGCACCGATTCCGTCAATGTCGCGCGCGACGCGCAAAGCGCGGCACGGCAATTCATCGCCGTCACATACGGTGATGACTACTGTCCCGAGAAACCCAACTTTTACAAAAGCCGGGCCGGCGCTCAGGAGGCGCACGAGGCGATCCGCCCGACTGATCCGGCGCGCACTCCGGAAAGTCTGAAAGGGGTGTTGGACGCGCCCTCGCTGCGTTTGTACGAACTGATTTGGAAACGGTTCATCGCCAGCCAGATGTCGGCGGCCAAGATCGCGCAGAAGACCGTCGAGATCGCGCCTGAGAAAGCGCTGTTGCGGCACAGCTACCTGTTCACGGCGACCGCTTCAGAGGTGCTTTTCAGCGGCTTCCTGAAGGTCATGGCACTGGATGTGCGCAAAAAGAAGGCCGAGGATAACGGGTCGGATGAAGACGCTGACGATGAGGTCGACCGTCTGCCGCCGCTCGAAGCCGGCGACCCGCTGGTGTTGTTGAAATGGCTGAGCGAGCGCAAAGAGACCAAGCCGCCCGCGCGTTACAGCGAGGCCTCGCTGATACGCGCTTTGGAAGCCAACGGTGTGGGGCGCCCTTCGACTTACGCGTCCATCATCGAGACGCTCAGCGCCCGGGATTACACCGCCCGCGAGAAGCGGCAGTTGACGCCGACGGAGCTGGGGCTGGCGGTTAACGACCTGCTGGTCGGCAATTTGCCGCAGCTCTTTGATGTCGGCTTCACGGCCACGATGGAGGAGAGCCTCGACCGGATTGAAGAGGGACAGATCGAGTGGGCGAAGATGATGGAGGAGTTCTATGTCCGGTTCCAGGATTGGATGGAAAGATGCAAGGAGCCGCCGGCCGATGCCGCAAAGGTGGACGCGGTTTTGACCATGCTGGAACAGGTCAAAGAGTGGGGGCCTGAAGTCAAGCGCGGCAAACGCACATACAGCGACGAGCGGTTCGTGGCGTCGGTGCGCGAGCAGATCGGCAGCAGGGATGTCTCCGAGCGGCAGTTGGCGGCGCTGGTCAAGCTCGCCATAAGGTACCGGCAGCAGATCAATGACGCTGACGCGGCGCTTGCCGGAATGGGCTTCAGCGAGGAGCTGGAGCTGGATCGCGCGGCGCCGAGCAACGCGGAGGCCGAGCGCAGGTTTGAGGTGGTGGCCGGCATGAACCTGTCGGAGACGCAGGCGGCTTTCGTGGCCTCGCTCAAACAGCAAGCCGAACGCGGCAGCAAATTGAGCGCCCGGCAGATAGCGGCGCTGGACCGCATCATCGTCCAGAACGCGGCGCAGATCGAGAATTTCGAAGCGGTCAAAAAAGATCTCGGCTTGTCGGTGGACGCCGCTGAAACGGCGCCTGACTATGAGAGCCCTGAATTGCTGGAGCTCTTGGGGCAGGTGGGGCAGTGGCAAGAGCCGGTGAAACGCGGCAAGCGGGTTTTTGATGACAGGGCCTTTTTCCAGAGCCTGAAGGAACAGTTCGACGGCAAGCGCGCCCTTTCGCCCAAGCAGCGATACGCCTTGCGACGGCTGTTTTTCCGCTACAAGGCTCAGATACCCGAGTTCGATAAACATGTCGAGCGACTCGGGCTCGGCAAAAAAAGCGAGGTCAAGGAAAAGACCTGACGGAGAGCCGCGATGCGTCCGGAGGATGACATCTTTTTTGAGATGGCGCTCAATGTGACCGGGAAGCCGCCGGAAGCTTTGCCCAACCGCGCCGACGCGGCGGGTGACGAAGCGGTGGCGCGGTTTGTCAAATACCTGCGCGCCGAGCGTAACGCCTCCGGCCATACTGTGGCCGGGTATGTGCAGGACGTGGGACAGTTCGCGGCATTCGTGTGGCCGCCCGCGGTCAGGCCGCCTTTTGACTGGACCCTGCCCGCGCGCGAGCAAGCGCGCGGTTTTCTGGTGGCTTTCCACAAGAACGGCTGGTCGCCGCGCACGACGCGCCGCAAGCTGGCTTCGTTGCGCGCCTTTTACCGCTATCTCGCACGCGAGGGGCTGGCCGGCGCAAATCCATTTGCCGGGCTCCGCGGACCGCGCGCGGGCATGCGCCTGCCCGAAGTGCTGGGGATCAAGCAGGTCGAGTCGTTGCTGGAGGCGCCTTTGGCCGACCTGGCCGCGCGGCGTCGCAGTCCCGGCGGGGTTGAGCCTTTGGCCGTGTACGTGGCCTTGCGCGACGCCGCCATTTTCGAGGTTCTGTACAGCACCGGTTGCCGCATCAGCGAGATCGCCGCGTTGCGCTGGGGCGGCATCAGGTTTGAACAGGGCACCACGATTGTCGAGGGTAAGGGGCGCAAGCAGCGTTTGTGCGTGCTGGGCGCGCCTGCCGTGAAAGCGCTGCGCGCCTTGCGCGAGCAGGCCGAGACGGTCTGGCCGGAATCGGCTGGCGACGGGGCGCGCCTTTTCCTGAACGCGCGCGGCGGGCCGCTGACGACGCGTTCGATCGAGCGTCAATTGAAGAAATGGCTGGCGGCGGCCGGTCTGCCCGCCGAAGTGACGCCGCACAAGCTGCGGCACAGTTTCGCGACGCACCTGCTGGACGCGGGCGCGGATCTGCGCAGTGTGCAGGAGATGCTGGGGCACGCCAGCCTTTCGACCACGCAGATATATACGCATGTTTCGGTCGAGCGTCTTAAAGAAGAATACCGCAAAGCACATCCGCGGGCGAAGGCTCAGCCAGCCCGGGGCGACACCTGTAGCCCTGGCGCTCTGGCCTGCAAAGGCCGGGGGGCGGTTCAAGGGTTACGCAAAAGGGGAAACGATTTTGTGTAAAAGATGGTAGTGTGGCCACGCCTTATCGTTTAGACTGATAGCAACCTTGGAAAACGGCGTTTGACCGCGGTTAAGAAGCGAGAGGTCTTCGTGAAGAATGCGAGTGATTGTTTTGTGCCTGTGGAGCGTTCGCTGAACGATCTGCTGGGTGCCGAGTATGCGGCTGCCGTGAGCGCGGCCAGGTCTTTCCTGACCGGTGGCGACAGTGCGGAATTTGCGGAGGCTGCGCTGGAGAAGGTGGATTTTTATCCTGAAGCTTTGCGCGCCCGCATCTCGGGCATGCTGAAAAGCGTGGGCGCGCAGGTGGTTGAAACGCCTTTGCGTACACCGGCCGCCGGAGCCGCCGCTGAAAAATTCAGGACAGCCACCAAGACCGGCGCAGCTCCGCTGAGCGCCTTGGGTTATTACCGTGTGGGCGAGGACGGGCGGCTGTATCTGATGACCAAGAGCGAGCATTACCACGCGCCGCTGGGCCACTGCTTTCCAGGATACGGGTTGCTGGACACGGCGCGCGTCTTGGGCATACCGAACGCCACGCACAATAACACGCGCGGGTTCGTCACGCGCCGTCTGGAGGAGGAACTGGTGCGCACGGCCAACGGGCTCGGTCGGGGGGACGCGGACGGTCTGAACAGGGTTCTCGCACGGGATGATCTTTACACGCTGAACCGGGTTTTGAACCTGGAGACCGGCAGCTTGGCGGTCGAGGCGGCCCTGAAGATGATCCTGGCGCGGTTTTACCGCATGCAGCCGGAGATGGGGCCGCCGCCTTACGAGGGCCGCGTCCCGGTGATCCTGGTGATGGGCAATGAAGACGGCGGCCTGCAGGCCAATTATCACGGCACCACGGTCTTGACCCAGATGCTGCGCGGCATGTGGCCGGCCCTGCATACCGGGATGGAAAAGGCGCAGATGTGGAAAGTGGTGCCGATCAGGCCAAACTGCCGCGAGGATCTTGACCGGGCCTTCGCCGATTATGACGCGGGTGCCTGCAAGATCGCGGGTTTCTTCCATGAGATCGTGATGATGAATTACGGCGGCAAAATGCTGACGCCGGAGTTCCTGCGCTACGCGCACGCGCGTTGCCGGTCGAGCGATGTGGTCACGGTGGTGGACGAGATCCAGTCCTGCATGTGGGCGCCGCAGTTGTATCTCTTCCGCGATTACGGGCTGACGCCGTCTTGCGTGGCGATCGGCAAAGGTTTCCCGGGCGGCGAATATCCGGCTTCGCGCATCATTTTCAGCGCGGCCTTGGACGTGATGCCGCAGTTCGGGGCGCTTGTGACCAACGGCCAGGAAGAATTGGCTTCGCTGGCGTATCTGGTGACCATGGAGTGGGCGCAGGCCAACGCGGCGGTCACGGCTGGAATCGGCGCTTATTTTGAAGGGCGTCTGCGCGAGATGGCCGCGGAATTCCCCGGCGCGATTGCCGCTGTGGACGGCTGGAGGCAGATGACCACCCTATGCTTCGCTGACCTTTCTCAGGCCAAAGCGTTTGCCAAAGAGCTGAACAGCCGCGGCCTGGATATCAGCGTGCAGACCTACAAGGCTGACTGCCCGCCGGCGGTGCTGGCCAAGTTGCCGTTGATCGCGGATAAGGCTTTGGTCGATTTTGTGATCGCGGCGATGCGCGAAGTGTTGAGAACGTTAGCGTGTCAGTGCCTTGCAGACAGAAAACAGCATTAAAAACAAGTTGTTCCTCACACGAAGTCACGAAGGTCACGCAGGCGGAAGCCATGGGCTAAAAAGAATCCTTTGTGTCCGTTGTGTCACGGTGTGAGATTGAGTCGGGGTGCGGGCCGTGCCTGGATTGTCAGAGGAAGGTTTTTATGCGGAAAGTGAAGTTCGGGATCATAGGCTGCGGGTTGATGGGGCGCGAGTTCGCCAGCGCGGCTGCGCGCTGGTGCCATCTCAATAAAATGGAGGTCCGTCCCGAGATCGTGGCGGTCTGTGACACCGCGCCCGCGTTGTCCGGCTGGTTCTCGGCGAACCTCTCGTCCGTGCGGCAGGTGACTGCCGACTATCGCGATCTGCTGGCCAATCCGGAGGTCGAGGCGGTGTACATCGCGGTGCCGCACAATCTGCATGCGGAGTTTTATTGCGCGGCGATCGCGGCGGGCAAGCATCTGATGGGCGAGAAGCCCTTCGGGATTGATCTGGCGGCCAACCGCCGGATCACGGAGTGCATAGCCCGTCATCCCGGTGTGTTCGTGCGTTGCAGTTCGGAGTCGCCTTTCTTCCCGGCCATGCAGCGTATCGGCAGGATGATTGAAGAGAACGCTTTCGGCAGGATCATCGAGGTCAACACCGGCTTCCTGCATTCCAGTGATTTTGATCCTGACAAGCCGATCAACTGGAAGCGCATGATTGCGTTCAACGGCGAGTATGGCGTGATGGGTGATTTGGGCATGCACGCCTGCCATATGGGTTTCCGGGCCGGCTGGCAGCCGCGCAACGTGCGGGCCTTGCTCAGCGACATTGTCAAGGAGCGTCCGGACGGGCGCGGCGGGCGCGTGCCGTGCGAGACCTGGGATAACGCGACGCTGCTGTGCGAGGCCGGCGCCGACGGCGGCGACGTGACCTTCCCGTGGACGATCAAGACGCAGCGGATCGCGCCGGGCCAGAAAAACAACTGGTACACCGAAATATTGGGCACGCAGGCATCCGCGCGCTGGTCGAGTGTTCACACGGACGTGCTTGAGATCATGCGGTGTGAGGGCAAGGAGCAGATCTGGGGGCATATACAGACCGGGCATGAGACGGCCCACCCGGCCATAACGGGCGGCATCTTCCAGTTCGGTTTCACCGACTCGATCCTGCAGATGTGGGCGGCGTTCCTGCACGAGCTGCACCACGGCCGGCCGGTAAACCGGTTTGCCGGGTGCGTGACGCCGGACGAGGCGGCTTTGAGCCACCGGCTGTTCACCGCCGCTTTACAGTCGCAGCGTGAGCGTAGCGTGGTGACGGTGGGGTGACGGCGGGGTGACGGCGGGGTGAGGTAATGATGGTAAAACGGAACGGCGGGATGAGGAACCGGTGTTAAGCAAACGGCTAGAGCGACAGCGGGGGTGTCTGATCGGGCTGGATCTAGGATCGAGCGCGATCAAGGGCGTCTTGATTGATAATCGTGGCAAGGCGCTGGCGGAAAGCGGCGCGGAAAACCGTTTGCTCGCGCCGCGTGAAGGATGGGTGGAGCTGGCCCCGGAAGAGCATTACGGCAATGTGTGCCGGGCGCTTAGGGAGCTGGCGGCGCAAGCGCCGGGCGGCATAGCGGCGGTGGCCATGGCAGCGGCCTCGGGCAACACGCTCCTGACCGACAGCTGCGGCAAGCCGCTAGGCAACATCATAAGCTGGATGGACAAGAGGGCCGCGCAACAGCCCGGCCTGCTGTCCGGGTTGGACGCTTTGACGCTGCGCCGCATTGTCGGCTGGCCCTGTCTGACCAGTTTTCCGTTGGCGCAGCTCGCCTGGCAGAGCGAACACTTCCCGGGTTCGCTTGAGAGAGCCGGGCATGTCGGCATGGACACGGATTGGCTGATATACCGATTGACCGGCCGTTGGGTGATGGATCACTCCACGGCAACCACTTTTCATCTGCAGGATCAGCTTGGCAGGAGTTATCACGCGCCGTTTCTTGAGATGCTGGGTGTCAGGCCGGGGCAGCTCTCAGAGTTGGTGTGTCCGGGGGTGGCGGTCGGCGCCGTGCTGCCGGGTGTTGCCAGGGAGACGGGTTTGCAGACCGACACTTTGATTGTGGCGGGTTGCTTCGACCATCCGGCGGCGGCCCGCGCCATGGGAGTATGCGCGCCCGGGCGGCTGATGTTCTCTTGCGGCACCTCGTGGGTCGGTTTTGTGCCGTGCGGCGACCGGGAGGCGGTGCTGGACGCGCAGATGCTGTGCGACCCGTTTTTGACGGCGGGAGGCGGCCCTTGGGGCGGCATGTTTTCTGTGCCGTGCATCGGCGCCACGATTGACTGGTACGTCCGCAATGTGATCGCGCCGGGCGAGGCCGCGCCAGCGCAGGTGTTTGACGCGCTGGCGGCGCGATCGGCGCCGGGAGCGGGCGGATTGCGCATTGACTTGCGCGAGCCGCCGCGTGTTCCGCGGGCGGGACGGGCGGAAATCAGCCGTGCCGTGATGGAGGGCGCGGCCAGGCTATTGCATGAAAAGATGTTGGCGCTGGAGGGCAAGGGAGGCAAATTCCGTCAGGCGGTTATGGTGGGCGGTCCGGCGCGCAGTCCGGTCTGGCCCGGAATTGTGGCCGAGATTACAGGATTGGAGGTTGAGGCCGGGGGAAGAGACGCTGGCGCGCGCGGCGCGGCGATGCTGGCCGGCATTGGCGCCGGCTTTTACAGAGACGAGCAGGAGGCATTGGCCGTTTGGAATCGGAACGGGGGGAAGCATGAATGATTCTAGCGAGACGGACAGGCGGATTTATGAGGACGAGCTGCGCGGTTTTCTGCCGCGCAGGCTTTTTGACGCGCACGTGCACCTTTTTGACGGCACGTGCCTGAAGCCGGGCAAGAAGTTTGCCGAAAAGGACGTTTACCGGAAATTCGGGTGCGAGTTCAGGATCGAGCAATACCTGGACTGGGCGCGGCGGAATCTGCCGGAACAGGAGATACACCTGAACGGGTTCGGGCAGCCTTCCTTCATCTCGGATCTGGACGCTTCGTCGGTTTATTCAGGCCGGATATCGGACAACCGAAGATTCTTCGGCATGGCTCTGGTCTCGCCCAAGGATGCGGTCGCGGATGTCATCCGGCGTGTCGAGGCCAACCGCCTGATCGGCTACAAGCCATACCTGAACTTCGTGGACTGGAAGGCCAAGAACGACATCACCATTCACGACATGTTGCCTAAGGCGCAGATGGCGGCGGCGGACGAAAGGGGGCTGGCGATCACGCTGCATATTCCGCGCGATGAGCGTCTTGCCGATCCTGTCAATCAGTCGCAGATGGTGGAGCTGTGCCGCGGTTATCCCAACGCGCGATTCATTTTTGCCCATATCGGCAGAGCTTATTATCTCAGTAACGTCATGGGGTTCTTAGACGGCATCGCCGCATGCCCCAACGCCTACGTCGATACCGCGATGGTCAACCACGAGGGTGTGCTGGAATACACCTTCCGGAACTTCCCGCGCGGGCGCACGCTGTTCGCCACGGACGCGCCGATCGCCATGTTGCTCGGCAAGTCGGTGGAGATCAACAACCAGTACGCCTATCTGATGGGCGAGGACTATGCGGTCGGCGCCACGATTTACGATGCCGGGCACGCGGTGCGCTTCACGAGTTTTTATTATGAGCAGTTGCGCGGCGTCAAGTTGGCGGCGCAACGTGCCGGTCTCAGCCGTAACGAGATCGAGAACATCTTTTTCAACAACGCGGATCAGCTTTTCTGCGGGATCGCGGAAAAAAATTATGGAGACAAATAATGTCTTGCAGAAAAAAACCTGTCGCCGGGCTGCTGCCTTTTTACCTGAAACTGTACGATGACTACCTGCCGGAAAGGCGGAACGGTTTTTCCGCTTTTGTACAGCGGATAACCGATCAGCTTGAGCAGCGCGGCATCGAGGTGCGCACGGCCCCGGTATGCCGTGTCGAGAGTGAGTTTCAGGGCGCGATTACGAAGCTGGAGCAAGACGGCGCCGACTGCATCGTCACCCTGCATCTGGCGTACTCGCCTTCTCTGGAGGCGCTGGAAGTGTTTTGCGCGACGCGCTTGCCGATCATTATTCTGGACGCCACCATGGACGCGGATTTCGGCCGGTCGGTGGATCCGGCACGCATCATGTACAATCACGGGGTACACGGGGTGATGGATTTCGCCTCGATGCTGCGTCGGCGTCGTCGGCACTTTGAGATCGTGGCCGGGCACGATTCCGATCCGTCTTTGTTTAGGCGCGTTTCAGAGAGAGTGAACGCGGCGGTGATTGCGAACGCCCTGCGCGGCAGCAAAGTTTTACGGGTCGGGCACACGTTCGCCGGCATGGGTGATTTTGCGGTGGCCGAGGACGTGTTGGCCGCGAAGCTCGGCATCACGGTCCGGCAGATCGGTCTGGATGTCTTGGATCAGGCGGTTGAGCAAATCAGCGACGCAGAGGTGGCGGAGGAGGTGGCGGTTGACCGCCAAAGGTTTGATTGTGAGCTGCCGCCGGGCCATCACGCGCGCTCGGTGCGGGTCGGTCTTGGATTGCGGCGCATTGTGGAACGCGAAGGGTATCAGGCGCTGAGCGTCAATTTCCAGGCTTTTGACCGCGGCGACCGCGCTGCCGACACCATGCCTTTCTTGGAAATATCCAAGGGCATGGCGCGCGGCATCGGCTATGGCGGCGAAGGCGATGTCTTGACGGCCGCGCTGGTTGGGGCGCTGGCGCGCGTTTTCGGCGCGGTGACCTTCACCGAGATTTTCTGCGCCGACTGGGCGGGCAACAGCCTGTTCCTGTCGCACATGGGCGAGATCAACCCGGCTATAGCCGCGGCCAAACCGCGCGTGATATCCAAGCCGTTCTTCCTCGGCGGTTCGCGTGACCCGGCAGTCTTGACGTGCGCGGCTAAACCCGGCCCTGCGGTGTTTGTGAATCTGGCCCCGGGGCCGGACGACAGTTTCTCTTTGATCGTGGCACCGGTCGAGGTTCTGCCGGAAGGCGGCGGGCTTGCCCAGGCCATGCGCGATGTCATTCGTGTCTGGGTCCGTCCGTGTGGCGGCGTGGCACCCTTTCTGGAGGCCTATTCGCGCGCGGGCGGAACGCACCATAGCGCGCTGGTGCTGGGTGAGCATGTGGAGTCGATCAAGGCGTTCGGTCGCATGATCGGTTTGGGAATCCAGGAGATATAAATGAACGGTAATCAAGGTTTCGCTTTAAACTTTTTGGATCTCGCGGCTTTTGTGGGATATCTGATGATATTATGTTTCATCGGTTTCTTTTCAGGGCGTAAAAAGAAACGGGAGTCGGCCGATTACTTTCTGGCCAGCCGCAGTCTGCCCTGGTATGTGGTGGGCAGTTCGTTCATCGCCTCGAACATCAGCACGGAGCACTTCATCGGGATGATCGGCGCCGCTTTCGTGTACGGCATCTGCGTGGCGATGTCCGAATGGAGCAACATAATCAGCTTTTCCTTCCTGATCTGGCTGTTCATCCCGTTCCTGCTTTCGGCGCGTGTCTTCACCACGCCAGAATTCATGGAAAAGCGGTTCAACTCGGTGTTGCGTCAGTTTTTTGCGGTGGTCACGATCATCAGTAACGTGGTGGCGTTTCTGGCCGCGGTGCTGTACGGCGGCGGTTTGGCGATCCAGAATCTGTTCGGCTGGAACATGTGGTTCTCGGTCATGGTGCTGGGGTTGCTGGCCGGAAGCTGGGTGGTGTACGGCGGATTGGTTTCCGTGGCATGGACTGACCTGTTCACGGTCGTGGTCATGTTGATTGGCGGCTCGCTAGTGACGGTCTTCGGCCTGCAGATGCTGGCCGGGGATTCAGGCTCGCTGATCGACGGGTTCAGGGTAATGGTCGAGCGCAACAACGCGCAGGCCGGTGTCTGGCAGGAGGTGGTCGCGCGGAACGCGCCGAACATCGTCGGCATCAGCGAATACCGGCGGCTCTCCGTGATTCAGCCGCTGACGCACCATACCACGCCCTGGAGCTGGCTTGTGACCGGATTTCTGTCGGTGAGCATCTGGTACAACGTCATCAACCAGTTCATGATCCAGCGCGTGCTCGGGGCCAAGAACGCTTGGCACGCGCGCATGGGCATCGTTTTCGCGGGCTACATGAAGATTTTCCTGCCGGTGATCGTGGTCGTGCCGGGTCTGATCCTGTTCGCCGCGCATCCCGAGGTCATGAAACTACCGTGGTCGGAAATCCGTCCCGAGGCTGACAAGGGGTATGTGATGATGTTGCAGACCCTGCTGCCGGCCGGTATCCGCGGCATATTCCTGGCCGCGCTGTTCGGCGCGATCCAGTCGACCGTCAACGCGGTGCTGAACTCGACTTCCACCGTTTTCACCATGGACATCTTCAAGCGGCAGTTGAAGAAGAATGCCACGGACAGGCAATTGATCTTTGTAGGGCGCGTCTCGACGGTGGTGATTCTGCTGATCTCGATGTTGATTGCGGTGTACATCGAGCGAATGGGCGGCAGTCTGTTCGTCTATATCCAGACCCTGTACGCCTTCTTCGCGCCGCCTTTCGCGGCGGTTTTCCTGCTGGGCATCCTGTTCAAGCGCATCAACGGAAAAGGCGCGGCCGCGGCGGTCTTTCTGGGTTTTGTTTTCGGCATCGCGATGAAGGTCTACATCCAATTCTGCCCCGCGCACCCGCGGTGGGTCGAGCCGTATTCGAATCAGGCGCTCATTAACTGGTTTGTCTGCGCCGTGACCTGCGTGGTTGTAAGCCTGATGACCGCGCCGCCGTCGCCCGATCAGGTCACGGATGACCTGACCATCAACTGGCGCAAGGTCAACATATTCGACGATCTGGGCAAAGGCTTGTCGAACGTGACCATCTGGTGGGGGATTTTTGCGGCGATCGTGATCGGGCTGGTCGTGCTGCTCTGGTGAACGTCCGAGTGGCTAATTGAACCAACGGATTGACACTGACAGATACAGATTCCTTTTGCTGGGGTGAGGAGCTTGCATGCATGTGGTGAGCGCGTTGGCGCCGGTTTTTATGCTGGTCGCCGTGGGATATTTGCTCCTGCGTTGTAAATTCGCGGATGACGCGTTCTTCCGCGTTGCCGCCAAGTTCGCCTACTGGATCGGTCTGCCGTCGCTGCTCTTCAAAAACATCGCCGAGGCCTCGCTCTCCCTGTCGGACGCGGGACGGGTGTTTGCGGTGATGTCGGCCGCAACGGTTCTGATGGTGTTAGTCAGCGTGCCTGTGGCGCGCGCCTTGGGGCTGAGCGCCACCCGCGGCCGCACGTTCATCCACACCAGTTTTCACTGCAACACCGCGTATGTGGGGTTGCCGGTGATGCTCTACTCGTTGTCCGCCTATCCCGACAGCGACAAACTCATTGAGATGGCCAGCATGGCGCTGGCGCCGATGATACCGGTCTTCAACATAATGTCGGTGATTGTCATGCGCGGCGCGGTCGATACGGCAGACAAGGGGTTGTTGGGAATCATACTGAAGAAGATCGTAACCAATCCCCAGGTCTTGTCCTGTTTGGCCGGGCTGGCGGTCTCGTTCTGCGGTCTGCGATTGCCGCTGGGCCTGTCGCGCGGCGTGGGGTCGCTCGGCGCAATGGCCCTGCCGCTGGCGCTCATGAGCATAGGCGCAGGACTGAACCTGCGCAATGTCAGGGACGGGTTGTGCGCGGCGTGTCTGGCCGCGTTCTTCAACGTGGTTTTGCTGCCGCTGATCGGATGGGGCCTTTGCCGGTTTGGCGGGCTGACTCCCGGCGAAACGCTGATCAGCCTGATTTTCCTCACCTGCCCGACAGCCTCCAGCGCTTACATCTACGCGCGGCAGATGAAAGGCGATCCCGCTTTTGCCGGCAACGTGATCCTGATCAGCACGCTGATGTCAGCCCCGGCATTATGGGCGGTCTTGTATTTCGGCGCGAGCGAGTTTCACTAAACTGAATCGCTGATTATTGGCATTGAGTAATAAGCGTAACTTTAATACCATTAATAACATTCGTGGGGATTTATTTTTTTAAGGCGACCCTGTGGAGACAACTAATTCCAAAGACGGCGCCAGCGATGAAGCTAAATGCTGGTTCGTCAGAAATGAGCAAGGCAGGCGCTTCGGGCCTGCGGATTTCGCGACTTTGCAGGGATGGGCGCGTGACGGGCGCATCGGGCCGCTTAACGAGGTCTCCTGCGACGGGGCGAGCTGGTCGCTGGCTTGCGCCATGCCTGAGATGGAGATGGACTGGGTGGCGGCGCTGGGGCCCGGCAATTATTACGGGCCGATACATGCCGGGGCGATGCGCGGGCTGCTGGCCGAGGGCTCGATCAATGCCGACGCGGCTTTGTTCCGGCGCGACCGGTTAGACGCTGACGTGAAGCAGGCCGCGGCAGAGGAGCTGGCAGGCCTGCGCGCCCTGACGGACCAGTTGCGGGACCTGGCGGCTGAGCGCGGGGCCGAGGCGGAATCGCTGCG
>CAYRZP010000002.1:21426-44367 GCA_964428885.1 uncultured Lentisphaeraceae bacterium
CGGACCAGTTGCGGGACCTGGCGGCTGAGCGCGGGGCCGAGGCGGAATCGCTGCGGAATCTGGCGGCTGAGCGCGGGGCCGAGGCGGAATCGCTGCGCGGGCTGGCGGCTGAGCGCGGGGCCGAGGTCGAATCGCTGCGGAATCTGGCGGCTGAGCGCGGGGCCGAGGCGGAATCGCTGCGCGGGCTGGCGGCTGAGCGCGGGGCCGAGGCGGAATCGTTACGGGGACGGCTGAAGGAAACGGAAGAAAAGGCGCGGCTTGAGATCGCGCGGGTACGCGAGCAGGAGCGGCGGCGGACAGAAGAGATAGAGCAGGCGGCGGAAGAACTCAGAAGGCTGATGCGGGAACAGGCGGAGCAGGCGCAGGAGCAGCGGCGTCTTGACGCGGCCCGGGCCGCTGCGATCGAGGACGAGCTGAGCCAGACGCGCCGGGAATTGTCGGAGGCGGTTTCGATATCTGGTCGGCTGCAGGCGGAGGCGGAGAATCTGGGCCGCCTGCGCGCGGAAGAGCGGAGCGCTTATGAGAAACGCGAGATGGCCGCGCAGGAAGAGGCTCGGCGCGCGGTCGCGCGCGAGACCGAGTTGGGCGCCCTTGTCGCGGCACTCGAAGAGAAGCTGGCTGTGGCGCGCATGCAGGCCGGCGTCGGAGGCGCGGGGGCGGACGCTGTGGCGCCGGGCGGTAAGACCGTTGACGTTGATGGCGGAGAGGCGGAGTATGTTGAGGCCGAGCCTCTTGACACCGCCGATGTTTTAAAGAGCGGCAATAAGCGCAAGAGCGCGGTAGCGGAAGCGGAAATCCTGCCCCCGGATGCGGGTGCCCCAGAGCGGCCGGGCAGGTTAGGTCACAAGACTGCGGCCGGGGCTGGAACCCGTCCGGCCGCTGGCCTTTCCATGGCCGCGCTGGAGGCGCAAGCCCGCCGCGAGCTGGAGCTGCTGGGCTCGGGCGCGAAAATGTTTTTTTCTAAGAGCAAGAGGTAGTTTCGGCGGAAGAATTTTTGTCTGGCGGACACTATAAAACTTGAACTGTATGGAAACTTATGTCTGCAAATCAAGAAGATGACCGGCAGTGGTTTCTGCGGATCAACGGTGAAACGGTCTTCGGGCCGGTTTCGACACAAGGGCTTGTCTTATGGGCGGAGCAGGGGCGGATTCTGCCTGGCCATGAGGTGTCGACAGACCGCAAGAAGTGGGAATCGGCCGTTGGCATGGATTTTCTGGGCATGCGCTGGTTTGTGGACGACACGCAGGGAGATCTGCGCGGGCCGTTGAACCGTTTGGCCGCGGAGGCGTTGATCAAGAGCGGCAAGGTGCCCGAAGGTTCCCGGCTTGTGGAGTCCGGTGACAATCAAATGCCGGTTAAACAGCCCGAAGCGGCGGAGGAGAGGCTCCGGCAGCGCGAGGCCGCCATGCCGGAAGACATTCTGCGGCGCCGCATCCGCGAGCTGGAAACGATGGTGAACGAACAGCGGGCGCGGCTGACCAAGTTATCGGATGCTGACGCGATCGAGGCCATCCAGCAGGAGCGCGATGTCCTGTCAACGCTGCTTAAAGAGGCGGAAGAGCAGCGGGACAATATCAGGGGCGCCGCCGAGAAGGAGGCGCGCACGAACGAGCGCAAGCAGGAAGCTTTGCGGCAACAGATCAAGAAACTTGAACAGCAATGCGAGGAAGCCAACAACCGTTTGATTCTGTTGGATGAGGCCGCTGAACGCCGGGAGAAGGAGACTATCGAGGAGGCCGCGAAGATGGCGGTCGTGGTGCGGCAGGAGGCGGAGGAGGAAGCGCAGATCGAGAAAGAGATGCGTGAGGAGACGTTGCGCATTGAGACTCAGACTTTGAGAGCCAAGCTGGCCGAGTCGGAAAAATATCTGGCACAGGCTTTCAACGCCTTTGAACTGCGACTGGAGTCGATGACCGACGAAGCGGACACTTTAAAGAAAAAGTTGGCAGAGCTGGATGGCGAACTGCAGAAGTGCCGGCAGGCGCTGGATGAAAAAAACGGCGAGGCGCAGCGTTTGACTGTGGATTTGGAGGCGGAGCGCGAACGCTCAAAACGGCTGGCCGAGGCATCAGATGCGGCCAAAACGGAGCTGCGTGCCGTTGAGGAACGTCTGGTCGCCAGCGAAGCGGCTTTCGCGGATCTGCTGAATGACGCGAACGCGCGCGACACTGAATACAGCGCAAAGATCGAGATGCTCGAAAAAGATTCCGCGCAATCTCCGGAAGAGCGGGCGCGCTTTCATGCCGATCAGGAGGCGGTCTACGAATTGGTTAAGTCGGAGGTCGCTGAGCTTTCAGAACTCATGGAGGCAGAGCGCTCGCACATCGAGAGCCTTAAGGCACTAAGTTTTCAGCGCCAGCAGAAACTGATGGACCGCCGCCAAAAGCTGCTTAAACATTCCGGCGGCAGCCCGAATGAGATGGCGCGCCGCGTCGGTCGCGAGCAGCCTTCGGATGCGCAGTTGGCCCGCATGAGGGCTGATGTGGAGAATCTGCGCGTAACTTACCAGCGCGAACTGAAGTTCGCCGAGACCAAGGAACGTGACTATAAAGAGAAGATCAAGCTGTTGGAGAACGAAGCCAACCGGCTCAAGGCGCAGGCAGCGGAATCCGAGCGGGGCGAGCAGGAATTGAAGGAAACGTTGGGCGCCTTGCAAAGGAGCGAGGCGGATTTGTCGGAGGAGCGCAGGGCGCGCGAGTCCGAGCGGGAACAGTTCCAGTCAAACCAGCGGGCGCTTTTAAAACGCATCGAGACTCTGGAAAAGCAATACAGGGTGTCTTCGCCGGAAGATGTCCAGTCTACGGAGGCCCGTTCAGTTAAACTGGCTTCTTGGATGCGCTTGAAACGCTGAATATGCCGGCTTTATGTTTTGCGCGCTTTCACCAGCCGGACCGCCAGTCGGATAGCGCTGAAAAGGCTGGCGGGTGAAGCCTTGCCGCGCCACGCCAGATCGAAAGCGGTGCCGTGATCAGGCGATGTGCGGATAATAGGCAGCCCTAGTGTAAGATTGACGCCCGTGTCAAACGCCTTCATCTTGAAAGGGATAAGCCCTTGGTCGTGATACATCGCCACATAGGCGTCAAATGGCTGGGTTTTCCCTGAAAATAGCCATGTGAAGGCGGTGTCAGGCACAAGCGGGCCTTCGGCATCAGCACCTTCCTGCCGTGCGGCGCGAATGGCCGGAATGATGACCTCCTGCTCCTCGGAGCCGAAGAGTCCGTTCTCTCCGGCGTGAGGATTGAGGGCGAGAACACCGATGCGCGGCTTTTTGCCGCGCAGGCGTTCGCAGGCCGCGGCAGTGAGGGCGATTATGCGCTGCAGCGCGGCGTTGTCGAGCAGGCCGGGCACTTTGGCGACAGGCGTGTGGATGGTGGCCAGGCTGACAAAAAGCTCCGGCGCGTAAAAGGCCATACAGGGGGGCTCAGCGCTGCCCGTCAGTTCGGCGAGCATCTCGGTGTGGCCCGGGAACGGCACTCCCGCGCCGTGCAGCGCCTCCTTGTTGATCGGGGCGGTCACCAGAGCGTCGGCTAGGCCGTCGCGCATGTCGCGCACGGCCAAGCCGATCCATTCGAAGGCGCGCTCCCCGCAGGCCGGGCTGACTATGCCCGGGCGCAAGGTCGCAGCTTCCTTGAAGGGGGTGTCGATCAGGATCGGGCCCGTGTCCGGCAGATACGCGGACGGCCATTGCCGGGCTGGAATCACGGTTAGGTTCGGCGGCAGCCTCAAACCTGAAGCTTCAGACACCCGCCGTATCAGCGTCAGACTGCCGTAGACCAGCAGCCGGCAAAGTGCCGACACATCCGGGCTCGACATGGCCCTGAGCGCAAGTTCAGGGCCTATGCCGGCGCAGTCGCCAGAAGTCAGGGCCAGGCTCGGCAGACGCTTTGGCATTTCGCCGTCCCCCTTGTGACGGTTAAGGAGGCGGATATGCTCAAGGGACCTGTTTGACGCTGTTGAGCGTGCCGTGCTCGTTCTGCACCCAGTCCGCACACTCAGGATCAGCGCACCAGGTGCCGTCGATCACGAACTTGTACTGGTACGAACCCGGGGCGAGTGAGATGGTTGTGGTGTAGGCGCCGTCGCCGTTTTTGTCAAACATCTCCTTGGCTGCTGGATCCCAGTTGTTGAAACTGCCGGCCAAAAACACCCGGCTGCCCTTTTCGGCGCGCACGCTGAAGGTGACACGGACGGTCTTGGTCGCCGTCTTCTTGGCGACTTTCTTTATCGCGTCGGCCGAGGTCTTGATTTTGACAGACACTTTTCCGGCCACTGTCTTAGGGCAGATCTTTGGGCTGGCGTTAATTTTCATTTCTTACTCCTTTTGCTTGCTGTTCTAATGACAACAATATTATGTGTGTTGGTTTATGCTAGGTCAAGCGCTTGTTTTGCGCTCCCGACTCGCTGCCCCACCTTCCATGTCGTCATTCACGTCTCAGCGGATTTCGACCATGGCCGAAACCGGATAGTGATCGGAGGCGAATTCTCCGTCCGGACGATCATTGACCGTCGCGTGCGAGAGGATGCGGACGTCGGGCGTCGAGAAGACGTAGTCGATGCGGCAACGGGGATTCCCCTTGTAGCCGTGGAAAGTGCGGTGCGTGCCCGTGTGGGGTGTTTCGGACGCGGCATAGGTGTCGCGCAGTTCTGTCGAAACGAGCGCAATCGTATTTTCCTTGGCGCTTTCGGCAAGCGCGGGACCGTCCATCGTCGCGATCGTCTCGGGCGAATCCGCCTTATCGAGCGTCTCGTTGAGGTCACCGGTAAGAAACACAGTCTCGCCGCGGGACTTGGCCGGGCGCACCCCGCGCTCCAGCAGGACCTGCATGCCTTCCCAACGGGCACTTGAAGACGCGTGATCCAAATGCGTATTGAAATAACGGAACGTCTTGCCCGTCACACGGTCCCTGAGCAAGGCCCAGGTGCAGGTGCGCGGACACCCGGCGCCCTTATACTTGCTGCCGGGCTCGTCGGGCGTCTCGGAAAGCCAGAAAGTGCCTTCCTCGATGCAGTCAAAGCGTTCCGCGCGGTAGAAGACATACATGCTTTCGCCGCTACGGTCCCGGTCGCGTCCGCAGCCGACATACGCGAAGCCAGGCAACTCGCCCGCGAGAATCTCCAGCTCGCCCGGCGTCGCCTCCTGCACCCCGAAGACGTCGAAGTCGCGTTGAAGGACGATCTCCGCCGCGCGCGGCAAGCGCCGATACCACTTAAGCTCGCCCTTGTCATCTGGACACCGCACGTTGAAGGAGGCGATCGTGAACGCCGCCTCGGGCTTGGCGACGGGCAACGGCTCGACCGCGACGACAATCGGCATGTGGTCCGAATTGTAATGGTCGGGAATCGTCCGGCGTCCGCGCACGGCATAACCGCCGCGGTGCGCCGTGTCGACGGCGATGTAGTCGATGCACCGGCCGCGGTTCGCGAGTTCGGCCGGGTCCGTCTTGCCGCCGTGGAACGTCGCCGCGCTTTCGTCCGAGACGACGGTCAGAAATTCACGCAGTCCCGCCAGCACTTTAGAGTCGGGCCTCGCATTCCAGTCGCCCATCAGGAAGACGGGCTTCGCGCCGCAGGCGGCGACCGCCTCGCGGATCGCGGCAATCGACCCGAGCCGCGCCGCTTCGGAATCGACGGCGAGATGCGTCACTCCCGCCCAGCAGTCTTCGAACTCGCACAGCAGCAGGACACGCGGCTCCTGCCCAGGCAGCGGAACGCGCCGGACGGCAAGGGGCTTTTCGCGCGAAAGGAGCGCGTTGCCGTACTCCCCGCCGCCGAACTCGATCGCCTTCGCGAACGTCGCGCGCATGCCCGTCGTCTCGGCGAGAACCGCGCAGGTGTCGCGCCCACCGACGCGCACCGTCTTCTGGTCGACTTCCTGCAAGCCCGCGAAACGCGGGCGCTCGCCCGCGATGCGCCAGCCGACATTGCGGAGTTCGAGCTTTCCGTCCATCGCCTCGCCATGGCGGATGTTGTAGGACATGATCTTGAACGAGCCGTCAGTCTCCGCCGGCTTTCCACCGAGCGGCGCGCAGTTGACGCCGGCGGCGATGAGATTGCGGCGCTCAAGCGCCATGCGGTTGCGGAAATCGTAAAAGCCCGGACGCTTCTCACCCGTCCAGAACACCTCGGCGAGCGCGCACGCGCGCGGCCACATCTTCCATTCGAGGTCGAAGACGTTCCAGGTGTATTCCGACCAGTTGTTGCCCTGTCCGCCCAGAATGTGCTTCTTCGCCGCCTCGGGGACTCCCGCGCACGGGTCGAGCGAATAGCACCGCTCGAGCGTCACCCGTCCGCCGATGTAGAAGAAAGGATCCTCCGCGAGGCCCTGCCCGTAATCGAGATAGCAGAAACTGCACGGCGTCATCACCACGTCATGCCCCCGCATCGCCGCCGCCGCACCGGAGACAAGCTCGTGTCCCGCCCCGCTGCGGCTCTCGCGCCAGCTCATGCCAATGGCGCTTTTCGGCACGTCGCCGAGCAGATACTCGTCCCAGCCTAGCGCCCGCTTGCCCCGCGCTTCCAGGAACTTAACGAAATGCCGCGTGACCCACGGCTGCAGTCCGTGCTCGTCGCCCAGCTTCTCGGCCTTGATGCGCGCCTGGCACTTGGCACACGTCTTCCAGCGATCCTGCGGACATTCATCACCGCCGATGTGGATGACGTCGCCCGGGAAGAGCTTGCAGACGTAATCGAGGACATCCTCCATGAACTTGATCGCCTGGTCGTTGCCGAGGCAGAGGACGTCCTTCTCGATGCCCCAGACGAGTCGCGGCTCGCGCGAGGCGAGATTCGCCGGCACGCACGCAAACTCGGGATACGCCGCGAGAGCGGCGTAGACGTGTCCCGGCAGTTCGATCTCCGGCACGACCTGGATGTGACGTTCGGCCGCATAGGCGAGAATCTCCCGTATGTCCGCCTCGGTGTAATAGAAGGGACCGTACTTCGTGCCGTCGAGCTTGTCCGCGTCCTCCTTCGTGCCCTTCCACGCCTTCATGCCGGGACGGACGCTCTGCGAACGGACCGCGCCGTACTTCACTAGCTCGGGATAGCCCGGGATCTCGATCCGCCACCCCTGGTCCTCGGTCAGGTGCCAGTGCAGGCGGTTGAACTTGTAGCGCGCCATCGTGTCCAGCGTCTTCTTCAGCGTCTCCTTGCCGAAGAAGTGCCGGCAGTCGTCGAAGTGCAGTCCGCGCCAGCGATACCGCGGCGCATCTTCGATTTCCACGCACGGCCAGCCGCCGTTATCTTTGAGCTGCCCGAGCGTCTGCCCCGCGTAGTACCGGCCCGCGGCATCCGCGCTCCAGACCGTCGCCCCCTTCTCGCCGATCTGCAGCCGATAGCCCTCGGCGGGAATCTTCGCGTCCGTCTCATATCGGACCACGCCGTTCGTCGTGGACCCCACCCCCTCCGCGACCTTCTGCGGCTGTGGAATGATAGAAATCAACGCGAGCAATACGGGTGAAAACATTCTGCTGCTCCTTCTTTTGAGCAGAAATTATAGCAAAAACTCGCAAATCTTCCACAATCACTTGATTACTTCGAGCTTGAAAGTGCCGAGCGGGAGCGTGGAATCGTTGTAGAGGTTGCTTTCGTCGGTGCGGCGGCGCAGATGAGTGACGTATTTAGGGTACGGGACTTTACCGCAGGTGACGACTAGCTTCTCGCCGGCGATCTCGCTCTCGCAATCGGCGATGGTGCCGTCCGCTGCGATGAAGCGGATAGGCGAACTCTCATTCTGGCGTTCGGTCCAGAGCGACACCTCCGGCATCCAGCGGTAGAGGCCGCGGGCGTGCTCGATCGTCACTTCCACCTTCCCGGGTGCGACTAGTTTCGCTGACACCGCCCGTGGCGGATCGCTCCGGACGGGAAGCCCGTACACGTGGCCGAAGGCGAGCGCCGCAAGGCGGATGCCGACTTCGAGCTTGCGGCACGGATGGATGTCGTTAAGGTCACCGATGTCCGAGACGCAGGTGAGGCAGGCGTCCTTCTCTTCACGCGCGAACTTCACCTGCTCGTCACAGAGTTCGGCGAGGCGCTCGTCGTCCGGCGCCAACTTCATCCACGGATAAGTGAACTGGGCGAGCTCGACAAAGAGTAGCCGCATCCGCGGGCAGCCGAACTCCCGGCGCCAGCCGTTCATCAACGCGCGCATGTTTTTCGAGTAGGCGATCTGGCCATTATGGTTGGCGTCAATGTCGCTGCAGCCCTGATACCAGATCATCCCCTTGATCGTGTAAGGCGCGAACGGCGCGACCATCTCGTTCCAGATGTCGCCGGGATAGGCGGGCCATCGGCGCGGGTTGCCGTCTTTGCCGACTAACGGGCGTTCCGCGATGCGCTTGAGGACGTTGGTCGCGACAAACGGATCGTCCTTGACCGACTGCCAACCCGAGTCCGGCACCCAGTAGCCGATCGCCGTGCCGCCCCAATACGCCGCCATCACGCCGACCGGAACATCGAGCGTCGACTCAAGTTCGCGTCCGAAATAATAGGCCACGGCCGAGAATTTGTTGCTCGCGAGCCACTCTGCCGAGGGGCGCGTCCATTGAAGCGGATACTCATCGCGCGGCGCGCCCGCGACCCCGCGCTCGGCATAAGTCATGCACACGCGGAAATTGTCGTTCGAGCTCCATTGCATCATGAGCCCGCCCATCTTGTCCCGGAAGCGCTTGCGCACGGGGTGCCAGAGCGGCATCTCCATGTTGCTCTGCCCGGAGGCGAACCACACCTCGCCGACGAGGATGTCGCGGACAGCGACCGTCTCCGCGCCGCTCCTGGCGACCAGTTTCCGCGGCGTTTTGGACGCTGGCATCGCCGGCAGCTTGACGCACCACTTGCCGTCCGCCCCCGCATTGCCCTTGACCGTGTTGCCTGCAAACGAGACATCAACTTCCGCACCCGGCAGCGCCTTGCCGCGCACGGTGACGAGCTCATCCCGCTGCAGCACCGCATGATCCGTGAATGGCGAGCCGAGCGTGAGATGTCTCTCCGCCGCCACCGCGCCAAGCACCGACGCGGCCACCGCAACCGCAATCGTCTTCCTGTCAAAAAAAACATTCAGCATGTTTAATCCTCATTTTAACGATAGCACCTAGGGCTTGGACTCATACTCGTTGCAGTCCAGGTCGCTCTCGCCTTTCTTGCAGGCTACGAGGAAAACCGCAGCGAGAAGCTCATCCGTCATGGGTGGCAAACCCGATACTTGTTTGATTGGGCGACGATGATGTGCGGGCCGGAAGATCATGGCAGATCCTTGCGCCACGCGGCCTTATTTATAAAGTCCGAGGCAATTACGCAAAAAGCGGATAGCATGAAAATGTTCCTGAGCATAACTCCATTCTGCGGCGTTAGCGCATACTTTCACCAGAGCTTCCACCAGGGCTTGCCGTCGTCAGGTTCAGGCTTTTCCTGAAGCGAGGGATCGGTGCGGTACCGGTCGCGGTAGAGGCCGATCTTCTTGAAGGGAATCGGCTTGAAGCCGGGCAGATCCTCGAGAAGGCGCGCGCCGGGCTTGAGCGTGAAGTCGCCCGAAAGGTCGGCCGCGTCCACGCAGCGGCCCTCCTCGCGCATCTTCCGAAGGCGCGCCGGATCGATCCAGCCCTGCGCTTCCCACATGTATTCGGTCGCGTCGAACGTCGCCTTCGGCATCTTCACGAAGCCGAGGTCGACCGGGTTCTCCGGCGTGCCGTCGAGGATCTTGATGTCCGGGCCGATCGGGCGGAACGTCGAGGACGACATCGCCTTCGTGTGCTCGTTCGTCGGCGCCTTCGCGGCGTCGCCGCCGGCGAGGTCCGAGCAGCCGGGCATGCGACCGCGCGTGCGCACCGCGAGGTTGTTCTCGAAGACGACACGCTCCTGCGGGAAGTCCTTCTTGAGCGCGACGAAGATCGAGCTCGAATAGCCCGGGAGGTCGATCATCACGTTGTGGCGGAACACGTTGTCGATCGGCGCGGTGAGGAGCTCCGCGCCGCTGTTCTCCCACCACTTCGTGAAGCGCGGATGCTTCGCCGCGAACGGCGAGTTGTTCGTCAGTCCGAACATGTCGCACCAGCTGCCCCAGCACTTTTCCTTCTGCGCCCACGCGGGCCAGAAGAGGCCGCGGTTGTCCGTGCGGAGTCCGCCCCAGGACGCGGTCACGACGTTATTCTCGACCGTGAGGTCGCGTCCGCCGCCGAGGAAGATGCCGAAGAAGCCGACGTTGCGTACGATGTTGCCGTAGATCGTCACTCCCGAGCAGAAGTCGTCGAGGTAGATGCCGTTGGACATGCCGGGCGCCGAGCCGATGTCGTTGTACCGGAGCACCGCGCCGTAGGAATTGACGCCGCTCATGTACACCGCGCCCGAGTCGCCGAACTCGCGGCTCACGTCGTAGATGCGGCAGTATTCCATCACTCCGTCGTTGCAGCCGTACATGTCGATGCCGTGCTCGAGCGAGCCATGCACGTCGCAGTGGCGGATGTTGTTGCCGCAGCCGTCCATCCGGATCGCGCCGTTCGCGAAGCCCTCGCGGAAGTTGCCGAAGTTCTCGCAGAGGCAGTTCACCGCGTAAAGCTCGCCGTATTCGAGGTTGCGCGGCTTGCCGCTGCGGCCGGAGATGCAGTTGCCCTGCACACCGATGAAATCGCAGGAAAGGACGCCGTTGCGGTGTCCGCGCAGGTTGACGCCGAGGTTGACCGCCGTGAAGCGGCAGCCCGCGACCTCGTTTTCACGTCCGTACCCGATCGCGACGCAGACGCCGCCGCGCTTCGCCGTGAAGGTGAGACCCTCGATGCGGATGCTGTCGCCGCGGATGTCGAAGAACGCGTCTTTCTTCGTGCCGAGCGCGACGAGCGAATCGGCGTTGAAGCCGGCGAGCGGATAGAGAACGAGCGTTTTCGTCTTGCGGTCATAGCACCACTCGCCCGGCTCGTCGAGTTCCTCGAAGACGTTCATGAAGCGGAAGCGCTGCGTGTTGCCCCACCAGATGCTCGACATGCCGTCCACAACGAGTCCGCCCTTCTCGGGCAGGTAGCCCGCGATGCGCGAGCAGCCAGTCGCGTAGTCGCAGCCGCCCTGGAAGCCGAAGATCCAGATGTCCGCGGCGGACGTGTCCCACTTCGCCTCGCGTCCCGTCAGCGTCGCGATGACGCAGTTCGTGCTCATGAGCGGCGTCTTGTCCGCGCCGAGAACCGGTGCGCCCTTCGCGTCGAGCTTCGGATGCGTGACCGTGTTCACCATGTTGGTCTTCGTCATCCACATCCAGCCGCGCTGTCCGTTCGGCCAGCTCGCGGGCGTCATCCACGCGCCGTCGACCGAGAGGACCGGCTTTTCGCCGCAGCCGCCCTTACTGAAGCCGACAAGGTTTGTCGCCACGCACTCCGGAACGGCGATCGCGACGACCTTGCCGCGGACCGCCTCGGGCAGGCGCTTCAGGAGCGCCGCGTCCGCAAGCTGCTTCAGATCCCTGCCGCGGAAGTTCCAGCCGCCGACGAAGACGGCCTTGTTGCGGTTCTTCGCGCGGACCGTGAGGTTAAGGTCGCGCCCGTCGAGAAGGAGCGTCTTCTCGATCGTGTAGACGCCGTCCTCGAGGACGATCTCCGCGCGCTTGCCGGGTGTGCGCCCGGCGCGCAGCCGGTCGCGCAGGGCGACAAGGTCGTCCCCGGGCTTCGCGATGACCGAGTCGACGCCGGCCTTGCCGTCCGTCCGTCCCGGGACGCCGCGGCTCCAGCTTTCGACCGTGCAGTCCTTCATGACGATGTGGGCGCCGAACGTCGTGTTGTCCGCGTTGCCGTTCTCGTTATACGTGTCGTACGTGAGCTCGTAGTCGGGCGCCGCATTGCCGCGGAAGACGCAGTTTTCGGCGCGGGTGCGCGGATCGCCCCACTGCCGTCCGAGGATCGTCGCGGCGCTCGTGCCTGCGACATTGTCCTCGAAGAGGCAGCCGACGAACGCGCAGCCGAGACCGCCCACGCCGCCACGCGCGGTCGTGCGGTTCGCGCGGAAGACGCAGTTCGAGAACGCGACGGACGTGCGCTTGTCGGTGTTGCCGGCGAGCGCGACGACCGCGCTCTCGTTCGTGGACGAATAGTTGCGGAACGTGATGTCCAGAACCGCCGCGCGCGTGAAGGAAACCGAGAACGTGAAGGCGCGTCCCTTCGCGTCCGTGCCGTCGAAGATGACGTTCTTCGCCTTGCCGTCCGCGCCCTTCAGGATGAACGGAATGTTCTCGCCCGCACCTGAAAGCGCTAGGGAAAGCCCCTTGTACTCACCCTTCGCGAAGACGACCGTCTCGCCCGCGATCGGCGTCTTATCCTTCTTGCACTTCTCGCGCGCGGTCTTCAGCGCCGCGGGCAGCGAATCCCACGCGCCGGGCTCGGCCGCGGTGAATGCGGCGTTCGTCGCTCCGGCGGGACTCACGTAATACTCGAACGAAACCGGCTTCGCTCCGTTTTCACCCCCCGCGCCCGCCACAAATGCGGACAGCGCGGACATCATGAGCATTGTCGTCGTTTTCATTTTTGACTTTTGTAAAGTTGATTCACTGTATCATGCCACAAGCGTAAACGATGGCCTTGTCCGCCCGCGCGAGAACGGACCGCTGTCCGCCCATACCGACACGTCCGTCCGCCAGCAGGTTGGCGGCAACACACACGGCCGCGGCCAGAACGAGTAGATGTAACGGGAACGCGTTCATTATTCGCGGGGTTTGATGTTGGTGGCGGCGATGACAGCCGCGGCAAGTTCTCGGGGCCCGATTTTTTCGGACACGATGAAATAGGGGGCGCGGACAAGACTGCGTTTCTCCTTCATATCCGTGCCGCTGGAATCCTTGACGATGCAGCCGGCGGGGATCTTCGCGGGGTCGAACGTCGGATATCCGAGTTCCACGAGGTCGTCGAAGATCAACACGACCGTGCGGCCTTTCCCCTGGAAGGTGCGGAGCTTGATGCCGACGGGGAATTCGATGTCGCGGACGGGATCAAGCGTGTCGACGTAGTAACCGCACATCGCGGTACCGACCGCGCGGAAGTTCGGTGAGCGGTCGAAGTCCGCGAGGTCGCAGCCGCCGTTGGGTCCGTCGCAGTTGAACTGCATGTAGAGGAACTGACGCCGGATGCCGTCGAAGAAGCAGTCGGACCAGATCCGCACGCCCACCGCGAGCTCGTTCGCGGCGCCTTCGTCATTGAAACGGTGGGAGTAGAAGCTCGGCGAGCCCCCCCGCATGTTGCCTTCGGTGTTCCAGAGAACGCCCGACGAGCGGTCGCCGAGATCGGTCAGGCCCTTCACGGTCTCCTCGATGCCGAGCTGTCCGTCCGCCGGCAGGCAGTTGTGGTAGAAGTGGGTCGTGTTGAAATCGGGCTTCTCCTCGACCGGTGTCTTCTTCGCCCAGCCATTCACCCAGTTCACGTAGCACGGATCGAACACGCAGCACCAGCCGCCGACCTTGGCGTCGGGATTGCCGTCCCGGAGTCCCTTCGCGCAGCTGCGGAAGACCTTCATGAAGTCGTTGCCGCGCCAGTCGAAGAAGTAGTCCATGTATGGTTCGTTCCAGACCTCCCAGTGGTCGATGCGGCCCTTGTAGTGTTCCGCCGCGGCCTTGCACCAGTCGTACATCATGTCGACGTCGATGATCCTCACGTCCTTGTCGGTGGTGACCTTGTCCTGCGCGGCGGCGGTACGCCGGGCGAGATTCTTCATCATCTCTTCGTCGGCGAAATCCGCGAGAGAATCAGTGGCGACCTTGCCGTTGATCGCCTTGTCCATATCCGCCTTCTCCGTCGCCTTCGTCGGCTGAGCCTTCTGGCGGCGGACGATGTTTGTGATCGTGAGCGCCGAGCCGGGGTAGTCGGGCATGCCGAGGAAGTGGATGCCCTTCGCAAGGAAGCCGTCGATGACGTCATCCGCCCAGCGGTACTCACCCTTCTTCGGGTTGCCCCAGCCCTGGTTGGTGATCGGGGTGCAGTCGTGGTTGCGCTCCCAGCAGAGGCCGATTCGGCTGTAGTAGTCGGCGTTGAACGGCGTGGTGCGGAGATGTCCGCCCATGCCGCCCTCGATGCCATAACCGCGCTGCGGCGGGATGCGTGCGAAGATGTTTTCGGCGACAGCGGCGAGCGCGGTGTCGTCGGGGATGAGCTTGAAGCGGAAGAGCCCTTCGCAGGGCGGGTCGATCTTCAGATGCTGCTCGACGCCGGCCTTAAGCTCCAGCGGCAGCGAGAGAACCTCCTTGAACGGCCAGCCCCAGACCTTAAGCGTCGCCTTGATGACGGCGTCGGATGGTTCGGCGCCGGCGGGATACGCCGCGACCCGGAGCGGAATCTTCTCTCCCCAGTTGACGAGCTTCGGCGTCTGCCGCGGTTCGGGGACGTCCATCACCAGGTCCAGTTCGTAGGGATAGGACGGCTGACAGGTCTGCTTGCGGGAGAGCTTGCCGCAGGCGAAGCGCAGCGAATCGATCCAGATCTCGCGTCCGCCGCTCTCGATCTTGAGCGAGACCTCGCGCGCGTAATTCGGCATCTTCATCGTGACCGAAGCCGGTTTCCACTCGCCGCCGTTCAGCACGACCCGGGAGGATTTGACCTCCTTGCCGCACAGTATGGTGAGCGTGAGATCGGCGTCCGTCTCCGGTGTTTTCGCCCAGCAGGAGAAGCTGTAGGGCTCGTTTGTCGCGACGGGAATCGCGCGGGATTCGACGGCGAGGCGGTTGCCGCCCTTTTTCTGCGCGGGAAGGCGCATCGCGAACCGTCCCTCATGAGCCTCCCCGACCCGCGAGAAGCGCGGATCCTCCCAGTCGCTGTCGACATTGCCGGACAAGATCGAATCGGCCCAGAAGGTCGTGTGCGCCGTTTCGCAGGAGGGCTGGGGGATCAGGTTCCCCTCGACCACCGGATTCGATTTGAACGGAGGGGCGGGCGGACGCGGATCATAAATGAACTGCTCGACCTTGAGCTCGTCGATCGCGAAGCAGCCGGGGCTGCCGGTTTCGATCCAGACGGAAACGTTCTCACTGTCCGTTGCCTGGTAGTAGCCGACATACTCCCTCCATTCGTTCGTCGGTTTGATATCCATCCCGCCGATACCGTAGGTGCCCCAGGGGGCGGGCAGCTGCCGTGCGCCGAAGTGGAAGGTCGAGGGGCAGTCGAACCCCTTCACCTTAATTTGGAACTTATACCAGCAGCCCTTCGCGAGCCGCATGCCGCCGTACCAGAGCTGCAGCGGAAAGCCCGCGATCGCCTGAACGTTGATCAGCAGTGCCCCGCCCTTGTCGCCGTAGCCGGGGACGATATCCCACTGAAGCTTCTTGCGTCCGCCCCAGCCGATGCCCCAGCCATGGGACGAATGGCGGTTCTTGGGGTCCTCGTGATCGAAGTTCAGGTCGACGACCGTCACCGGCGGCGTCTTGCGGAGATTGGCCTCCTCGGCCTTGCGTTGCTCGCCGTCGTCCAGATCCATCCGCCTGATCGCCTCATCGTCGTTAAGGTCCAGATCCTGAGCCTGCGCCCGATCCACAGAAAACGCCGCCACGACGGCCAGCATCCACATAACTCTTTTCATGGCAGCACCGCCTTGAGGATGGATGGGCCTGTCGCCGGGATGCGTCCGGGAAGACCGGGGACGACGTTCAGCAGGCAGTTGTCGTGAAGCGCGTCCACCTGCCTGCGGACGCGCCGACTTTCCGTGTGCGCGGCGGACACGCCGAGCACCGTCAGGGTTGCAACTGAGGCTGTCACCAACATCTTATTCATGCCTTTTCTTTATCATGCACATTGTCGTGGCAGCTCGCGCAGCCCCAACTTGAATTAGCGATTGCCCGCTGATCAGCGGACGATTATGATCGCCCCCAAACGATCTTCGTCACGGATCTCGGCTCAGCTGTGTTCGTTTTCACATGGCCCGTCTCCATTTACAGTTCATCCCAGTTGTTGCAGGCGCGGCGGTTGCCCGACGGCTTCCAGACGCGGAAGCCCTTGATGCCGCTCTTCGCGTCCTTCGGCAGTTTGACCGTCAGCTTGTGGGTGGTGTTCGCGCAGCCCTGCAGGATCAGCGTCTCAGTGCCGGCCGGACGGGCTGTGAGACGGGCTGTGAAGAGCGGATAGGTGTGCCACTGGATCGTGTCGCCCGGCTTCGGAGCGGATTGGAGCCACCCCGGCCAGTCAGAGAACGCCTCGACGGGGATGACGACGCGGCCGGACTTCGACACGAATTTCTTCACGAGGCTCGACCCCTCGCCGTCAAACCCGGTCTTCGATCCCTCGATCTTGTAGCGTACGGGCAGAAACTTGTTTCCGCCGCCCCAGACGCTCGACGAAAGTTCGAGTTTGACCGGCGTGTCTCCGGACGGATTGGGGAGGATCGTCATCGTCCAGGTCTCTTCGATCGGCGTCGCGTCGAACCATGCGATGCGAAGGCCGGGGAACCACATGATAACTGACGACGGACGCGACATCGCCCAGAGTTCCTTCTGCCCGGCGAGCGGTTTGCCGTCGAGCAGGATCTCGGCGTCGAGATCAGCCGCCGCCGTGCCATCGGAGACCGCCGTCACGCGGTTGCCGGTGAACGTGAACTCGAGCGTGCCGTCCTTCTGGACGCTGAAGAACTTCGCGTGCTGCTTGTCCGTCGGGTTGAACAGCGTGACCGGGCCGGTCGCGTCCGCGTCGCCGTCCGCGCCGGGAATCCGCACGATCTCTTCCTCGATGAAGCGCTTGTAGAACTGGATGCCCGCCGGGTTGAGGTGGATGCCGTCCGCGAGCAGTTTGTTCGAGGGCCACTTGTTCTCGATGAGCGTGCGGGCCCATTTGCGGTTGAGGTCGATGAGCATGCAGTGGTACTTGGCGGCGGCGTCGATGATGCCGAGCGAGCGCTCGTCGCGCGTCTTCGTCAGCTCCACCGGATCGGATCCCCAGCCCGAACCGCGCATGTGGCTGGTCCAGAGGATGATTTCCGCGCAGGTGGTGTCGCGGAGGCGCTTCAGGAACTTGCCGTAATCCGCCGTCCGGCCGTAATCGTGCAAGAAGACGAGGTCGGGGTAGAACGGCGTCACGTCCCACTCCCAGCAGCTCCAGAGAGCGTGCGTCTCGTAGCCGCCGATCGCGTTGTTGCGGAAGATGAAATTCACGTTCGGATACTTCTTGCGGAGGTCGGCCATCAGGCGGAAGGACCAGTCCTGTGCGGTGATGGACTGCCCGTAGAACAGGACGCGCACCGTGGCAGGGTTCTCGGCGGTGGCTTCCTCGAGCGTCTTCATCGTGCGCTGGATGTTGTAGGCGGTCGGGTTGATGATGCCGGTCTCGCGTTCGAGCACCGACTTTTCGGGCGGGGGCGGGGGCGGCTGCGGCGCGTCCTTGGACGGCGCCGCGCCGATCACGAAGCGCTTGATCGGCAGGAATTCCGGAATCTCCGCATCGAGCTTCGCCTTCGCGTCCTCGATGGAAACCATGGAACGGGCGACCTTGACCTGCATGTCGTCGCCGGCCTCGCTCCAGTAGCACTCGTGGAAGTAGCCGGCTGGCGGCTTGCCGTCGATGTCACGCGTCCAGACGAAGTGCCGGCCGTTCGCGAAAACGCCCGGGCGCTGGAACGGGATCGACATGCGCGAGTAGAAGTAGGTTCGCTCGCCTTTGTCGTCCACCCAGGACTCGATCGTGAAATCGTCAGGACGCCGCACGGTGACGTGCGCGGCGGGCGAGAAGCCGAAGCCGTAGTCGATCTGAAGACGCGGCTCGGTCGCCTTCGGAAACACGGCCTTCACGAGCGCCGCGTTCGCCGTGGACTTCACGGTCATCGAGATGTCGTTCGACACCACCGCGTCTTTGAACAGACGCTGGAATTCGCCGCGGATGTTCGCGTTGACGAGCACCTTGCCGTCGTAGAGCGACCAGCCGATCGGCTCGCCCTTTGCGTTCTTCTCTAATTTCTCCGCGCCCGCCCGGACGCCACACGCCGCCAACGCCGTCAATGCGGCCAGTGTCACCGATTTGTTCATCTTTTATCCTTCTTTTTGTTTTTTTTCTGCCGATTCTTTCTCGAAAGCCCGGAAAACGGTCCATGAGACGAGCGCCCTTACGTAGTGATGGCCGCACTCCGCCTCGTCGAACGGATTGCGCTTCTCGCCGTCGTAGCGGTTGCGGATGTCGCGCACGACCTCCGCCGCCGCAGCAAGGTCGCCTGTCTCCGCGAGCCATGCGGCGACGACGTACTCGAACCCCGTCATCGTCTCGGAATAATACGGAAACGGCGTCTTCGGCCGGCGTTCCGGCGGATACCACGCCATCATGAGCGAACGCTCCCCGGCGAGCGTGAAGTCACGCATGTGGTTGAAGACGGGCGCGTCCGGCTCGCGGCGGTTGTGTTTCAGGATCGACTCGGTCGCCCGGCGCGCGTGCGCAGGGTCCGCCACGGCTCCGAGTCCGACCGTCCGGGCCGCGTAGTCGCCCACGAGCTGGTCGACGAGACAGCCGTTCGCGAGCTGGAAATCGGGGTCATCCGGGTCGCCGATGGCGTGCCAGCCTGCCTTTGTGCCCTTCAGCCACGTGCCGCGGGCGCTCCGCACTTTGTGCTCGTAGTAGTCGCCGTTGAAGAGGTTCTTTTCGGTCCACGCGCTGCCTTTCGCCGCCAGGTTGCGGCAGGTCGCGGCGAACTCGCTGTCGCCGGCTGCCGTCGCCATGGCCGCCGCCGCCTTGAGAGCCGCTAGATATAGGAACTCCATCTGCGGGTTCGGCCCGTAGTAATCGACATCCATCGTATTGTGCTGACAGCCTTCCATCACGCCGTCCTTGTCTGCGTCCCAGCCGCCCGGCAGCCAGCAGAAGGTCATCGCCGTGCGGATGTTCGGCCAGAGCCGCTTCATCCAAGCCGCGTCGCCCGTGCGCGTCCAGCATTCGAAGGCCTTGAGCACGCACTGCATCTGCCCGTCCGCTGCCGCGAGCCCGTGATCCCGTCCGCGCGTGGCGATCGGCTGGACGATGCGAAAGTTGATTAGCCCGTTCGTCGTCATAGACGCGCCGAACTGTAGCTCGCACATGTCTTTCGCGAGCGTCGGCCAGAGGTCGACCAGCGCATGCTCGTAGCCCCAGACATGCGTGCAACTGCCGAAGCAGCTGCCCTGCCGGTCGTAACAGCCCTCCCAACCGAAGAAATGCCCGTCAGCCGTGCGCAGGCACGTCTGCGAACGCAGGGTGGAAAGGTTGAAGAGGGCGGCCTCCTTCACCTCGTCCGGGACGCCCCGCGCCGTTGTCACGGAACGGACGAATGCGACCGTGCGCCGCTCCAGATCCTCCGCGTCCGCCCAGAACGCCGTAGCGGCCGCCAGCGCGGACGGATAGGTCACGCAGAAGCGGTTGCCGACGTCCGTTGCCGCGGGGAAGGTGCGCGGATCGTCCGCTGAATTCCACGCATGGCGGTGGGGGAAGCGCCACGCGAGAACGAACGGCACGCGCCGAGTCTCGCCCGGCGCGAGCCTCAGGGACACGCAGACCGTGCCGTAGGCGCCGACGCGGCCGGGGGCATTGGTCGCCGCTTCGGCAACTTCGCCCCGCGCGACGAACTTCCGCCAAAGCTGGTCGAGTCCGTCGTTCCAGCCCGCATGGCGGACGCACGAGGCGACCGTCACCGCACCGGCATCGGCCGCGACGGCCGCCACGAACTCGCCGCGGTTCATGTCGCACTCCGCCCGCTCGTCGCCTGTGCCGCGGAACCCGACGCCCACGAGACCGCCCGCCTCCACGCGGGATTGACTGAGCTTGCCCTCGGACGGATTCGGCATAGCCGCGAGGAGCGAGACCTTCTGGGGTTCGGACGACACGTTGGTGAGATTCCATCGGAGAAGCGCGACGGGCAGCCCGCTCGCCTCGACTTCACCCGGCACGAGCGGATTCATCGCCTCCAGCCGCGCGGCGACCGGCACCGCGCTGTCCGCCAGTTCGACCTCCGCCAGCGGATACGCCGCGCGGAATGTGCAGTCGCGGAAGCGCGGATAGCCGTGGTTCGGCGCCGCACACCCTCGGTCGCCTTCGTACAGCGACTTGTCGAGAGGGCCCTCCAGCAACCGCGCGACGACGACTCCCTTCATGTTCTCTGCGCGCACGAGGAACGCGGGATGAACCGCGTCCCGGCAGGGCGTCCAACCCTTGTCGGGTCTGTTGCGGATCTCCCAGTCGACGAGCCCGCCTGTGCCGGAAAGCGAAATCGTACCCGTGCCGATGCCGCCGACCGGCATCTTCACCCGGCGGGATGTCTCCGCCCGGTAGGAACGCAACATGGGCCAGCGTTCCGCCGCAGTCCCCTTCGCGGGCAACGTCGAATCGGCGACAAGCGCCGAAACGGCGATCTGGCTGACGGCCAGCACAAGCGCCTGTGCACATGCGTGACTCATTGGGATCTCCTGACTACCAGAGCTTCCACCAGCTCGTGTTGACGGGCATCGGGTCGGGCTCAGGCTTTTCCCGCAGCGCCGGATCGGTCCGCCACTGGTCGCGGTAGAGGCCGATCTTGGCGAACGGGATCGGACGGAAATCGGGCATCTCCTTGAGCAGCCGCGCATCGGGCTTGAGCGAGAGGTCGCCGACCTCGTAGGGCTTTTGTTCGTAACCCTTCTCGCGCTTCGCGCGCAGCTTGTCCTCGTCGACCCAGCCCTGCTGGTCCCAATAAAAGTCGGATAGATCGGCCCTGTCCTTCGGCAGGTTCACGAACCCGAGGTCGATCGGCTGCTCGGGCGTGCCGTCGAGGACGCGAATGCGCTCGCACCTGCCGTCCAACTTGCCGTCGGCGCGCACTTCGAACGCGCGCGTGTAGGTGTAGTTCGGGCCAGGCTTCTGGGTGTGCTTGTTGTCCGGAACCTTCTTGGAATCGCCCGACGCCATGTCGTTCTTGCCGGGCTGAAGGCCCTTCGTGCGCACCGCGAGGTTGCCCTTGAACGTGGTGCGGCCCTCGGGGATCTCGCGCGAGAGGCAGACGAGGAACGAGGTCGAGAGGCCCTCGTTGTCGACGAAAAGGTTGTTCTTGTAGGTGTTGTCCACGGGGCCGGTGAGCATATTCGTGCCGTCTTTCGCCATCCACTGCGTCATGCGCGGATACTTCACCGCGAACGGCGAGGCATTCGTGAGGCCGAAGTGCGTGCACATCCACGACCAGTATTTTCCCTTGTCCTTCCAGGCATCCCAGAAGAGCCCGCGGTTGTCGAGGCGGATGCCGCCCCAGCAGGCGGTGAAGAGGTTGTTCTCGACGGTGAGATCGCGTCCGCCGCTCAGGAACACGCCGAAGTGACCGACGTTGCGCAGGATGTTGCCGTAGAGCGTGACGCCGCAACAGAAGTCGTCGAGGTAGATGCCGCTCGACATGCCGACGGACGTGCCGATGTCGTTGTAGCGCAGCACCGAACCGTAGCTGACCGGGCCGTTGGCGTAGACCGCGCCGGAATCGTCGTGATCGCGGCAGACGTCGTAGATGCGGCAGTATTCGACCAGGTTCTCCGAGCCGCGGATATCCATCGCGTGGCCGAGGGCCCCGTGCATCACGCAATGCCGCACGGCGTTGCCGCAGCCTTCGACGATGACCGCGTCGGCGTAGCCTCCGCTGATCGCGCCGAACTCCTCGAACGAGCAGTTCTCGACCGTGTTGCGGCCGCACTCGAGCGTCTTGGCGACGCCGCCCATCAACGTCGACGCGTTGTCCTGAAGCCACTTGAAATCGCAGGAGAGGATCGTGTTGTTCCGTCCGTTCACCGTCACGCCGCGGTGGAGTCCGCTGAACGTGCAGCCCGCGACGACCGCGTAGCGGCAGTTGTCGAGGACGACGGCGTGTTCGCCAGCCTTGGCGGTGAAGACCATGCCCTCGACGCGGATGCCGTCGCCCCTCAGCTTCAGGAACGGCGCCTCCATCGTCGCGACCGCGCAGAGCGAGTCCGGCCGGAAATCATCGCGCGGATAGAGAACAAGCTTGCGCGCAAGCGTGTCGAAGCTCCATTCGCCCGGCTCGTCGATCTCCTCAAGGAGATTGAGAAAGACACCGCGGCTGTAGGTGTTGCAGGCGAGCCTGCTGCTGACCTTGAGTTTCTCGGGATCGCCGCTCGGGTCGCGGGCCAGCTTGCAAACGCCCGCCTCGTAGCCCCAGCCCGTGACGCAGCCGAAGAGGAACGCCTCGGAATGATCGAGATCCCAGGTCTTCGCGCGCGGCACCTTGAGCGTCGAAGTGATATTCTTCGTCTCCCTGCCTTTAGCGTCCTTGATCACGCGCTCTTCGCACTTTACGGTATCCTGCGACCACCAGAAGCGTTCGCGTCCGTTCGGCCAGTGCGCGATGCGCTGATAGCTGGTGTCGACCGTGAAGATCGGATACTTAGCCTGGACGTGCCAGAAACTTCCACCTTGCTCGTACTTCGTGAAATAGAAGCGGTTGGTGTAGATGCCCTCGGGGATGTCGATCGCGACGCACTTGCCGCGCACCGACTCGGGCAGTCGCTTGAGAAGCCGCGCGTCCTTGACCGGCTTCATATCCGAGCCCTTGAAGCGCCAGCCGCCCATCATGATCGCCTTGCCGGGGTTCTTTGCCCGCAGGGTGACGGCGTTGTCCTCCTTCCCGAGGAGGAGCGTCTTCGTGAATTCGTAGACGCCGTCTTCAAAGACGATCTCTCCGCGTTCACCCGGCTGACGCGCCGCGCGGAGCTTTATCAGCGCCTCGCCGAGATCGTCGCCCGGCTTGACAGCAAGCGACCGGACTTTCTGCGCCACGGCTTCACCGTTCGCAAATGACAGGGTGGCAAACACGACTGCCGTGGCGGCAATCATTTCCTTCGGTATTTTGACTTTCATTCACTAGCATCCCATAGGCTTGACCGGTGACATACCGGTTCCCATGATTGGCACTTATTATGCGGGGGGGGGGCGAAAACAGTCAACCCCTAAAATTTCTCAAAAAAGTGTCGGCTTCGGAGCCGTTCGCCTGTAGCCTACAGGCGCATGAAAAAGTTGATAC
>CAYRZP010000003.1:0-42673 GCA_964428885.1 uncultured Lentisphaeraceae bacterium
ATGGAGGCGGCGCCGTGCTCCTTCAGGATCTTGGCTGCCGCACACAGCGTGCCGCAGGTCGTGACCATGTCATCAACCATGATCACATCACAGCCCTCGACGTCGCCTACGACGCTGAAGGCGTCCACTTCCGCGTCTCCCACGCGCTGCTTCGCCACAATCGCCAGGCCCGCGCCCAGCATTTGTGAATAAGCGTAAGCCACTTTTGCCCCTCCGGTATCGGGCGACACGACGAGCGGCTTATTCAGCTTCATTTCGCGCAGGTGCTTCACCATCACCGGCGCGGCGTACAGGTGGTCGACGGGGATATCAAAAAATCCTTGTATCTGCTGCGAATGCAGGTCCATGGTCAGCACGCGGTTGGCCCCCGCCGCCACCAGCAGGTTGGCGACCAGCTTCGCTGTGATCGGAACGCGCGGCTGATCCTTGCGGTCCTGGCGCGCGTAACCGTAATAAGGCAAGACGGCGGTTATGCGCGAAGCCGAGCCGCGGCGGGCGGCGTCCATCATGATCAGCAGCTCCATCAGCATCTCGTTCGGCTGCCGGCAGATCGGCTGGACCATAAAGACATCCATGCCGCGCACGTTGTCGACGATCTTCACGTGGGTCTCGCCGTCCGGAAACCGGCGTATGCTTATGTCCCCCAGCCGCCCTCCCAAAAAGGACATGATCTTTCCGGCCAGAGGCTGATTAGCTGTTCCAGAAAAAACTATCATGATGTCATCGTCGCCTTCCGCTCATTCAAACCAAAAACAATCATAATGGTTGCCCGGGGTGGATTCGAACCACCTCTGAGAGAGTCAAAGTCTCTTGTGCTGCCATTACACCACCGGGCAGGTTCGCACCACAACGTGCCATAAGCCGGCTTCCAGTTTCCGGCTTACCTCCTGTCCGTGGATTTCGTCACGCACCAGACCAAAGACGGAAGCGCCGCTCCCGGAAAGCAAAACTCCCAAACAGCCCGCTTTTTCAAGCAGCCTGGCTGTTCTGGCGATTACAGGGAAACTTTCGTACACCGCCGTTTGCAATCCGTTGTGAAGCGCCTTCGCCGCAGCCGACACGTCGCTGGCCCGGATAGAAGAAACCATATTATGGAGAATCGTGTGGCCAACCGTCAAGCCCGCTCTCCACTTTCTGAAAATCTCAGGTGTGGAGCACATCACTCCGGGATTCGCCAGCACCAGCCAGAACCCGTCGCCAGCCGCCAGCGGCCCGTCGCAAAACAAACCGCTGACCCGCTCGCCGCGCCCTTCCATCAGCACCGCCCCGCCATGCACAAGCGCGGGCACGTCGCAGCCCACCTCCGCGCCGACCGCCATCAGTTCTGCCGACGGGGCGCCAAGTCCCCAAAGCCGGTCAAGCCCCCGGATCACCCCCGCCGCGTCGGCGCTGCCGCCGCCCAGGCCGCCGCCGATCGGAATGCGCTTGTGAATGTGGATGCGCACCCCGGCGTCCACCCGATACCGCTCCTGCATCAGGCGCGCCGCACGGAAAGCGAGGTTCTTGTCGGCGGGACAGAGTTTACTCACATCCACGCCCGCCTCGGAAGTCACGGTTATCACGGTTTGCGCGTATGTGGAGGTCAAGGAGAGGCTGTCTGAAAGAGTTATTGGCATCACGACGCTGCGCAGCTCGTGATAACCGTCCGGCCGCTTTCCCAAAATCTCCAGCGTCAGGTTTATCTTGGCCGGAGCCTCAACCTTAATGGCAGAACCTGCTTTCACCATTTGGGCGTTAATTCTGCCAAAAACCTGAGGCGAGTTCAAGCGCCGTGAATCGCGGCGTTTCAATTCCGCTATCTTGCTTTTTTCCCTCATTCGCGTTTAAATGTTCTTCGGATCCGGCGTCTTATGGACACATGCAAGCCCCGGCCAACTTCTAAACAGGCACGCGGAGGTGCTTATGCCACATATCGTAAGCGGCACGCTTTTCGACCCTGCCAAACAAAAACTCGGCGGCGCGCGCGTCGCTATTTCAGAAACCGGCCTGATCGAGTCCGTCACCCCTGCCGACAATCCGGACAGGGGCTTTATCCTGCCTGGCTTCGTGGACTCGCACGTCCATCTGGAAAGCTCGATGCTCACACCCGCCGCTTTCGCGCGCGCGGCTGTGGTGCACGGTACGCTCGCCGCCGTGGCTGACCCTCACGAGATCGCCAACGTCCTGGGCCGGCCGGGCGTGGAACTGATGCTGCGTCTGGCCGGCCAAACCCCTTTCGTGTTCGGCTTCGGCGTACCTTCCTGTGTGCCCGCCACGCCTTTCGAGACCGCCGGCGCGGAACTGGGGCCGGAGGCGGTCGAAAGCCTGCTGGACATGCCGGGCGTCACCCACCTGGCCGAGATGATGAACGTGCCCGGCGTATTGAACAAAGACCCGTCCGTCCTTGCCAAACTCGCCGCCGCGCACAGGCGCGGGCTGCCGGCTGACGGCCACGCACCAGGCCTCACCGGCGGCAGCCTGCGGGCTTATGCCGCCGCCGGCATCGCCACCGACCATGAAAGCCTCTGCCCGGCGGAGGCGCGCGAAAAGATCGCGGCCGGCTTGAAGATCCTGATCCGCTACGGTTCCGCCGCGCGCCAGTTCGAGAAATTCCTGCCGCTGCTCGCCGAACACCCGGACATGTGCATGTTCTGCAGCGACGACAAACACCCCGACGACCTGCTGAAAGACCATATCAACCGCATCGCGGCCGCCGCCCGCCGCCAAGGCGTCCCGCTGCCTAACATAATCAGGGCCGCCTGCGTCAATCCGGTCCGGCACTACCGCCTGCCGCTGGGTCTGCTGCAGCCCGGCGACACCGCCGACTTCCAGATCGTGGACGACCTGGACGAGTTCCGCCCGCGCGAGGTCTGGCTGCGCGGACGGCTGGTCGCGCGTGAAGGCGTCTCCCTGCTCCCGCAAGGCGCCCCCGAAATCCGCAACCGCTTCGCCGCTCAGCCGCTCGCGCCGGAAGCCCTGCGCATACCGGCCCGCGGCGCAAACAGAGTCAGAGTCATCGGCGTCCATGACGGCCTGCTGCTGACCGACCATCTGACCCTCCCGCCCTCGCTTTCAGAGGGCGCCGTCGTCGCGGACACCGGCCGCGACATCGTCAAGCTGGTCGTCTATAACCGTTACACCCCCGCGCCGCCAGCCGTGGCGCTGGCCCAAGGGTTCGGGCTCAAATGCGGCGCCATCGCCTCCAGCGTGGCCCACGACTCGCACCATATCGTCGCAGCCGGGGTCTCCGACAACGCGCTGGCCGGCGCGATCAACGCGGTGGTCAACTGCAAAGGCGGGCTGGCCGTGGCCGACGCCGGCGGTCAGCCGCTGGCGCGCCTGCCCCTGCCGCTGGCGGGATTGATTTCAACGGAACCGGCCGAGCTTGTGGCGCGCGGCTACGCGGAGTGCGACCGCCGCGCCAAAGAGCTGGGCTCCGGACTCGCAGCGCCTTTCATGACCCTCTCCTTCATGGCCCTGCCTGTGATCCCTAACCTGAAGCTCACCGACAAGGGGCTTTTCGACGGCGTCGCGTTCAGGCACGTGCCGCTCTGCGCGGACGCATAAAAAGAACGGCGCGGGCTCCCGCCCGCGCCGCGCTTTCATTTTGGCCGGTGGCGACCACTTATTTGCCCCAGGGCTTGCCAGGCCGCGGGAACTGTTCGTCACTGCATTCAGGCATCGGCACATCGCCGTTGGCCGCGCACGCGTCCTCGAAGTCTTTCCATGTCGGCTTACACTCGAGGCTGTAGAAGGGCGATTTCTGATTCTCCAGAATGTCTGACATGCGCACAGTCTGGCCCGTGTAAGCCGAGATGCGCCCGATAATCGCACAGGCCGTGCCCATCGCGATATTTTCGCCCTCGTTCATCACGGGAATCTCCCCGAGAAGCCCGCGCAACAGGTTTTCGTGCTCGAGCACGTACGGGTTGCCCTCTTTGATCTTGTACACGTTGCCGTTCAGCTCGTATTTGTCGCCGCCCAAGGTGAGTGCCTCGCCGCCGACCTTCTGTATCTTGCCGCCGCCGGAAATCTCGAACTCCTCCGTACGGAAGATTTCGCCCACGAAGCTGCTTGTCCCGCCGATCTGGCGACACTGGCTGTGGATGTGGATGCCGTTGCCGTAGTCGAAGTCCACGCCGAAGAAGTCATACTGGTTACCCGAGACGCGCCGCATGCGCGCGCCGAATGCGCCCGCTGTGCGCGGATAGCGCCCGATGAACCAGTTCGCCACGTCGATGTTGTGGACATGCTGCTCGACGATGTGGTCGCCGCTCATCTCCGTCCAGTTCACCCAGTTGCTCGCCAAATACGCGGCGTTGTTCTTGTCGCCGCGGTTGCGCACCCACGGCACCGTGCCGTTCCAGTAGACCGCGCCGCCCAGCACGTTGCCGACTTTGCCCTGCTGCAACGCCAGCGCCTGCAGGAGATACCCCTTCTGGTGGCGGCGCTGCGAGCCAGCTACGAGCGCGAGCTTCTTTTCTTTGGCAAGTCTCGCCGCCGCAAGGAACTGGCGGATGCCGGGCCCGTCCACTGCCACCGGCTTTTCAGCGAAAACGTGCTTGCCGGCCTTGACCGCCGCCTCGACGTGCACCGGGCGGAAGGCAGGCGGCGTCGCAGTCACGATGATTTCGACTTCTGGATCGGCGACCACCTTCTTGTAGCTGTTCGCATCCCACCACACCTTGTTCTCGGCCACGCCATACTTCTTGGCCGCGCCCTTCGCACGATCCTCGAAGAAGTCGCACACCGCCACGATTTTCGCCTCGTGCCCCAGGTTGCGGGCCGCCTCGATGATCTGCGCGGCCGCGCCCATGCAGCGTCCGCCCGCGCCGATCATACCCACCTTGAAGACCCTCGCTGCCCCCTGTCCTACAACAATGCTAGGCGCCGCCGCCATCATCGCCGTGAACACACCTGACCCTTTGATGAACTCTCTACGGTTTTGCATTTCTCTCTCCCTGATTAATAACCCGCCAACTAACTACCCAACTAAAAATAACACACTAACGCACTAATGCATTCCCCTACGCCATCGCCCACTGCTCGCGCAGCATCGACGCCATGTTGCGGATCAGCCGCAAGCGCTCCTCTTCCGGGAGGCCTTTCTTGGGGTCAGCCGGATTTTTCGGCCACCCGCCCTCGAAGCTCACGGCCCCGCGGTAACCAAGAAGCTTGAGCCCCTTAAAGCCGTCCACATAATTGTCCGCCTGCGCATGGACGCCGGGGATGATGCGCTCCTTGAGCCCGGCTATATGCACGTGCGTCAGCAGCTTGCCGGCGCACAGGAAGGCGCCCATGAAACTGGTTTCCTCAAGCTGCATGTGCCAGAAATCGCCCATGACCGTCGCGCCCGGCCCGATGTCCGCCGCCATGCGCGCGCCGTCAGCCACCTGCCGCAGGAACGGCGTCTCGTTGCGGCGCAGCGGCTCCAGCACGATCGAGGTGTTATGCTTGGCCGCATGCTCCGCCAGACGCTTGCCGGTGTTCTCCACAAAATCCTTGCGCAGTTCCTTGCCGCTCAAATGCCCGGGCTCGCTCAGCTTGCCGCGCGCCGGACAGATGATCAGGCCGACCGACCCGATCGCGCCCAGAGCCTCGATGACCGGCAGGAACTTCTGCACCTCGGCCTCGCGCTTCGCCTCCTCGGCGTACGAGAAGTCGCTCGGCCCGCACGCCGTGGCGATGAACAGCTTCCGGTTGCTGAGCGATTGCTTCAGCTCTTCCCCGTTCTTGATCGGCCATTCGCCCGAAGGGATCTCCACCGCCGCGAACCCGTTGGCCTCGAGAAAATCCAGCTTCTGCGCCATCTCGCCGCCAGGTATGCCCCCCCACTGCAGGCACAGGTTCAATTGCGCGGGCTGCGCCGGCGGCACCAGCTTCGGCATGGCCGCGTCGCTGCAGGCCTCAGCCGCATCCCCGCGTTTCGCACACGCCGCTCCGACACCGGCAACCGCCGTGACCGAGAGGAACTCACGTCTTTTCATAGCCCTGCCCTTTCAACGATATTATCAATTAACACGAATTGTTTAAAACTTTACCATTCTGCCCGGCGTACGGTCAAGTCCGCTGTGCCAGCCATCAGCGTTTTACGACCCGTTGCACGGCGCGCCAGGCAGACGTGCCCGGACGGACCGCCAACTTGCGCGATTGTGTACTTTCAAGCGGATGCCAAATCTGCTATCAATATCCTTCTTCCAAGAAACCACTCCCTGATATAAAGGCCGCGTGAACACAAAAGCGATTGAACAACATGGTTTCCGACTGGTCGCACAGATCCATGAGACCAGCCGCATTATCGCATGGGAAGCGGTCCAAACCGCGCTGGACCGCACCGTCATACTCCGCATACTGAAACCGGAAGCCGCCGCCGACCCTTTGTCTCTCGACTGTTTCCTGAGAATCGCACGCAGCGTTGCCCGCATCAAGACCGACGGTCTGGCTGCTGTCTTCGATATCGTGAGCGACGGGGATTTGAATTATGTGGTCGCGGAGCACGTCGACGGCCCGACCCTCGAGGAACTAGTCGACCGGCAAGGACCACTGCCCGTTGAACAGATACTGAAAATCGCCTGGTCGATCGCGCGGGCCATCGACCAAATGTGGTCTTCAGAGCGCATTGTCCACCGCAACCTTAAAAGCGCCACAATCCGGCTGGACTCGCGGGGAATCGCCAAGATAACCGATTTCAGCCTGGCCATCCTGGCCGACAACAACGCATTCGCGTATTCGATGGACGACGGCCACATCGTCGGCACGCCTTGTTTCCTGTCGCCAGAACAAGTCCAGCGATCGAGCACACTCACCACCTCCTCAGACATGTACGCCTTGGGCGCTGTCTGTTATCACATGGCCACCGGACAAGCCCCTTTTGAGAGCCAAGATGTTGTCGCGATACTGAACGCGCACCTGCACGGCCAATTGCCGCCGCCGCACCTGCTAAATACGCGGATCCCGGAGGATTTCTCGTGGTTTGTGCGGCGACTGATGATGAAAACACCGGAATTGCGTTACCGGACCTGGGAAGATGCCATCAATGACATCATCCGCATGCTTGACGGCCTGATGCCGCTGTGCGTATGCCCTTTCGACACCTCGCTCAGCACGGTCATGGACTTTGCCGAGAACGACGACGACCCCGAGGAGCAGTCCAGCCCGCGCATACGTTTGCGGCGCAACCGCAAGCTGCTTGAACTGGATGCCTACCAGTCGAAAACGATCACCGAAGAGCACGCCAAGGATATCCGACGCGCCACCCGGTTTAAGGAGGCTTTACTCTGGGCCGTCCTGACGCTGTGGCTGCTCTTATTATTGTGGCACCGTGCCGCGTATACGACCGCCCCGGCAGAAATCTCGGACAACTCCGGAAAAGTTGTCAGAACCCCGGAGGCAAATGCGGCGGCGCCATCAGAGAACGGCGAGGACATCCGTATCTTGGCCGGGCCGTCCGAGGCGCCCGACACCGCCGAATCCTTGCCGGAAAAAGAGGGCGCGGCAGAACCTGCGATCCCTGCGGTGCCCGGGACTACTGCCCGCGATCAATGACCGCCGCCGCCTTAAGCTCGTCCAGCTTGGCATAAACCAGATCCGCGCAGGCTTCTTCAAACATATTCTTTCTCAATTCATCTTTAACTTCGTTGTACTTTAGCTTTCTCGACTCGAACCGCTGCATGACCTTGAACAGGTGCAAAGTGTCCATCCCTAAATCGATCACGTCGCTCACCGCGCCTTCGCCCAGTTTCCAAATTTTGTCTTCCGCCTCCTGCGGCATGTCACCGCGCACCACCCTCGCGAACATCCCGTAGTCTTTACCGTAAGTGTCAGAGTGGGCCGGCAAAGCCGAATCCCAGTCAGTCTGCCGATTTTCCAGAGCCGATTTCAGAGCCAATAAATCCAGATAAATTTGCGCCTTGTCGCCCATTTTCACAAAACGGCATATGTGCGACAGCATTAAGGCTTCAGGCGCCACAAACACTTCCGGGTGCTCGTCATAGTACGCCCGCACGGCTAGCTCATCCGGCGCCTTTGCACCCTTGCGGATCTCTTTCATCATCCGCCGCTGCTGCAGCGCCGCGCTGGCCCGCGCGAGACTCTGATCCTCCGGCAGCTTATCGTACAAAGCGCTGTTGGCCACCAGCTCATTGCGCACCCGCTCTTCTGACGGCAAGGGCTGTGACGCGATCGCCGCCTCGCGAAACAGATGGTTCTCGATCAGATCTTCAATCGCCCACTCGCGGAGCTGCGCTTCATTATGAACGCCGCCTTCTTGCCGAATATAATTCTTATAATCTTCCCGCAGCGCATCCACCTCTTCCTGAATCGCCTCCGCGCTGATTTCGACCCCGTTGACCGTTACCGCCATACGCCCACCTTCTCCAATCGCCTTCAAGTGTTTCATGTCATTTGAAAGTCGGTATTTTTACACTTTCCGATCGCACATTGCCATACGATAATTTATTATGCGATCTCTCATCCGGTATTCTTCATCTTGATTGAACAGCTCCCGCCGGACACACGCTGCGCACAACCCCGTAGCCCCGCCGCGGCATGACCTCGACGTTGCCGAAAAGCTCTTCCTGCATCTCAGCCAGCGGCCGCGCGGATTTGGCGACCATCATGCAAACACCGTGCGGCAGCAGGGCCGAACGCGCGGTCTCCGCAAAGACACGCGCGATGCGGAAGTCCGAAAAATATGGCGCGTTGCCAAGCGCCAGGTGATAGCCGTTGCCGCCGACCCCGTTGTCGGACAGCACCAGCTCAGTTTTTTTTAATCCCAGCGCGGCGATGTTGCGCCCGGCCGCCGCCAGCGCGCGCGCGCTCGAATCCAGAAATGTGACCCGCGTGTCCGGCTGGCTCACGGCCAGCAGGCACCCGACAATCCCGCACCCGCAGCCGATGTCCAAGACCCGCAGCCCCGGACGCAACTCACGGGCGGCAACCTCGGCCAGCGCCAGACCGCCCGCGTCAGGCCGCCGGTGACAGAAAACCCCCGGCAATGAAACCATTCTGACCGGCGGGACGCCCGGCAGCGAAACCTCAAACTCCGCGCTGAAGTCGCGCTCGCGATTGACAGGCTTGCGCTTGCGCGCGATAACGCAGAAAAAACCTTTTTGATCATTCAAGACCGTCATGCCGCCGAACAGCGCCTTGATCTGCTTGAACATGAAGCCGCTGTCGCCTTCACACGCCATCAGACAAACCCCGCCTTCGGCCAGATTGCGGTGTATCCCGCAAAGTTGATCAAGTATCAGCTCGGCGGTCACGGATCTGGCAGACGCCATGAAAAGCGCGGCGCCGTAACCGCCAGACGGAATCTCGGACGTGCAGTGCAAAGAGAAACGGGTGGAAGCATCGTCCGTCAACCCGCAGAAATCAGCGCGGGCCTTTACGCCGGGTTCGGCAAAAAAACTGAAGTCAAACCCGTTGGCCGCAAGGTTGCGGCCAACGGCCCGCGCATGATGAATGTCCATAATGTGGCAGGCCGTCGCGGCCGATGGAAAGCGACTGGCGAGCGCCATGGCCACAGCCCCGGTCCTGTTCCCCGCCACTAGTGCCGCGGAAAGCCCGGACGGCAGCCTGGGCATGTTTTCGATCAGCAAAACCTCGGTCGGATGCAGGCCGGAACGCGACACGACCCGGCAGCCGCCGTCCAGAAAAGCCTCGGACTTGGTTATGCCGCCGGGATCTGTTATCAATAAATCCTTCATGCGTTTCAGTTCGGCAGCTTAAAGAAACGCGCCGAAATCAAGCACTTCGACATTGCAGGCTCCGAGACGCCGCGCCGTATCACGCAAATCCTTGTCGTTGCTGACCAAGAACACACGCATGTCAGGCGCGGATGTTTTGAAAAACCGCAGGTTCTCGATGATGACGCCATCCGCGCGGTGTTCGCCCTTGCCGCCGGAATATGTCACGCGGACATTCGGCGCGGCCTGGGTGTCGCTGCGGGCCGGCCCGTCAAAAACGATCCAGGCCCGCACCGCCGGATTCGGCGCGGCGATGCGGACTATGTCGGCGATCAGACGCTCGCGCTTGGCCGCGTCGTTGAGCGCCTTGCCGCGCTCCGGGGAGTATCGCGCCGACAGTCCGAAAAGCATGTTGTGGCCGTCAATCAACAGCACGGCAGGAATGCTTCCGGCCAACGCCCGGCCCAGCAGCGAGGCCGCGTCATTCCGCACTTCCGCGTCTGCATCAGGCGGCACGCCCAAAGCCTCGGCCGCCGCAAGACGTTTTTTGAAGGCCAGCTTGATACGGTCCGCAGCGGGCCCGTCAATCAACGCCAGCGACCGCAGCAGTTCAGGCAGATCTCGCAACTGCGGCAGCTCATTGTCTTCGGCAGCGCTGATGCGCGTAACAATGGCCCGCTCAAAGGGTGCCGCGTCAGCGTCCGGCTCGACCAGCGCCTTGATCCGTTCCAGCTCCCTGCCGAGATCGGCTTCGAGCGCCTTGAGCTCCGGCAAGGGCCGCAAGGCGTTGCGCAACGCCGCCAAAACCCGTCCGCGGACGCTTTCCAATGCGCCGGCGCGCTCAATCAGCTTGGCTATGTTGCCGCTGTGCCGGTCAGCCTCGGCCTGCTTTTTCAAAACGGCCTCGGCCCGCGCCAGCAGGTCGGACCGCGAGCCTTCCTCCGACGCCTCCGCCTCGACCGTCCGCGCCCGCGCCAGCCAGCCGTGAAACTCACGCGCCAAGGCCACGTCAACCGCGGCCTTCAGGCGCTCGTCACGCGACGACCGCTCACGCTGCAGCTCGGCAGCCAACTCAGTAGTTTCACGGTTTTTCTGGATCAGTTCTTTTTCCAGACTAGCGATTTTTTTCTCACAAACCTTGAGTTTCTCCCCGCTCTCTTTCAAATCCTTAACGGCACGCGCCAGACGGTCGTCCACGCCTTTGAGACGACGGCTCTCCGCCGACAAGTCCCTGATCCGACCATCCAGCTTCTCTTTCTGGTGCAGCCACGATTCGCGCGTGACCGGCGCCCACCCCGCTTCCGGCGCGCCGCCCGCCATCTCTATGAAATCCGCAAAGCCAGACTTGAAGCGCTCATGCGCTTCATCAGGCGTCATGGCCGTGAAAGGCTCCGGACTCTTCAGCCACGCTTCAGCCTTGTCCCTGACCTCAGGACGCTGGTCGAGCAACAGGGCGATCATCAGTACTTCACCGCCAAGCAGCGCAGCCAGCGCATGACGGTTTTCATCAATGGCTTCGCTCGACATAAGGCCGGTCAGCGTGTGCGCCCGTGAACGGCGGGCGAGCAGGATTCTCAAAGCCTCTGGCACCGCCGCCGCGCCGCAGGCGATCTGCTGGATGCGCGCACGCAGAGCCGCGGCATTCCCCGAGCGGAACCCGCCGGACTTGAAAATCTTGTCCGTGGAGGCAAAGAACGCCAGATCATCATCCGAGATCAGCCTGATCAGACGCCGCAGCTCTTTTTCGCAAGCGGGCGGCAGTTCAGTCTCGCAAAGCGCCATAAACAGCCTACCGTTCCTTTAAACAATGATAACCGCCCGAAGCCTCGGCGACGCGGAGGGCGCGGTCGAACAATCGCAGCATCATGACGCCTCTGCCGACTTGGGCCTTGCGGCGCGAAGACGCGACCGGGCCGAATTCCGCCGGCATGAGGCTCCATCTCCGCCCGCCGTTTGTTTCCCCCGCGCCGGCACAGCCGTCAACAACCGCGCTGACCAGCCCGGCGGCATAGTCGCAAATGAACACGACATGACGGGGCTCGGACAACCTGACCGCATCTTTCCCGGTCTGCCACATGGCCGCAAGGTCGCCGTCAAACAGGCTAAGCCGCAGCGTCACGCCCCCGGACCTTTTCAGCGCATCCACCTTGACCCCGCGCCTGCCGTCGAAACTGCTGAACAGAACCGTGCCGTCATCAAGCTGATCCAACGCTAACCGCATCTCTATGCTGAACCCTCCGCCGGCCGCCGCGCCGAAACCTGACGGTAGATCAACCGCCGCAGGCGCGGAGCCTTGAAACATCCACTCCGACAACATGCCCGCCCGGCATGGCGCGGCACCGGACGAATCACCAAAAAGGCCGGACAAAAGTTCCGCCCGCACCTCCGCAAGCGAAACTCTGCCGCCGCAAACAGCGGTAACCCAGAAACGTCCTTCCTGCTCCAGCATGTCTGCCACGGAACACGCCTGTGCCGGACCTCCGCCATGCAGCAGCAGTTCGGGCTCCGACCATAAGATCGCGCCGTCACCTTTTTCCACACCCCCGCACACGAACACTTCGGTAACCGCCGCGTCCAGCTCCCCGGAAAACTCGTCACGATCGCTGACGCACAGCAAGTGCCGCCCGGCGCTGGTGCGGAAAAGCCGCGGGGCCATGCCGGCCGACTTGACGCCGCGACGCCCCGGCCCGCAAACCATCGGCTCCGGCTTTGACCAGCTTTTGCCGGAATCACGGCTGACGCTCTGCGCCACTTCGCCACCCTCACTGAAAACGCACAGCAGCTCCCCGCCGGAAAGTGCCGTCAAAAGATGCGCGGCCCGACGCTTGCCGGAGCCACCGCGCCCGACTATACCGGCTCCGCCCTCTGACAGCAGGCTGAACCTGACCAGCCCCGCATTGCGTTCAGACAAGATGTTGTCTGACAAGGCCGCCCACCCTCCGCCCTCGCTCCCGGAACTGCCTGGCATCCCGGTGACAGCGAAGAAAACCGCCTGCTCGCACAACGCCGGCTTACCGTCGAAACGCGGAGCCACTAGCCCGACCTGCCCGGCATTAAAACGGCCTTCAGCACCGAAACGAAATAGCACCAGATGACGGTCCCTGGACCAGCTCTGCCCGTTATCGTCAGAATACCTGTAGGCCACCCCACCGCCCGGAGCAACTTTTTTCAGCGCCGCCTTATCAGCCTGCGGCTTAACGCCGCCGCCGACACCGTAGAAAGCGTATACGCGCCCGAACGGCGTCACCAGTCCGTTGACCCATGCCTGGTCCGGCATGTCGCCGGACTCGATGACAGCCGGCAACGACCATGTCCGCCCTTTGTCCCTGCTTACCGCTGACACCAGCCGCCGCCCGGCGCTGTCTCCGCACGCCGTCTCAGTGACCGCGAGACCGATCCAGTGACCTTCACGGTTGATCATGAAAAAAGGCTGCCGACAGGTTCCGAAGACGTCGGCCTTCAAGCCGCGTTCAAGGTTCCGGGCGTCATCGAAAACCATAGGGGGCGTCCGGGGCTGCGCGTCAGGCCGCGCGCACAGCAACTGTTCGGCGGCCAAAGGCCCGTCCGTAACCCGCCACGCGTCCAACCAGCCCACAAAGGAATTAGAGAACGAGTCCCGCCCTCCCAGCATGAAATCCGCAAAACCGTGAGAGCGGTCCGGCGCCGCGGGATTGACGATTGAACTCTGCCAGACCCCGTCAAGGTAAATCTGCCACGCCCCCTTGCCGACCGCCATGTGATCGTAAACCAGGGCCACATGACGCCATGAGCTGTCGGCGGTGACGTCCGCGTTGGGGAAGAACCGCTCGAACTGCAACCGCCCGCCCTTGGCCACATCGCTGACAAACAGATAGAAACGCGTGCGCCCGCCATCTTCATGCAGCGCCAGCATCCAGCCGTTTGATGCGTCCCGCGCCCCGGCCAGAATCCAGAAGCGGTCGGCAGGGTCGCCGTCTTTCTTGAACCAGCCTTCCACCGTGAAACTGTTGGTCAGGTCACAGCGAAGACCCAGCCCCGGCGCCTTCAGGAGGCTGCGCCTGCCCAGACTGCCGACAAGCTGAATGCTGCCGATGTTTCTGACGATGTCCGCATGTGTCAGGTTAAGAGCGCCGGCCCACGGCAGGCTCTCTACCGCCTGAACGGCCGCGCCGGAAACGCCGCCGTCCCGCCCGGCCGCAAGATGGTTCCCGGCACCGCTGATGTCCTTGCACTCCGCCCCTCCCTGCGCGGAACTGTCAAGCGGCCAGTATGCCAGAACATTGGGAGCATGAGCGGCCAGGAAGTCCGCCGGCTTCAATGCCGCGTCGCTGACGCGCCAGAGGTCGATCTGGCCATGGAAGCTCGCATCCGCGCCGGGACGGCCCCCGACGAACAAATCCTCAGGCGCTCCGGCCCGGTTCCGGCTGACGCCGGTCGTGACCGTTCCGCAGCCGACGCCGCCGACATACAGTTCCCACGCGGCCTGGTCGCCCGCGACCTTGCGCGTCAGGGCCACATGTTTCCACCCGTAACCATTGCTCAGGCCAGAATCGGCGAAAGCGCCGTGCGCGTCAACATCGCCAGCTCCGGCGCTGTCCCTCAAAAACAGACGTGCCGCGCCGTTATCCTCCTGCAGCATCAGCGCCCAGCTTGAAGTCCCGAACACGCAACGCGTCGCTTTCCCCGGGACGCCGCCGGCCTGGCGCAGCCAGCCCTCGATCGTGAACGCTCCGCAAGCGTCAAGCCGGGCGCCGAGCCCCGGCGCCTTCAGGTACGCCCCCTGCCCGCCGCCGATGAAAACCGAACCTTCATTCTGGCGCGCGCCGCGCGAGGACGCGTCCGGTGCTTCCCAGCCCGGCACAAGCGCGAGCGGGCGGCGGAACGAAGGCTGTACGCCGCCAGCGGAGGATATCAAATGGTTTGTGCCGGAAGCGTCGGTCAGGTCAACCCCGCCCCCGCGCGGATCGAGCCGCCAGAAAGCCAGCGTGCCCGCGCAAAGGCACACATTCCAACAGAACACACAATAAACTAGCAAGATGCCTTTCAAATCCACACTCCTGAACGCACGCAGTCAGTTGCAAAGTCCCTTTAAAATACCATAAAGGCAGGCTCAGGGAAACCATCTTTAGGATGCGTCCAGAGCCAAGTGCGCGATTCAAGAAAGTGATTTGCCGGAGGGCAGCCTGCGCAACGCGCGCGTCAGCAACACTCCCAGCACAACCATCACCGCCAGAGAGGCCAGCAACATCCCGTGCTGAACCAAAAAGCGCCGCGCGCGTACAGCCGCCCCGACACGGACGCCGTCATCGGAAGCGACCGCCAGCGTCCACACCGCTGCCTTCTGCCCGCTGCGCAGGTACTCTAAAACGCCTTGCTCATAAACCGGCGCCGGCGCCGGCGCGGGGTTGCCGTAAACCAGCCTGTAGCTTTCACCCGGCTCCGCGATAAACAGCACCCCGTAAGCCTGCCTCAGGCATGTCATGCTACCCGGCTCCAGCGCGAGCGGCTGATTGTCATCATTCTCAATCACCACGCGCATCTTCGACGCCCGCGTTTCAGGAAATGTGATCGTGTCGCTACTGACAGGCTCCATGCCTGGCAGACGCGAACGGGTCAGCCTGCCGACAGCCAGCTTGCGCCACCCTCCCGGCGTCTCGCACGCCACTTCGGCCCTGCGGTCAAAGTTCTGCTGGAGCGGTTGCAACACGAGCCCTGTCAACGGCCATTGCGCGGTCTCGACCGTCAGCACAGTCCGTTTTTGTTCGCGCAGTTCTTCAACAGTGAACGAAGGCGCCTGGGCACGTTCGACGCGCCTCTCGTCCTCCACCGCGGAACGGCGGGTATGCCGCAAGGTGACGGAGTCGATGCGGAAGGGGCGCTGCTCCACATGGTAGCGCTTGAAAGCGCGGACCTTGGTTTGTTTGCCGTCGCTCTCTTCGGTCAAGGTCGCAAAAGCCGAGAAAACCGTGTCGTCAGCCTGGCCGATCACAATTTTCAGGAGCCGGTTGGTGAGCGCTGGCAGAGTGACGCTCGTCTTTCTCACATCGGCGTAACGGCTGTAATCAAAAATCGGTTGCGCCCGCCCCGCCGCACTCCAGGTGTTGCCGGGATCAGGCACAATAACTGTCACGGCCTGCTCGAAATCGCGCAGCGGCGTACGGATCGTGAGTTGTGTGAGCTCGACCGCATTCGTCCCTTCAAGCGCACACACTACCGCAAGCCCGCCGCAGGGAAGCGTCTCCACGCTTGCCAGCTTGGCCTGATGCTCGACATGCAGCTCTTCAAAGCGGTAGGCGCGTTCGGCCTCGACCGCTCGCGGCACCTCGCGGCCGGCCGTGTCGAGCACGCGCACATCCGCCCAACGCGGCTGGGAGTTGGCATACACATGCGCGTCCAGGGAAACGGACACGACCGTGGTGTTACTGGCCGCGCCCGCGATGGCGCGCGAAATCTGCCACGCCTCACCCGCGAGGCCGCGTGCAGCCATGCACACGAAACATCCAGACACGATCAATCCGCGCATACAAGCTTCTCCTCGTCTGCCGTTGACGCGGCTTGCCCGTCCGCTTCAAACAGGCGCTTATACTTCAGATAAACGAATGATCCCAAAACCAGCAAGATGCCGGTCGAGACGAAAGCGATGATCCGATAGAGCGAGGCGAGCGCGTCAAGATCGGAAACGAGCAGTTTCGTCACGGCCAGCGCAAAAAGCGCGAGCCCGCACCAGCGCAGCCATTTTCCGCGCAACCGTATGCCGACGCAGAGCAGCGCGAAAGCGAAGAGCGTCCAGACCAAGGTCACGGCCCCGCCCCGGAAGCCGTCCGCGTACACACGCGCCACCAGCCGCGCCTCAAAGGTCAACAGCAGCAACACCTGCAGCAGCGTCAGCGCCAGCACTTTGCCGGCATGCCGCCACGCGCGCGTAAGGCGCCAGGCTGCGGCAAGCGTGGCGGGCAACACGCCAAACAGGAGCACGCGCAGACCAGCCGCCTTCCAAAACTCGAACCCTTTCAAAAGCCAGGGCCGCGTCGTGTCGTACATGCGCTCAAGGTCTACAAAAACACCGCGCAGGCATGCCAGCACAAAGAGCACGAGCGCCGCCTTGCCGAGAAAGGCTTGTCCCGTGCGGCGCGCGACAAATACCATAGCGAGCGCCTGCAAACACCAGGCGAAGGTCAGCCAGTCTGCCGTCAGCATAAAGACCGGACTCATCGCCAGAAAGACCGCGGCAAAAGCGGCGAAAAGCGAGATCACCGCGCGGTCCATGACGGCGCGCCGAAGGCATGCGTACACCAGCGCCACATAAACGGCAGCCACCGCGAGCGCCACCAGCCCCGCGCCTTCTCGTCCGTATGCCGGCTTGAACAACAGGAAGGCCCAGCACCAGTAGATGCTGGCATTAAAGGCCAGCGCCGCCCACTCGAACACGCCGGTCCGCAGACGTGTGCGCAGATGGAGCGCCACCACGGAGAGCAAATAAAGCAGATGTACGCCGGAGGTGAAGATCAGGTCATTGAACAACTGGTCGGCCGCGCGATGCCGCCAGCAAAACAGAAAAGCGAGGCCATAGGCCGCCAGCATGCCCAGCCCGTTCAGCAACGGCCAGCGTCGCACCATCGAGATGCCCAGAACTCCAATGCCCAGCAGCATCACATACGCATAGAAAAAGCAAGGGGCGGCATTCGTGCTGCCGATCATCAGAGGCGTGGCGTACCCGCCGACCACACCCAACAAGGCGATACCGAGCGACTGATACAACACCGCAAGCACACCGGCGGCAATCGTGACACAGGCCATCAGTCCGAAAGCCGCGGGTTGCGGCATTAACCGATACATCATGGCTGCCGCATAGAAGGCAAAATAGAGCATCACAAAACCGGCGCCTGACAAACCCTGGCCGAGCAAATGGTATTTTTTGAAAAGCATTCGCACACCCAAGGCTATCAGGGCGGCACCAGCCGCCAAACTTAAAATCACCCGCCCCAGCGGCCCCATCAACCCTTTTTCAATCGAATACCTCAGAAAGAAGGCCACGCCGGCGAGAACAATTATGATTCCGACGCGCAGCAGCCAATGGGTCGCGGCCGCATACTCCCATGACTCCCCGGGCTTGCGATACTCCTCGCCGATCACGAACCAGTTCCAGACTTTGGAGAGCGCAAGCTCGAAAGCGCTTGGCTCGTCCGGTACAGCAGGCGGCGGCGTCGGCAAGGCCGGGACGCTCGCCGCGGACGGCCGGGCTTCGTGGCCGGGTGTCTGCCTCACGCAAGTTTGCGGCTGCGGCGCGGCCTCCGCGCTTGGCAAGCGCGCTGGCTCGCCAGCAGACAGCGGCGATAACGGCGGGCCGGATTTCGCCAGACCCTCCAACCGCCGGTCCAGACGCATCATCAGCCGCAGCATTTCATCCGCCCTGCCGCACAGTCCGGAAAGGCGCACCAGCAAAACGATGGGGATCACAATAAAGATTGTGAGCGCCGCCAACCCGATCAAACACATCGCAACTTCTGACATTTCACACCTCAACAACCACTAAGGCATGCGCCCGTCACTCTCTTTACCCCGGCATAGCCGGAACCAACGTCTTAACCGTAATACACTGCAGTCCCATAATCAGGCAGAAATTTTGAAAAAGTGCGGGGTTGCACTGGCTGGTAGCCTGTGCGACGGTCTACTTGTAAAGCGTTATGCGCGAAAGCGCAAAATCGGTTTTTGGTCCGGTCTCTTCTACATGCGTTGTCCTTGCTGATTCAACAAGTCCACCAAAACATCAAAATATAAATACTCCTTTTTTCAGAAAGGCTGAAACCGTTTTTTAACTCACTTGACATGTTATGACCTAAGATTTTTTCTGCCGCCCAAGCGGACCCATCCCGCGGCCGATGCGGGCAATCAGGCCGGGCGCGGCGGAATACGGTGGAGGGCAATTTCCTCCGCCGGGCACGGCACTTTCTTCAGCGCAAATGTCTAATTGCGCACCCCCGGCAAGCTCTTCTTTTGGTCGAACAGCCACTTCAGAGCTTCTTGATCGGAGTATGCCCTGCCCCACGAGCCATGTCCCACGCCTTCGTATTCGGTATATTTAACCTTGCTGCCGGCGCGCTTGAGCGCAGACACCATGTCCCGCGACCGCTTGGTCTTGACGACTCCGTCAGACCCGCCGTGGAAGACCCAGACCGGGACATCCTTGATCACGGCGGCCGTGTTGGTGTCGCCGCCGCCGCAGACCGGCATGGCCGCGGCGATCTTGTCCGGCATGCGCTGAACGATGTCCCATGTCCCGAACCCGCCCATTGACAAGCCCGTCACATAGATGCGGGAAGCGTCAACTGGATGCGCGGAATTGATCTGCTGCAGCATGCCCATAACGAGCCGCATGCTATCGGAAGGAGCTTCCGGCATCTTGTGGGCATCCGCTCCCCACGGCGTGTTCACCCACTGTTGGCCATTGGGGCATTGCGGCGCGACTAGGATCAAGGGCGCATCATTCTTTTTGGAATACGCCAGAATGTCCTTGGCGCCATGTGTCAATTGTTTATTGTTGTCGTCTCCCCTCTCGCCCGCGCCATGGAGAAAAAGGACCAGCGGATATTTTTTGCCGGCGTCCAGTTTTTCCGGAAGGTGTATCCTGTAATTCAAGGATTCGCCCGCGGGCGATTTGTAAACCCCAGCCTCAAAGCCGCCCTCAGCTTTCAATGCGGTTGTGAAGCCGCATGATGCCGCCGTCAAAACAGCGCAAAACAATCGGTCGAGTTTCATTGAACAATCTTTCTTGATGCGAAAACATTATTGCGTGTCACCGCCCGTTTTAAAGCCTATGCGCTGCCGAGCGCGTTATTGATCCGGAGAATGGCTTCGTCGATCTCGCCGCTGTTCTTAAAGCCGATGGTGGCGGCGTCGATCTCCGGCAGCGTCATGACAAAGCGTATGGCGCGCTCGCGCTCCTCCGGCTGCTTGAAGGCTCCTTCCCCGATCAGCTTCATGCCGATCACGCCGTGGTTGTTCTTCTTCATGACCGCAAGCTGCTCGAGCACAGGTTCGATCCGCTTGCCGGGAACGTTCCAGCTCGGCGTTTCGCTGTCGACTAGGACCGCCTGGGGGTTGACGCGCACGAGGTTGACCTCGACCCACTCCGATTCGGCCGCCACGCGCAGCGCGGGCAGCGCGTGGCAAGAGATGCCTTTCGAGCGGATCTTGCCCTGCTCTTTGGCTTTGTCGATCGCCTCCATCAGCCGGGCGCGCTCCTGCGGCCAGGTCGCGGTCACCGCGCAGTGCAGCAATATGCAGTCGATGTAATCGGTGCGGAAATTCTTGAGATGGTTATCGATCACCTCTTCCGGCTTTTCCGGATTGCCGCCGATTTTGGAAAGTATGAAAAGCTGGTCGCGCGGCAGCCCCTTGATCGCCTCGGCCACCCAGTCGAAGGTTTTGTAGCTCTGCGCACAGTCGAGATAGCGCACGCCCTTGTCAAAGGCATACCGCACCAGCCGATTGAACCCCTCCTGGCCAAGATCGTGCTGCACCCGCCCGCCGTAGCTGCCAAGTCCGATGCCCAGCCGGCTTAGCTTGAGCCCGGTCTTTCCGAGCGTGACGAGATCAGTCGCGCTGCGCCCCTTGGCGGCGACCGCCGATACAGAGGTCAGCGCCGCGCCGGCCGCCAGCGATCCGGCCGCGAGAAATTGACGACGGTTAAAACGGTTGTGTTTCATCTTCGACTCCCCTTTTGCCGGTGCCCGGCCTCCTTATCGGGCCACAAGGACCGTGCGTTGGAGGTCATTGTATCCAACGCCGTAGTTGAAATCAACACCGGATTGGCAACGTTCACCGCACGGGCGCGATGCCGACGATAATCTGACGTTCCCAGTCTACGGTCCTTGCGCGGCTGATTTCACAACGCGCGATGGCACACGCGAAGACCTGCGGCAAGATCTACACCTTCGGCTCGAAACCTTCGCGCTTGAAGCCCTGCAGAAGGGCGGTCGCCTCGGGGCTGTTGCTGAAGACGCGCTTGTCGTTGTCCCAAACAAGCTCTTTGCCGGGAAAACGCTGAGCGATGCAGCCGAACAAGAGCGCCTCGGTCATTATGGCGGAGTATTCGAAGCGGCTGCCTGTGGCGTCAGGTTTGTTCGCCTTGCAGGCGTCGACCCACTCCTTGTAGTGGTTGTACTGCCACTTGCCGGGATCTTTCAAAAGCTCGTTGCAGGCGCGTTCGAGATCCTTGGTTTCCGGACCGAACGGCTGGGCGCCGAGCGCGATGGCGCGCGGCTTGCCGGCATGGGACCCGCCGATGGTGGTGGCCTTGGACCCGACGATGATGCACCCGTTCGAACCCACGTCCAGCTTAGGATGCGATCCGAGCGGGCGCTTGGGAAGGATGCCGCTCTCGTACCAGTAGACGTTCAGTCCGGACGGGCAGACCGGCGAAGGCCCGAAGTGGTAGTCGATAGTCGAGTATACGGGAAAGGCGAGATTGGCCGGCTTGTCGCACCATGCCTTGATCGTTTCGGGCAGTCCCAGCTTCAGCACGAAGAACGCGGGATCGAAATTGTGAACGGCCATGTCGCCGATGGCGCCGCAGCCGAAGTCACACCAGCCGCGCCAGGAGAAGGGCGCGTAGCCTTTGCCGTAAGGACGCTTCTTGGCCGGCCCGAGCCAGCAGTCCCAGTCGAAACCTTCCGGCACCTGTTCTTCCGGCGGATAGGCGGTCATGCCCTGCTTCCACCAGCGGCCGCCGGCGCGGTCCGTCCACGAGTGCACTTCCCGGATGTCGCCCCAGAACTTGTTCTCCATGAGCCTCTCGTAGCGGTAGACGCCGGGGTGGCCCTGGTTGCCCATCTGCGTCACGACACCGTATTTTTTGGCGGACTCCATGAGCATTTCGCACTCTTCATACGAATGCGCGAGGGGTTTCTGCACGTAGACGTGCTTGCCCAGCCGCATCGCGGCCAGCGCGATGGTCGCGTGCGTGTGGTCGGCCGTGGAGACGCAGACGGCGTCGCACTCCTTGGCGATCTTGTCCAGCATCTGGCGGTAGTCCGTGAAAGTCGGAATGCCCGGAAATTTCTTCGCCGCGCCGTTAAGCGTGGCGGTGTTGACGTCGCACAGGCCGGTGCAGATCGCCCCGTTGCCGGTCAAGGCATTGAGGTCGCCGCCGCCCATGCCGCCGACGCCAACTTTCAGAAAACGGAGCTGCTGCCCTGGAGCAGCTCCTTTCACATCCTGCCCGAAAACCTTGCCCGCCGGAATGGAAAATCCCGCCATCGCGCCTGCCGCCAAAAACGAACGCCTTGATACGCCCCGCTGTTTCATAGCTTGTCTCCTTGGTTGTCCCCAGCGGGAAAAACTCCCGCAAAATTTGACTTAGTATAGCAACCCGCAGACCCGGCGTAAACAGCAAAGCGATAACGGCCGCTTTGCTTAAGGCCTCACAGTCACAAGCCCGCCGAGACTGCCATGTCAGTGTAGACCGAACGGAAAACAGTCGTGATCCGACACAAAAAAACCCGGGGCCGGTTTGACCCGGCCCCGGGCGCTGCATGACAGGAGTGGTCTATATGTAATATTTGTTGTGTGGTTAATCGTCCGGCCGCAAATTGACAAACACAGCGCCCCTTTCGGTCTTTACCCGCAAAAGCAGGTTGCCGTCTTTGCCCTTTTTCATGGCCTCTTCAAATCTCTTTACGCTGCTCACCTCCATGCGGTTGGCCTCGATTATCAGCATCCCCGGCCTCAGCCCCGCCTCTTCCGCCGCCGATCCCGGCACGACCTCGGATATGATCACGCCCTTCGCGGCCTCATATCCGAACCTCTTAGCCAGATCCTGCGTCAAATCCTGTATGCTCAAGCCGTATTTGTCCAGCCCATGCTCTCCGCCGGACTCTGCGGCCTCAGCAGTTTCATCGTCCGGGAACTCGCCTACTGTCACGACCTTCTTGCTGGTCTTACCGTCCCGGAAAATCAACATTTCCGCCTTTTTGTTAGGCAATATCTGTGCCACATCCTGCCTGAACTGTGCAACGTCGGTGATTTTCTTGCCGTCAAGCTCTATCAGGATGTCGCCGCTCTTGATTCCGGCCTTGTCCGCCGGGCCGTCTTTCTGCACGTCGGCGATCAGCACGCCGCCGGCCTCGCCGCGCCCGAAGGACTTGGCCATCTCCTCCGTGACTGGTCCCGGATTTAACACAACCCCTATGTAACCTCTTGTCACCTTGCCAGTTGCGACAAGTTGGCTCTTGATGTTCATCGCCATGTCGATCGGTACCGCGAAGCCTATTCCCATGTATCCGCCGCTGCGGCTGTAGATGGCGGTGTTGATGCCCACGACCTCGCCGTCGATGTTCAGCAGGGGGCCGCCCGAATTGCCGGGGTTGATCGCCGCGTCGGTCTGTATGAAGTTCTCGTAATCCGTGATGCCGATGTTGCTGCGTCCTTTAGCACTCACCACTCCCACGGTAAGTGTCTCCTTCAGTCCGAAGGGGTTGCCTATGGCTATCACCCATTCCCCGATTTTCAGCGCATCTGGCTTGCCGATCGCCAGGACCGGCAGTTCGTCCGCCTCGATTTTTATAAGCGCCACCTCGGTCTTGGAGTCGGCCCCGACACGCTTGGCCGGGAACTCTCTGCCGTCGGCAAGTTTGACCGTGATCTTGTCGACATCCCCGACGACATGCGTGTTGGTCAGGATGTAGCCGTCTTTGCTGATAATGAAACCAGACCCCTGTCCGGTCTGCTTAAATGTCGGGGCCCGCCCGCGCCCGGGCGCGCGGCGTTCCGGCATGCCCGGCCCCTGCATGCCCGGCGGCAGGCCGAAGAACTTCTCGGCGAAATCCTCGCCGAAGAAATCGAACGGGTTGTTGAAATAGAAGTTGCGGTTGCCGATGGCCACCTGCTTTTCGACCTGTATGAATACCACGGCCGGCGTGGCTTTGGCGGCAACATCCGCGAAGCCGCGCCGGAAATCGAAATCGCCGCTCTCTTTGGCGGCAGACCCTCCAACCGCCAAAATCACGGCTAACGCGGCAGCCGCCCAAATTCTCGTTGTTTTTATATTGCTCATTGCTTATCCTCCAGTTTCCCTTAGTTAAGTTTTATTGCAACGGATCCGAAACCCTAACCCTCTACTTGAAAAACCGGTTTTCCAAGTAACTTTTCATCCTCAGCCTTAAAACCGGCCATAACCCCATTCAGCAGACGGCAACCTTTACATGAAACCGCCAGGCGAGTGAACAGGGTTATGGCCTTTACGGACCTGTTTTTGTGAACCCTTTGCCGTCTCTCGCTTTGGCGCTTATGATTTAGCTTGAGGTGTGCCAATCGCCGGCGAGAACCTCTGCTTAACCCTTGCAGGCGGCATAAAACATTGGCAGACGCCAGGGGTCATGCCGCAATCACGGGGGAGAAGCGACAAGTTGTCTGCGTCGGGCGCGTCAACTTGTCGCGAAAATTATCTTTTCTGGCTTAAATATGTTCAGCCTTGCGCGGCTTCCAGCCTGGCCTTGAGTTCCGCCACCTGCTTTTTCAGCTTCTCGACTTGGCGCGGCAGCAGCATCTGGGCGCCGAACTCACGGCGCGAGACCGCCGGCAGGCCCAGATAATACTCGCCTGGCGGAACGTCTTTGGAAAGGCCGCTCTTGGGCCCGACCTGGCCGCGGTCGCCGACCGTGAGATGGCCGGAAAGCCCGGCCTGCGCCCAGATCAGGCAGCCCGAGCCGACGCGGGTACTGCCGGCGATGCCGGCCTGGGCTATGACGCCGCTGTAAGAGCCGATCTCGACGTTGTGTCCGATCTGCACCAGGTTGTCGATCTTGGTTGAGTCGCCTATGCGCGTACGGCCGAAACGCGCGCGGTCGATCGTGGTGTTGCACCCGACCTCCACGTCGTCGCCGAGTTCGACTATGCCGAGCTGCGGGATCTTCTCGACCGAGATCGTTCCGTCAGCCCGCGGCACAGGGTTGTAGCCGTAGCCGTCGCCGCCGATCCGCACTCCCGAATGCAGAATCACGCGCCGCCCCAGGCGGCAGCCTTCGCGCACTGTCACCTGCGGGTAGATGTGGCAACCATCGCCCAACTCCACCCGCTGGCCGATAAAAACCTGCGCCTCGATCACGCAGTTGGCGCCGATCACCGCGCCTTCCTCGATCACGGTCCAGGGGCCCACGTGCACCCCCGCGCCCAAGCACGCCTCTGGCGCTACAACGGCAGTGGGATGGATGCCGGCGCGTCGGGTCACAGGCGGCGGTGCGAACCACTCCGCGGCCTTGCCGAAAGCGGCGTTCGGGTCGGCCACGCGGATCAGGGCCGGCACGGCGCAAGTCCCGTCCCAGTCATCGGGAGCCAGCACCGCGCTGGCTCGTGTGGCGGCAAGCTGCGCCGCATACTTCTGGTCTTTGAAGAAAGAGAGGTCGCCCTTGCGGGCTTCAGCGAGGCTGGCCAAAGCCGACACCTCCTGCGCGGCATCACCATCAAGCTTACCGCCCAGACGCTCGGCCAGTTCTTTGGCGGTCATCACCATGTCACTTGCCGGCCGCGGCAGCCCCTTTCTCCGCCTTTTCCTTCTCCTTCTCCTTTTCCTTGTCCTCCTGCCGCACCTTGGGGTCAACGCCCATGCGCTTGAGGATCGCGTCCGTCACGTCCAGAGCGGGATCATGGTAGGCCATGGTGGTGCCGTCGAGGATCACGCTGTACTTGCCCTCCTGGGCAAACTTGGTAAGAACCTCACGGATGTCACCGGTGACCTGACGCAACAGGCGCGTGTCCAGATCTCCCAGCTCGCGCTGCAGCTTCTGCATCTCCTGACGCAGATCGCGGTCAGCCTCGGCCAGCACATCGCGGTGGCGCATCGCCTTCTCCTCGGCCTCGTTACGGGCCTTGTCATTGAGCGCCGGGCTGCGCGCCTCTTTCACCGCCTTCTCATATTCTTCGCGGAGTTCCTCAAACCGGTCGCGCTGCTTGTCAAGGCGCGACTGAAACTCCTTTTCCGTGTCCTGCATCAGCTTGCGGTCGCGCTCGCGGCTGGGATGGAAGCGCACCAGATCCACCATGTTGACGACCGCCGTCTTCTCCTGCGCCGCCATAACCGAAGCGGCCATCACCGCCATACAAACCAATCCTAGACGTTTCATTCCTGCTTTCCTTTCAACTTGCCGCCACCGCCGCACCAATTTTATGCCACCGTTATTGCGGCTGATCCGGAAGCGCGATCACGCACTTATTCAAACCCGATCGCGAACGAGAAGAACTCCTCGTCGGTATAGCTGTCGTCCTCGACAAGCGGCTTCGCGAAATCGAACCGGATCGGGAAGCCGGGGATGTCGATCCGGATGCCCACGCCGGCCGTGACGCAAACATCGGACAACTCGGGGTCAAAGGCGTCCTCGCCAATCGATCCGACATCCATAAAGGTCGCGAACCGCACCGCCTTGAAAACCGGTATGGTGTATTCGGCCGTCGCCAAGGCCAGTGTCTGTCCGCCGATCGGCGCGTGGCCATTGCCGCCCGTGCCTCGGTAGACCTTGGGGCCGATGTCGCGGTACTCCACGCCGCGCACCGTGCGCGGGCCGCCCAGGAAGAGCTTCTCGTAGATCGGCACGTCGCCGCTGTAGGCCTCGACCGTCTCGGCCCGCGCGCGCAGACTCAGCACATGCTTGTACCAAGGCATCCTGAAGAAGTGGCGGTAGTTCGCGCCAAGCTTGTAGATCTCGTTGTCGCCGATGCCGCCTTCCATAAGCTCGCCGAACACCGTGGTCTGGTACCCCTTGGTTGGCACAAACGGCTGGTCGCGCGTGTCATGCGCCCAGTACAGGCGGATCACGCTGTTGATCGCGTCGCCGTACTCACCCTCCTGAAAGCGGAAATATTTGTTGGCGTCGCCCGTCCATGTGTCAGGCGTCGAGTCCTGTGTGCCGTCCGGGTCCAGATACCAATCGCCGTTGTCCATGTCCTCCATCTCGACCAGTTCCAACGTGTAGCGCGCCCCCACCCGCCCGACCTTGACCGGATACGAGAGGCCGACCGACGCCCCTGAGCGTATCTCGTCGTACTGGTCATACCAGCGCATGCGCCGGTAGGCCTCGACCGTCAGCGCCAGCGGACGGTCCAGGAACCAGGGCTCGGTCCATGAGACCTCCGCGGTCTGGCGGCGCGAGCCCAGCTCCAAGCCCAAACGCGCCTTCTGACCGCCGCCCGTGAAGTTCGGCCAATTCAGAATGTCGAAGTTGCTCTGCGATATCTCCATGAAGCCGACCAGATAGTCAATGCTGGAGAAACCCGCGCCGATCATGAAATTGCCGGTGCGCTGCTCTTCGACCTCATAAACCAGGTCGCGCACGCCCGGCTGGTTGACTTGCTCGGTGTAATGCCGCACGACCTTGAAATAGCCCAGGTTCTTCAGACGGTTCTCGCTGCGCTCGGCGCGCGGCTCATGCATGATCTCGCCCGGATTGACCAGGATCTCACGGCGGATCACCTTGTCCTTGGTCACATTGTTGCCGCGGATCACGATGTTGCGGATGTGGCAGAGCTCGCCCTCGCGCACCTCGAAAGTGATCGCCATGCGCCCGGGCTTGCCCGGCACGGTCTCTTTCACAGGCCGCACGACGGTGTCGACGTAACCGCGCGAACCGTAGTAGTCGCGGATGTCCTTGGCCGCGTCCTCGATCAACTGTTTGCCCGCCACGGCATCCACTCCCATGCGCCGGCTGGATTCCAGCACCTCCGTCTCCGGAAACAGTTTGACGCCGCGTATGCTCTTCGAATCGACGTGGTAAACATCCCCTTCGGTCACCTCGAAAATCACGTCGACCTGCTCTTTGCCAACCCGCTCCCTGACCGCCGGCGCCACGCGCGCGTCAAGATATCCTTGGTTGTGGTAAACCTCTTCAGCCAACTGCCGCGCGTCTTCCAAATCCTGCGCGGACACAGGCGTGTCGGTAAACCAACCGCGCGGGTCCCACCATGGGCGCTGCCCGAACGAAGATCGCAAATCCTTCTCCTGGATCGCCACGTTGCCGGTGAACCGGTATTTCCGCACCTTGGCGCGCTCGCCCTCTTCTATCGCGAAGAGCACCCTGGCCGCGCCGACACTGCCTTCGATCGGCTGTATCTCAGCGCTGATCTTGACGTCAGGATAGAATTTTTTGACATACTCGTCGCGGATCTTCGCGGCTTTGGACGACAGGATCGGCTCGTCGATGTAGTCGCCGCTCTTGAGCTCGGAAAGCTTGCGGATCTTGCGCTCGCTCAGGTTGTTGGCGCCCTTGATCGCCAAAGGCTCCTGGAAACGGTGCCTGCGCTTGATCACGTAAATCACGCGGAGGCCGTCGTCAAGCTTCTCAAGTTCCACCCCGGCGTAACCGAAACGCCCCGTGTCAAGCAGAGCGCGCACGTCTTTCGAGAGCGCCTCCTGCGAAGCCTCGGTTCCGGGCTTGACGTTGCAGAAAGACAGCACGTCTGAAGCGTCGGCGCCGAACTGGTCCAGAACGCGCACCTTGACATCCTTGACAATGTTGTCCGCCCCCAAGGAAACCACAGCCGCAAGCGCCGCCAGCACCGACCAGACACAAATTTTAACGCGCATCATCTTGTCTCCCGAAATTATTCACGCTCATAAACCGCGCCGGGCCAGCAAGGCCACCGGCGCGGAAACCATTACCGCATGAATGTGGTCAATTAAACATTATCCCGCCTCGGAATACAAGCATGTTGTGAGGCGGCCGGGCTGAAAACGGTCAAAAGTTCGTGCCTACCGAAAACGATATCAGGTGACAGAAGCCGTCGTCGAAATCGGCGCGCACGTTTCCGACATTCCGGTCCACAGGCTCCATGATGATCAGGCCGTAACCGCCGTAGATTTTCCATGCGTCCAGCGCGTAACCCAGCCCGCAGTTGACGATGTGCCGGTCGCCGGGCGGCAGCAGCGTGTCGGTGTTTCCCTTGTCGATGGGGTCCATGTCGTACACATAGCCGCACTGCACCGACCATTTTTCCGTCAGCAGATACTCGGCGCCCAGCGACAGGCGCCAAACGTTGCTCCAGTTCTTCTTGTCGGAGGAGTTTGGTATCTGCCGGTTGCTTGTCCGGCCGAACCGCATGTCCAGCGAATCATAGGTGCTCCACTGGGTGAAAATCGCTGCGGCTCCCAGATTCAGCTTCTCGACCGGGCGGTAGTTCAAGCCCGCGATCCAGGAGGGCGGCAGTTCGATCGAACCGCGCGCGGAGGCCGTGCCTTCAGGCAGCAGGTTGTCGACCGGGCGCGAGGCGCTGTCAATCTCGATGTCACCCTTGACCGTCTGCCGCACACGCGAGCGGTAGGCGAAGCCTATGTCGATCTGATCGGTGAGCTTGTACGAAGCCGCGAGATTGTAGCCGTAGCCCCAGGAGTCGCCCTGCACCCGTGTGCGCATGTCACCGGAAATCGGCAGCGGCGGGTAAGGGGGCGGCAGCGCGCCGATCGTCACATTGTCGTATGGGGTCTTGCGGTTCTCGAAATCCAAGTACATGGCACGGAACCCTGCGGCCAGCGAGAGGCGGTCTGTCACCTTGTAAGCAACGTTGGGGTTGACGGTTAAGGTGTCAAGCCAGGTCTCGGTGCTGTTCCACTTCAGCGGCCAGTCGCGGTCATACTTGGTACCCAGGCCGAATTCGCTGTACACGCCTAACCCCGCAAACCAACGCTCGGACAACTGCTGCGAGGCGTAGATGTGCGGCGGGAAAAACCAGCCGCTGTCGAGATTGTTCTTTTCGCCGCCGGCCGTGACGTCAAGCACCGGATGAATCAGCGTGGCGCCTGCCATCAGGTGCGTGCCCTCCAACGAAGTCATGTTGGCGGGATTGTAATAGTTGGCCGATGCGTCACCGGTCGCGCCGACCAGCGCGCCGCCCATGGCGTTGCCGCGGGCGCTGGCCTCGTAAAGGCCGAACCCCGCTCCGTGAGCTTGCCGCAGGGCACAAACGCAAAGAACCGCGATCACAAACGACAGGGTACGATAGATGTTTCGATGCATGCCCGTTCTCTCCTTTCGAGCGGCGCGCAGCCGCGACATACTTTAAGCCCAATTTGAGAATGACAATTTGACATTTTACGTAATTTTGTCATTTAAGGCAAGCATGTTTATATCGAGACCCCGCACCCCCGCCTTCACGCGGGTTCGAGCACACCGTCGGCCGCCTGACGCCACGGTGTCCAGCAGAGCCCCACCGCGCCGACGGAGAGATCCGATTTGCGGGGCCGCAGCGGCCGACGCTCGATCACAACATGCTCCGGCGTGACCGGGCCGCCCATGTCCGCGACCGCGCGCTCGAATTCGGCCTCGAGATCGCTCAGGCGCGCCCGCAGCGCTTCCAGCCCGGCCGCGGCGCGCGCCACGTCGCCGGACTCTTTGCCGATCCGGCTGGCGCTCTTCATGGCCGTGGCGGCGCGGCCAACCGTGCCGACACTCCGCGCGCCGCGCCCCAGGAAGGCGCCGAGCAGCGTCGCTCCGATCGAAATCGCCGTGCTCATCTTTTGATGACCGGCCTGCGCCTGTTCGCGGTTAACCCTTTCTTCCGCCCGGCGGATCTGATCCGTAAGCGTCTGGACTTTGGGCGCGTAGCGGGCTTTGAGCTTGGCCATCTCCTGATCCCTCGACTCGCGCAATAGCTGCGCCGCGCGGGCGCGGAACGCCACCTCGTCCTCGTCCAAGCGCGAAACCAGCTTGAGCTCGGGCGCGGAGAAAAGGTCGAGCGTGAACGTCCGGTATAGCGCGGCGGCCAGCTCTTTGCCCCAGGCCGCGTAACTACCGGCGGACAAAGCCCGCGCCGGCAACTGCGCGAACACTGCGTCCGGCAGCGGGCGGCGGTCAAACGCCTCCGCGGTGCCCCCGAACGCGTCCGCCTCCTCCCAGTTCACCAGGCCATCCTCGTCCTCAAAAGGCGCGATCATAGTGCGGTCAAGCCAGGTGTCCACACGCTGTGTGGCGTCAACGACGTGCAGTTTGCAGAAGCCGACCAGGCGCGGACGGTACAGGATCTTGCCGCCCGCCCGGGCCGGGCGCAGGAAGAGCTCCGTAACCTGCGGCAGCGCCGGGCGCTCCTGCCGGGCGGGAGCGGCGGCGCTCTCCGCGACATCGGCAGGGGCCGCGGGAGCGGCCGGCGTTGGCGCCGCCGCCACGGCCGCCGGCGCCGCCAGGCGCGCGATCTGCGGCAGGCTCAGCGGACCGCGCAGATAGCTCAGCGCCCAGCGCGTCCGGAACAGCACCGGCGCGTTCTCATGCGCGTTGCGCATCAGGAACACACGGTTGCCCAGTCCGGCCAGCAGCCTTCCGGTCTCGGCGCGGTCGAAACCCGTGCCGGACGCTGAAGCCGCCCCCGCGAGGCCGTCTATGACCCGCTGCCGGTCTTGCTCCGTCTGCAGCCGCCCGATAAACCAGGTGCCGCAGTTTGACAGCCCCTTGTAATCCAGATCCACAGGATTCTGCGTGGAGAGCACCACGCCCAGCCCGAAGGCGCGCGCCTGTTTCAGCAATGTCAGCATCGGCGTTTTGGAGGGCGGGTTGGCGGTCGGCGGGAAGTACCCGAAAATCTCGTCCATGTAAAGCAGCGCGCGCAGGCTGCCGGTGCCGGATTGCGCCCGCATCCAGGCGATGATCTCGTTGAGCAGAACCGTCACGAAGAACATGCGCTCGGCATCGGGCAGGTGCGCCAGGTACAGCACGGATATTTTGGGCTTGCCCGCCGCGGTGTAAAATAGCCGCTGTATGTCCAGCGGCTCGCCGTCCATCCAGTCGGCGAACCCCGGCGCGGCCAGCAGGTTGTTGAGGCCCATGGCCAGCCGCATCCGCTCCTGCGCCGGATAAAAAGTTTCCAGGTCAAAGACGCCGACCCGGCTGAAGGCGGGCTTCTGCACCGCATTGATCAGCCCGACGAGATCCAGGGACCGCCCCTCGCGCCAAGCGCCGTCGAGAATGGAAGAGAGCAGGATATGATCGCGGCTCTGGACCGGATCGGCGTCCAGGCCCAGCAGGGCCAAGAGCCCCGAAACCGAAGTCTGGACGCGCTCCCGCAATGCCGCGTTGTCCTGCCGGACCGCGGCGGGCGGCGCGTCGAACGAGCGCAGGATGCGCAGGGGGCGGCCGGCGCTGTGGCCGGGGGTGTAGACCGCCACCTCGGCCGCGTCTTGCAGCTTGCGCAAACGCTCCGGTCCTTGTCCGGACTGCTCCAGACCTTTGCGCCACAGCGCGGCCGTGGCGTCGGCGAAGGCATCGGCGGAAAGCCCTTTCCGCTCCGCCTCGGACTCGTCGACCCAAGGACGGAAATCCTCGGCGCGTAGCTCGGGGAAGCGCAGGCAAAGATTGCCCATGTCGCCTTTCGGATCGATCACGATCGCAGGTATCCCGTCGATCGCGGCCTCTTCCAGCAAAGCCATCGCCAGACCGGTCTTGCCGCTGCCGGTCATGCCGACCGCCACCGCGTGCGTGGTCAGGTCCTTGGCATCATACAGCAGCAGGCTGTCGGTCGCCGCGCTTGTGGCGGCGTCGCAGATGCTGCCCAGATAGAAAGATCCCAGCTTCTCGAAATCCGTCATGGTGAACCTCATCCGTTAAGTGAAGTTTGTCGTGCCGTTAACGCCGCAAGAATAACATGTTGTTCGAAAAACAGCAAACCGCTTCAATACAGTAGCCATTCGACGCGGCGTTCACCGGACGCCCCCAGCGCCCATACGCCCTGGCGGGCAACCACCAGCCGCGCGCCGTTGCGCCCCAGCACCGCTTTGTCGGCGCTGACCACCGCGGCACGCCCCTTTGTGATCAGCGCGGCTTCGCGCTCTTCGGCCGCGCGCCCCCACAATGGCACACCGTTCTCGGAAAAGGCCACAGTCAGATGGCCCCCTTGCAAAGCCCCGCCGCGCCACCGCGCGGGATAACGCCTGAAGTAATCCGGCAGATCCCCGGCTTTGATGACCAATTCAAACGCCACAGCCGTGGCATCAAGCGCGTCGCCGAATTTCAGCAGCCTGTCCGCCCGCTGCCGTGCGAGAAAATTGAGCGGGTCCACGCCCAGCAGGTTCCAGCCGTGGCAAAGGCCGTGGGACGGCGTCAGCTTCTGCCCGTCATACCACCGGTCGAAACGGCTGTTGAGCATCACTCCGATCTCGAAATGCAGGTGGGCGCGGCTCATTGGGATATTGTAAGTGGCGGTGTTGCCCATCCGCCCGAGCACATGCCCCGGCTTGACCGCTTCGCCGCGCTCTACCGCCGCGGACGCGAGATGCGCGTAGAGCGTGTAGACCGCGCCGCCCGGATCGGCGTGCTCCACCACCGCGTAGACGCCATACGAGGAGTTGCCAGCGACTTGGTTGACATAAGCCACCGTTCCGGCCGCCACAGCCATAACCTCGTCGAGCGGGCGGCCCTGACGGTCGCGCCGCACCGGTGCGATGTCGATGCCCTCGTGGAAGGAAGCCGCCAGCCGACCGCCGATGTTGGCGGTGCGCACCGAACCGTACAGCGCGGAGTCGCGCGTCCCGGCGGCCGTCGGCTGGAACACGTCCTCGCGCCCCTGCTCCAGCAGCCCCTGCTGCCCGGTCGGATAGACGAGATCCGACCACACCGGCGGCGGCGGCGCGCGCGGCGGGGGCACGGCCGGCGCGGACTGCTCCCGAGCCTCCCTGCGCCGGCAGCCCGCGCAGAGACATCCCATGCCTGCCAATGACAACTTTATGACATCACGTCTTCTCATCGAACCATCCCCAACTTCTCCCTTGCCGCATTGTCAAAAACCGCAGGCGCACGCTGCAGCGTCCCCAGGTCGTAACGCGGCAGCAGGTCGCGCAGTCCCAGTTCCTCGCCGCAGGCAGCCCAGCCGCACCACCATGCCAGCAGGCCGATCACACGCTCCGGCGACAGGCCGGATTCCCGCAGCGCCGCTATGCGCGTGTCGCCGTGGCGCTTGGCCAGGCGCTTGCCGTCCGCGCCGACCACCAGCGGAACATGCGTGAAGGCAGGCGGCGTCAGGCCCAGTGCGCGATATAAAAGCAGTTGGCGCGGCGTGGCCTCCAGCAGGTCGTCGCCGCGCAAAACTTCCGTGACGCCCATCGCCGCGTCGTCCACCACCACCGCCAGCATGTAGCCGGCGCCCAGCGGATCACGCGCCAGCACGAAATCGCCGCAGGCCGCCGCCACATCCTGCGTGAACCTTCCGCAAAAGCCGTCATCAAAACTGACAGCCGCACCCTGATCCGCCCGGAAGCGCCAGGCCGGCAGCCGCCCCTCGGGCAACGCGCCACGCGCCGCCGCATAGTCGGAGAAACGGCCGCGGCAGGTGCCGGGATAGAAAAGAACCTCACCGGCATGAGGCGCGGACTGACCGGCCTCCACATCCCGCCTCGCGCAGACACAGGGGTAAACCAGCCCCGCCTCCCGCAGACGTTCCAGCGCCTGCGCATAAAGCTCTTTGCGCGCGCTCTGCACATACGGCGCGCAGGGGCCTCCCACGTCCGGCCCCTCGTCCCAATCAAAGCCCAGCCAGCGCAGATCACGCAAGGCCGACTCAGCCGCGCCAGCCTTGTTCTTGGGATGGTCCAGATCCTCCACGCGCATCACCAGCGTACCCCCGCGGCTGCGCACGCTGAGCCACGCCAGCATAAACGAGCGCGCGTTGCCCAGATGCAAAGCGCCGGTCGGACTGGGCGCCAGACGCCCCCGCACCGCCGGCCCCAATGCCCCGCCCGGCACTGAATCTGCCCTGTCTCCCGTCATGTGCCCATCATATCCGCGACCGACCCGGAACAAAAGCCGAAAAACAGCCGTCAGTTTACCTTGCGCCTCAATGACTTACGGAAAACCACAAAATGTTGTGGACATCCTTTGCCGCAGCCACTATATATAGAACCCGGTTGGCCGATACGGATCGGCCGCTGAGCGCGTTTGATTTTAATTTTTGTCTTTTATTTTATCGGATCCCGAAATGAGCATCGAATCTTTGCAGAACTACGTTTTCACTTCCAAATACAGCCGCTACATACCTGAAAAGCTGCGGCGTGAAACCTTTGACGAGGCGGTCGAGCGGGTGATAGACATGCACCGCCGCCATTTTGCGGCCAAAGGACTTGAGATAGAGGACCTGCTTTCTGTGTGCGAGCGGGCGATCAAGCGCCGCATGGTGCTCGGCAGCCAGCGCGCCATGCAGTTCGGCGGCGACCCGATCCTGCGCAAAAACGCCCGCATCTACAACTGCACCACCTCTTACTGCGACCGCCCGCGCTTTTTCCAGGAGGCCCTGTGGCTGCTGCTCTGCGGCTGCGGAGTCGGATTCTCGGTACAGCGGCACCACATCGACAAACTGCCCGGCATCGCCACGCCGGGCTGCGGCAGCGCCACTTTCGCGATCCCCGACACGATCGAGGGCTGGGCCGACGCGCTGGGCGCCCTGCTCTCGACCTATTTCGTGGCGGACCGCCCCTTCCCCGAGTTCGCGGGCCAGACCGTGCAGTTCGACTATTCGCAGATCAGGCCCAAAGGCCGCCCCATCTCATCCGGCATGGGCCGCGCGCCCGGCCCGGAACCGCTGCGCCGCAGTCTGGAGAAAATCCGCAGGCTGCTCGACCAGCGGGTCGCCGAAGGCCACAAGCGCATGCGCTCGGTCGATGCCTACGACATCCTTATGCACGCCTCGGACGCGGTGCTCTCGGGCGGCGTGCGGCGCAGCGCCACCATCTGCCTCTTTTCTCCAGACGACGATTTGATGGCCACCGCCAAGACCGGCAACTGGTTCACCGAAAACCCGCAGCGCGCGCGCTCTAACAATTCGGCGGTGCTGCTGCGCGACCGGACCACCCGCGAGCAGTTCGCAAAGCTCATGAAGTCCGTCAAGGAGTTTGGCGAGCCGGGGTTCGTCTGGACCGACCACCTCGACATGACCTTCAACCCGTGCGGCGAGATCGGCCTTTATCCGCAGATCGACGGACAGACCGGATTCGCCTTTTGTAACCTGTGCGAGATCAACATGCGGGCGGTCAACAACGCCGAACAGTTCCGCGAGGCCAGCACGGCCGCCGCCATCCTGGGCACACTGCAGGCCGACTACACCGATTTCGGCTATCTCGGCGAGACCAGCACCCGCATCGCGCGGCGCGAGGCCCTGCTTGGCATATCCATGACCGGCATGATGGAACATCCCGCCGTGGCCTTCAACCCTAAACTGCAGCGCGAGATGGCGGTCTGCATCCTCGAAGTCAACGAGAAGGTAGCCGCACGCATCGGCATCAACCCTTGCGCACGCGCCACCTGCGTCAAGCCCGCCGGCACCACCAGCAGCATCCTCGGCACCTCCTCCGGCATCCACCCGCACCACGCCAAACGTTATTTCCGGCGCGCGCAGGCCAACGAGGACGAACTGCTGGTGGATTTCTTCAAGGCCCAAAATCCGATGGCCGTCGAAAAGTCAGTCTGGAACCCCAACGGCACCGATGTGGTGCTGACCTTCTGTGTTGAGGCCAGCCCAGACTCGCTGACCAAACGTGACGTGGACGCCGTGGAGCTGCTGTGCAAGGTCAAACTCACCAAGGAGAATTGGATCGACGCCGGCAAGCGCACCGAGCTTTGCGCCCAGCCCTGGCTCAGCCACAACGTTTCAAACACGATCTCGGTCAAGGATGGCGAGTGGGAACATGTCGAAGCCTTCATCTTCGAACACCGCCACGCTTTCGCCGGCGTCTCGCTGCTGCCGGACGGCGGCGACCTGGACTATCCGCAGGCGCCCTTCTGCGAGGTTCTCACCGCGTCCGAGATCGTCGAGACCTACGGGGTGGGAGCCCTGCTGGCGTCCGGCCTGATCGTCGACGGCCTGCACGCCTTCGACGACAACCTCTGGGCCGCCTGCGACTGCGCTCTCGGGCGCGGGGAGAACCTCGACGATGAAACCTCGAAAACGTTTCCAAAACGGGTTTTCGAAGCCATCGAGAACGTACGCAAAGCTAAAAACGACTGGGTGCGGCGCGCCCACAAGTTCGCGCATAACTACTTCGGCGGCGACATACTCAAAATGACGCGCTGCCTCAAACGCGTCAACGCCTGCAAGCAGTGGGAAGACTTGACCCGCACTTACCTGCCCGTGGATTACACCAAGCTGGTCGAACGCCAGGACAACACGACTGTCACGCAGACCGTGGCATGCGCCGGAGGAAAATGCGAGTTGATCTGACGCGCGGCCGCAGAGCAAAAGCCATGGCGGGCCGGACTCCGTCACAACCGCGCGAACTTGCCTCCGCTAGCATTAGCCGAAGGGGTCGCAAGCAGCCCCATCAGTCAAAGAGTTTTGCCGCGGCCTGCTGGAAATCCTGCCGCAAACGCGACGCGTCACCGTTGGCGAAGTTCGCGCGCTGCACCATCAGCACATAAGCGGCTTTTTTCACGGGGTCGATCCACGCCTGCGTCCCGTACAGCCCGCCATGTCCGTACGTGCCGGGCGACAACATGCCTGTCACGCCCTGCGGCTCGCGGACGATGCCGACCCCCAGCCCCCACCCGTTCCCGGGCGTGAACCCTGTCTTGAGTTCGCCGCTCTGCACCGTTGACAACTCCTTGACCGAAGCCGGCTTCAGGCAGCACTTGCCCGCATATGTCCCGCCGTTCAGCAGCATCTGGCAAAACCGGGCATAATCCGCCGCTGTTGAATACAGTCCCCCGTTCGCGGCCGGATAACGCCGCTCACCACGCACATAGCCGTAGAGATCCGGGACAGCCGCAATTTTGAATTTTCCCTCTTCAACCCGGTAAGCCTGCGCCATGCGCGCGATCTGCGCTTGCGCGGGATAGAAGGTCGTATCTTTCATGCCCAGCGGATCGAAAAACCGTTCCTTTGAATTTTGATCCGTCATGCTTACCTCACTTGACTAACCCAGTATGGTTTTGTCAATTTGCCGGCGATTGTACAATCTGCCTGACCAAGCCGCAAAAGCTCTGCCGGGACAAGACCCGGCTCGCTAAAGCAGACAACTCCCCAATCCGCCGAAAGGAAACGAGACAATCACTTCTCGAACAGTGCGCGCGTCAACTCTGAAAGTTGCTCGGCCGGGATCTTGATGCTTTTCCGGTCGTAGGTCATGAGTCCGTTGATTTCGCCTTCAACATCGGTGGTCTGCGTATAGACGCCGGCGGCGACGCCTTGGACCCGCAGATCATTCAGCATCCGCATCGAGGTGGCCACACGTTCCTTGTATTCCGCCTCGGTTTTCGGCAGGCCGCCGTAACCCCAGTTTTTCCGCCCGGCATCCCACAGATGCCCTTTCACCGGATAACCGTGCCCGCCGAACTCGCCGACGACCTTGATGAACCCGTTGAAGCGTCCGCCCTGATCCTGCTCAAAGGGAAAGCCGGGGTGCGGATACCGGTGGGCGTCTACGATGTCGCCTACCGGCCAGAAATTGCCGCCGCTGGCGATGTTGACCAGGCGCGTCGGATCGCGTTGCTCCACCCACTTGCCAACCTCCGCCGTGCGGTGCTGGCCCCACGCCTCGTTGAACGGCACCCAGCACACGATCGAAGGATGGCTTTCCAGATTGTCGATCATGCGCGCCAGCTCAAGCATGAATTGGTCATGGTGCTCGTCCGGCCACTCCGCGTCTTTCGGATCCGGATTCAGGAACGTCCACGCCGCGCCCTTACCGCCGCTGACGTGATCCTGCCAGACCATCATGCCCAGACGGTCGCACTGGTAGTAATAGAGGCGCGGCTCGACTTTGATGTGCTTGCGGATCATGTTGAAGCCCGCGCGTTTCAGCCAGGCGATCTCGAACGCCATCGCCTCTTCCGAGGGCGGCGTGAGCAACCCGTCCGGCCACCATCCCTGATCGAGCGGGCCCAGATGGAACAGGATCTCGCCATTCAGTGTGAACCGCAAATTTCCTTTGTCATCCTTGGTCTTGCCGACAGTGCGGATGCCGGCATACGAAGCGACGGCGTCCACCGCCTTCCCGTCGCCGTTCAGCAGATCCACTTCAAGCGTATAAAGGTGCGGGGATTGCGGCGACCACAGTTTGGCGTCCGCAACGGTCAGCACCACCTCTTGGCCGGCCCGCCCCGCGCTGCCCGCCACCTGACGCTCGCCGTCCTTGACACGCACGGCGAGCGCCTGAGCGTTACCCTCCACGGCAGCGGTGACCTTGATCGCGCCGGAAGCCGCGTCAGTGCGGATCACAAGCTGTTTGATGTAGCTGGCGCCGACCTGCTCAAGCCACACGGTCTGCCAGATACCGGAGACCTGGGTGTACCAGATGCCGTTCGGTCTCAGCGTCTGTTTGCCGCGCAACTGGAATCCCTCCTGCTCGTCTTCCACGCGCACCATCACCTCATTCTCGCCTTCCCGCACGGTGTCAGTAATGTCCAAGGCGAACGGAGTGTTGCCGCCGCGGTGCCCGCCCGCCTCTTTGCCGTTCACCAAGATCCGGCACCTGTAATCAACCGCCTCGAAATTCAACAGCGTGCGCTCGGCTTTCGCCACGGTAAAAATGCGCCGGTACCAGAGCGCCTGATCTTTCCGAAGCGCCTTCTGGACGCCGCCCAGCCTAGATTCCAGGCAGAACGGCACGAGGATACGCCCCTGCCACTCACGGGGCGGCTCCTGCTGCGAGACTGGTGTGACGGCATACTCCCAAAAGCCGTTCAGATTCTGCCACTGCTTCCGCCGCAACTGCGGACGCGGATAACCCTGCCAAACGTTCCGCTCGGTCACCTGCTCGCCCCACGACGTGATCAGGTCGCTGCGGAAGAGCTCGCGTTCCGGCACCGGGAGGGTTGGCACCTGATCCGCTTCGATCAGATGCGCGTCAATGAACTGCCCGCCAGTCTCCTGCCTGCAGTGCACCGCCAGCAGGTTTTCGCCCGGCTTGAGGAGCGCCCGATGCTCCTCGGCCAGCGGAAAGACCGTGTATTCCTTGAGATACCCCTGGAGCGCCATCACACGCTGACCGTTGAGGTAGATCTCCGCATCATCGTCGTGATGGACCAGCAACGCGGGTTTTTTCAATCCCGCGGCCAGAGGCACGCGCTTACGCAGCCAGATCGTCTCTGTGCGCCACAAGGTTCCCACGCGCGCGCCCGGCGTGCCGACCGTGCCGAATCCGCCGTTGCCCTTCTTCCAGGCCGAGTCATCATACGCCGCTGTCTGCCAAGCCCCCTGCGGCGGATCGAGCGTGTAGCTCCACTGATTCACAACCTTCTGCGCCGAAAGCGCGACCGGCAACGCCATACAGAACGCCGCCAAAAAAACGTGACGTTTTAGTGAACTCATATGCCCCTTCCCTGCACGGCTCCTGCCTGTACCCCCAATGCGTAAAACAAGCGAGACCGCCGCATGACCTTCGCGAATCGTTTGCGAGGAAATTATCACATTACGTGAATCAGATCAAGGTTAGCCGCATGATCGTCATCATTCCATCATTTCTTCTGCGTTGCAACGCAATGAAAACGCGCCGCGCCAATGCTGGCATGGGCTTTTTAATCCGGATAATACACGCACATGACCTTACGGCCGACCGTCGCGCAACGTCAAGACTAGCGTCGGATCGAGCGGATAGCGCCCGAACCGCTCGCCGTACACCGCCAGCCCCGCCGCCAAGGCCTCGTCCGCCTCGAGCCGCACCGTCATAAAACTGTCTTTCTCCGCCTGCGCCAGCAACGGCTGCGGAATCGTCACAGACACCAAATATCCGTAGGAGCCGGACTCCGCAAGCGTGCCGTCCTTTTTCTGAGCCTGCCATGAGAGAATGCCGCGGTGGTCGGCCGGATCATCGGGCAGGTCGATGATCCCGATCACGCGGCCGCCCACGCTCACACGCACCGCGCCCGCGTGGCGGTAACCGTCGGTCATCGGATACGAATTGGGATTCCGGCTCGGATCTAGTGTGCCCAAACCGCGCATGTAGTCACCGTCCATGTCGGCTGCGTCCGCGGCATCCTTGCCGTTCAGGCGCTTGGCCGAAAGTTCCGCCATGAACGCGGCGCTGCTCACGTCTTCGGCGCGCAGGCCAGCAGGCCACGGCAGGCGGTATTCGAAAAAGCCTTTGCCCGTCCCGTTGACCTTGAGACCGCCCAGCACCTCCCACTGCTTAAGGGACCACGCCGACGCCGTAAACGCCTTGGGCGCCGCGCGCACCACCTGCACCGCCGCGCCGCCGCGTGCGAGGCGCGCCTGGCGCGGCTGCTCGCCGTCACGCACCACGAACGTCGTGAAGTTACGCGCCAAGACACAGCCGGCCGCATCTTCCAGCCACGCCGCCACGACACACACCGACGGCTCCGCAGGCAGCGTGATCTCCAGCGGATCCAAAGGGCCGCACTGCCAAGCGTTGCTCATCACGTCGAGCGCCGTCCCGACAGGCGCCACACGCTCGGAGCCGAACGCGTCCCAGCTCCGCAGCGAGGCGCGCAGAACCAGACGTTGCCCGGCATAACGGTCGGTCAAGGCCGAAAGATACAAGGGCACCGACACCGTGGCGCCGGGCCGCTCTTCGCGGCACAGCTCTTTGCCGACGGCCACGTAGAGGTCGCCGTGCCAATCGCGCAGTGTCATCCCCGGCAAAAGTTCCCCGATACCCGTGAATTTTTCGGACCGGTCGAATTTCCAATAGCCGTTCCATTCATTGATCACGTCGTGGTGTTCGGTGTAGAGCCAGCCGCAGCACTGAGGGTGACGGCGGAAAGCATCCATCATCAGATGGTAATCCCAGCTCCAATCCACATCGCCGGTGCTGCGCTTGTACCCCCATACATTGCCGCACTCGCTGTTCATCATCGGCTCGCGCCCCTGCTTACGGCCGCCGATATAGTTCCACGTCGAGCCGGGAAAGGTGTTCTTGCAGGCATTCTGCAACTCTTCCTCCCACTTGTATCCCGGGCGGTAACCGTGCCAACTGTTGATATCGGTCACCACGTGATCGTGATTGCAGGCCGAGTTGTCCTCGACCAGACGGGACGCGTCAAGCGACTTAGCGAGCTTGAACATCGAGGCGACCCACTCCTGCGTTTCGGGCAGGTAGATCGGCTTGTCCGCTTTGTCCTTTGTGCTTAGCCCCCAAGTCTCATTGAAGATCACCCAACTGAAGACGCAGGGATGGTTCATGTCGCGCTCGATCATGCCGCGCAGCGCGACCTCGGCCTCGGCGCGCATGGCGGCATCAGGCTCGCCCCAACTGTTCGGCACATCGGCCATGATCAGCAGCCCCAGGCGGTCTGCCCAGTAAAGTTTACGCGGCACCTCGACCTTGATGTGGATACGCTGTCCGTTCAGGCCGATCGACCGGCTGCGCAGAATCTCGTCGCGCATGAAGGCATCAGTCGGGAAGGTATAAAAACCTTCCGGGTGATAGCTCTGATCCAGCGCGAGCTTGAGGTAGAGCGGCTTGTTGTTGAGCGCGATGTAGGGATGCCCTAACCCCGGCAGATCCGCCACGCTGATCTTGCGCATGCCGAAGTAAGTGGCGACCGTGTCGGTCTTGCCGCCGCAAGCGAGCGTGGCGGTCACTTCATACAGATAGGGGTCATCCAGCGACCACAGCCGCGCGCCGGGGAGGGGCACGTCCAGTTCGAACGCCTGCTGCCCTCGGGCGATATCGGCCACGGCCGGCGCGGCGCGGTCGCCGGGTTTGAACGCGAGCGTGAAGCGGGCGGTCGCCGGCGCCGGCGCGTTGAGCCGGGCTTTGACCCTAACACAGCCGACATCAATATCAGGCACGAGATGAATGCGTTCAAACGCCGTTTCCGCGCGCGCCTCCAGATAAACGGTCTGCCACATGCCGCGCACATCGCCGTAGCCCTGCTTGCCCGAGAGCTTAAAATCGTGCGGCGAATCATCGACGCGCAGCACGAGGACCTGCTCCTCGCCCCACTTCACTTGGTCGGTCAGGTCGAAGGCAAAGGGCGTATAGCCCCCCTGATACACGCCAACTTTCTTGCCGTCGAGCCAACCGGTCGTATGCCAGTCGCTCGCGCCAACCACGAGAAAGACGCGCTGGCCGCGCCATGCGTCGGGCACCTTCAGCGCGCGGCGGTACCAGCCGATGT
>CAYRZP010000004.1:0-38466 GCA_964428885.1 uncultured Lentisphaeraceae bacterium
CTAACCTCTACCTCTGTGCCTCCGTGTCTCTGTGTGAGAAAATTCCGGTCCATGTCCCCTAACTCTTTCTCTGTGCTCTTCGTGTCTTCGTGGTGCAACAATTTCTTTTGCCATCACGGCCGTTGACAAGCCCAGGACGCTATTATAGATTCGACTGTGACAAGAGAAGTGTGTTGCCCCAATGCTGACCGCTGAAACCATAGCTAAGATCAAGGCCCGCATGGCCCTGGCCTCCGTCTTCGAGGAGGATATCGAGGAATCGTTCGTCCTCGGTTCCGGACCGGGCGGCCAGAAGGTGAACAAGACCGCCTCGGCCGTGCGCCTCAGCCACGCCCCCAGCGGCATCAGCGTCAAATGCGGGCTTACCCGCTCGCGCGAGATGAACCGCTGGCTGGCGCGCCGCGAGCTGGCCGAGAAGATCCTGGAGCGCGAAAACGCCGCGGCCTCCGCGCGCAGGCAGGCGGCGGAAAAGGTGCGGCGCCAGAAACGCCGCCGCTCGCGCAGGCAGAAGGCCAAGATGCTCGACGAGAAACGCCGCCACGGAGATAAAAAAACCGCGCGCGGCAAGGTCGCGCTGGAGGGGTAGAGTCCGACCCGTCCGACCTGTCTGACCTGTCCGACTCGTCCGATCCGCTCACCTCAGCAGCCGGGCCGCGAACGTCAGCACGAACGCGTAGCACGCCGCCATGTCGGCCGCCAGCGCCCGCGCGAAGGCGCCGGACGCGGCTTCGGTGGTGCAGACCACCCACAGCCCCACACCCGCCAGATTGAACATGTAGATCAAGGCCCACGAGAAGACCCGCCCGTGCTCCTGGATGTCCGGCTGGCGCACCATCAGGCTCTGCACAGTGAAACAGACGTGGAACCCCCAGGTCAGGCCGACCAGGAACAGCCAAAGCGATTCGTAAGGCACAGGCTTGACGAACAAACCCACAACCAGACGCAGCAGGATCACCGCCACGGTGTAGAACGGGAAAAAATATGGCGCCAGCGTGATCAGCAGGTTCGAGCGCGATACGCGCACACTGCCGCCGCGCGCCGACACGTTCAAATCCCGCACCCTCGCCCCGAACAGCACTCCCCAGAGCGCGTGCGTCAGCTCGTGGGCCATGACATACGCCTGCATCGGCTGCGGCAGCAGGAACCACATCGCCAGCCAAAAGAAGAACCCGCCACAAAGCCAGAGGGTCTGCGGCGAGAGCAGCGCGCTGTTGTCCGCGACCCCGCGCAAGGTGTCGAGCAGCGTCATGGTGACCGCAGCGCAGGCCGGCAACAGCAGCACTCCGGCGGCCAGCCGCAGCAGCCGCGGCATCAAACGTCTCATACTGCGATCAGCCATGTTCGAACCTGTTTGATTTACTGTAATGGTGGACGCGCGATACGCTCTCTTCTTTCAGCATTCCTTCTGCGACATGCGACCCGCGCCGCGAAAGGACCCCGGATCCCGGACCCAGGACTCAAGAACTGCCCCTTGCCGATTGTGCTGCCTGTAGCCTACCGGCGCATGAAAAAATTGATCCCCCAATTGCTTGGGGTCACGTCCCCGCAACCGACGAAGACAGTGTATACCGTGCTGCGGCAGATCGTCCAATGGATTCCTCTCGGGATGTTCCAGCGGCTGGCAAACGAACACAAGCTCGACATCCGCAAGTGGTCGGCCGTGAGCCACGTGGCCGCGCGATTGTACCGGGAAGTCTTCGAGCATCTGGCCTCCGTCTGCCCGGGGTTCGGGCAGTACAAAAGGCATAAGGGCTTCCTAGCTCGGATGAAGCGCGGGATCTTCGCCATCGACTCCAGCACGATCAAGCTGTGCCTGCGCTGCATCGATTGGGCGCGGCACCGCCGGAAGAAGGCAGCGCGTTTTCTATCAGCGGCTCAATCCGTCGGAAATCCGCTTGGCGAGCGGAAGCTTGTCGCGGGGGTGAATGTCTTCCGGATCGGGAATGTCGGCGCTTTTCACGAAGGTCGCGCCGGGAATGCGCCTGGCGGCGTTTTCCTGCGCCTGCTGAATTCCGTGCCAGGCGGCGTCGTCGCGCCGGGAGAAATCGGCGATCCCGATGATCGTGAACGGCAGCCCGGAGTCCTTGAGATCCGCCCGCCACTTGGCGACCATCGCCTCGAGCATCGGGCCATAGGCATTGGCCTCCTCAATGGATCCGGTGTTGCTCTCGCCCTGGTACCAGACGGCGCGTGAGAACGAATACGGCAGCAAGCGCTCGAACATGAGATGATAAAGCCGTCCCGGCCGGTTCCAGCGTCCGTAGACCTTATGAGTATGGTCCTGATGCTTCTTCTCCGCCGGCACTGCGAAGCGCGGGTCGGCGGCAAGTTTCTCCGGCATCCAGCTTTCGATCACGCTTGCACCCTGCGCGCACTTTACGACGCCGATGGCGACGCCCGGACGCGCCCTCGCGCGCGCATGGGCGAAGTGATAGCCAAGCGCGCTCCACCCGACGGCATTCTCCTTCGTGAGAACGGTCCAGCCGTCATGGGGCTTAAGGAACTCGCGTTCTTCGGCGTTGTCGACGAAGAACCCTCGGATAAGCGGACATCCCTGCACCTCCTCGATCGGGATCGGGGTCCGGTCGAGAATGAACTGCATGTTACTCTGTTCGGAGATCAGATACGTTTCGCCCACATAAACGTCGGCGAAGAACATCGCCTTCCCGTTCAATTTAAGCCTGAGTTCGTACGGTCCGCCCGCTTTCGCCTGCGGCAGTTCCACGAGCCACTGACCGGACTTGGATATGACATTCGCCGTTTCTCCAAGGAACGAAGCCTCCGCAACGCCGTCGCCGGTGCCGAAAATTCGGACGGGCCTGCATTCCGCAAAGACCATGTGGTCGGAAAAGAGCGGCGACGGCCTCATCGCTTCGGCCTGCGCGAATGCCGGCGCGCCCTGCGCCCACGCCACCGCCAAACACGCAGTCGCAAGCGGCGCGAGCGCAACGGCTTTCAATTGCTTCATTTCCTTCTCTTCTTCTCCGACTTCTCGGGCGACTTTTTTTCGAGGTACTTCTTGACTGCGGGGGATAATTCTAGGTCAATGCTCTTCGACTCGCACATTGAAATCAGAATTTCCCACCAGGCTGTGAGCGAAAGGTCTTCCTTGGGTTGCGCGAGCCCGCCGTAGCCCGCCCGGCAGATCGCCTTCGCTGCGGCGGAGTCGAGGATTGCGAAGCCGTATCCCCACATCTTGTCCGTACCCTGGAACCCGAGATTGACAGCCGCCTGATCGTTGGTGGAGAGGCCGACAATCGTCTGCGCGTTTCCGTTCATGTCGATTTTAGGGACGCATTTGAAGAGGACGAAGTTCCGCGCGACGAAGTCATGCATGAAAAGCCTGTTATTGAACACCCGGTCTTTGAACTCCGCGTCCGTCTTGGACTCTTTCGGCGCGAAGTAGATGAGGATCGGCTTTTCCGCCTTTTTCGCCGCCTTGACCGCGTCCGCGGCCTTCGTGCAGGTCACGAGCTTGGCCGGCTTGAGCATCGCCATCTGCGCGGCAGCTTCGCGAGACGGGGCAAACAAGGCCAAAAGACAAAGGACAACGGTCGTTTTTTTCATGTTTATTCCTTTCAATCAAAAAGTTCGCCACCGAGCGGCATCTCTGACTTTTCCGTCACCATCACAGGGCAGTCGCGCAGCGGGAGGGATTTGAAGCGTGTGCGCGAACCCTCTGTATCTATGTCCTGCGGATCAAGCTGGAAGACGCGTCCGGTCACCATGTCCATCAGAACCGGGTCCTTGAAGCCATCCGGACACGTCACCGTTACTTCCGCGCGTTCGTATTCCAGCCCGTCACCCGGCTCTTGGTCGGAATACCATGCGAGGATCACCGGGTTGCCCTTCGCCGTCCGAAAGCGGGCGACTGACGTGCGGTGTCCGCCGGCCTGGGTCTCCGCATAGCCGAGCGCCTTGACGGCCGGGCCGAAGAAGCCGAAGAAATTCTGCGCCGCATAATAATTGGGACGGCGGTAGATGAACTCCAACTGAGTGTTGGACCGGATCAGCCCGAAGCTCTGTAGCATGAACGAATACTGCAGGTCGATGATGGAAAAAAGCGATGTCTTGACACCGTGGGCGGCGTTTACCGCAAGACGGCGGGCCACCCATTTCGCCTGCGAATATTCCGTCCATTCGCGCTGGCACATCGCATGCGCATACTCCAGTTGTCCAGGACAGCCGGATTCGCCGCACATCACCTCGTATTTGGGCGAATAGCGTTTCACCAGCGATCCGATCGGCCAGAAGCGGCGGTGGATCGAGTCCTCGGGACGCGGATTGTAGGAATGGAAGATGAAGCGGTCCGCAAGGTCGAGCGCATCGTTCTTCTTGAGTAGCTCCAATACAGCGATGTAGCCGTCGTCCTGATTCACCGCCGTGCACCACACCTCAGCCTTCGGCTGCACCCGCTTGATGACCTTCGCGGTCTCGTAGAAGAGTTTCGCGTAGTCCGCGTCCTGATAGAACGCCTCGTTCCACACCTCCCATTCGGTGACGACGTCTTGATAGCGGCCCACCAGCGCCTCGACGTACTTAAGCCACGCCGTGAACGCCTCCGCATTTTCGATGATCGGCTTGATGACGGAGCCGAGGCGGTACTCACTGCCGTAAACCGGGTTGCCGTAGCAGAGCGTGATCCACGGCTTCACGCCCATTGCCGCGGCCTCTCGCACGGGCTTGTCAATCCATGCGAAATCATAGACGCCCTTTTGCTGCTCTGTCTTCGCCCAGCCGGACGTGAAACGGATGTGCTTCGCGCCGAGGTCGGGCAGGACGCGCTTGTAGGCCTCGAAGTCCGAGTAGTCGCGGTCCAGCGCGGCGCCGTCGACGGACCAGTCGTTCGCCGCGATCTCGGCGGTAGTCGGCGTCTTGTAACGACCTAGAAGCTCCAGGCCTGGCTGCACAGCCTTGAACCTCTGCCAAGTGACACACGGACGCTCCTTGGCCCCGATCCGCATCTTATCGTTCCAGGCGTCCCAGGAAGCGTTCTTGACCTTCACCCCGAACGCCGCCGGCTTCTCATCGGCCGCGGCAGCGAAGACAAAGGGCAAGAGACAAATGGCAACAACAGTTTTTTTCATACATTCCCTGCTTTTCAGCTCGTCAACTTCCGATCTTCTATTCCAGCGCGTCGATCAGTTGCGCACGGAAAGACTCGATCTGTTCCTCGTCCTGCAGGTCGCCCTTGTAGTCGGTGATGCGCTTGTAGACGGCATCGCGCGCCTTCTCGGCTCCCCGCTTGCCCTCCGCCGCCCGTTTGTCGAGCATGGATATCATATCAAAAAGTTCGATGCCGTAGCCAATGGCTTTCCAGCGGACGGTCTCAACGGGGCCGGTCGTGTACGGGAACATGATGTGGCCGTGGCCGCCGTTGGATCCGGAAACCGCGACCCTCACCCAGGGGTTGTCATCGCCGTAGCCGTTGATCATGTTCCAGTAGAGGAAGCCTGAGCACATGTTGGCCTTCATTACCGGGAATGTGCGTACGAGCCCCGCCAACTGGTCCTCGATATTGCAGTTGCCGAGGTTGGCGGTCATGAACTCGTCGCCCTTGGCGACACGTTCGGCGCGCCAGGGGTCGGTGTGCTCTCCGCGGCACCAGATGTCGATAGTGCCGAAGAGCGGCTTCATCCCGTCACCGTAGCAGGTGGAGAGGATGCGGAGGTCCGGATACATCTCGTGAAGCTTCTTGGCCTTCTCGACCATGGCCGGGAACATATCATGGGAAGGCTCGTCCGAGATGTAGTGGAACGCACGGCTCATTGCATTCTTCTCGCGCAGCACCTTCACGATCTTCTCCAGTTGCGGACCGGGCTTCGTGAAGAACCCGTCCGGGATCCAGAAGGTGGTGGCGCCCTTGTCGAGATAATCCTGGATTTGCGCGGCGAGCTGTTCCGCAGGCGCGCCCCAGGAGATGTCGGTCTCGCGCGGACACACACGGTTACGCATATACGCCTCGCGGATCGCCTCCAGAAACTCCTGCTGTGTGCCGGAATAGCCGACTTCCTGCATCAGCCGCTTCGAGGGCGCCCGGAGTCCGGCCGTGGACTTCATGTAGGACTGCCGCGGCAGGGTGACGCCCGTCACCTTCGCCGCGAGCTCGAGATGCTTCACTTCGCCGTTGAAACGGACCGCCACCTTGCCCTTGTACTTTCCGGCAGGCACGTCGTAAGGGACGTCGCACTCCACCAGAAAGCTCGCGTTCTCGCCTTTGGCGACAGTGAAATTGTCGTTCCTCAATGGCACGATCGGATCCGGATAGTCGCCGATCTTGTACTTCGAGGAGAACATCGTCGGCAGGTCGATGCGGATCCACTTGATCTCGGTGATCTTCAGCGGAATGCACGCGCCGGCTCCGTCCGTCAGGCAGCCCGGGCCGATCTTGTACTTCGCCTCGCGCGTCTTGTTGGTGTTGACAACGGTGAACTGCCAGTTGTAGCGTCCGCCGCGAATGAGCCGGCGGCCGCGATCGAGATTGCCGTCAGCCATACGGTCGTCCTTGAAGACCTTCCTCAAGGGGCTCGTCTCGTAGATGTTGTCGAGAAACTTCTTCGCCGGCACGTCCGTCGAGCCGACGGATGTGTACGCCGCCGGCGCCCGCTGCCAAGCGCGCTGCGCCGTGGTCGTGACGCCAAGCATGGCGTTGAAGTCGAACTGCAGCTTGTTGCCGAGATCCTTGAAATATTTCAGCGCGCCCTCGATCTCGAGCTCCATCAGCCCCGACTTAGGCAGTTTAGCAGCGTCGAGCGCGATCACGACGGGCTTGTCGGCCTTCGCATCCGCCACTACCGGATCGAGTTTCCGGTTGCCGTTCAGGACCGGCGTCACCTTCAGCTTGCCGAAGCGCGTCGGAGAAAAGGTGATTTTCATCATGCCGTCCGCGAAAACCCAAGTGGCCGCGCCGTCCGGCGTGACCACCGCCGGGGCGTCCGGGGCCGCCGTTACGCCGATCCAGTAGGTCAGCGTGCGAGACTCACCTTTTTTGAGCGACTTCGGCACATACACCCATTCCGTGCAATGACAGTCGTTCCACCAGCACCAATACTGCGAGAGAAGCTCGTTCCATTCCGCCGCGAAGAGGATGGCCTTGCCGGACTTCCGCTCGATGTCGCAGAGCCAGTTGCGCTCCGGATAATGGAAGAAGTCGTGCGCCGTGTTGGCCCACATGATGCCGTCCTTCGCCGCGTAGACCGTCTCGTGGATGTCGGGGTTGACGATGTTGTGGATCCACGGCGTGAAGATACGGTCTTCGTCGTTATCGTTCGTGATCGTGTAATCCACCTTAAAGCGTTTGGCGTTGTCCTCGAGTGTGTAAGTCTTAACAAAAGTCCACTTGCCGATACGCCAGTGGTTCGTGGCGCAGGTGAGGGACAGGATCTGCACGCCGTTGGACTTCACCACCTCGCCGCGGTACTCGAGGAACTGCACCGCGCCCGGGAAGGATCCCTCCTCGACGTTGCGGTCGCGGGCTAACGCGCCGTTCCAGCCGCGGCTCGTCAGATACTCCTTCGCGAGCTCCCGCCCGTCCGCCTTGTCGATGACGCTCCTCGCGGAAGCGCCGCCCTTGCGGTCAACGGAAATCTTGAGGTATGCGTTTTCCAGCACCGCCGGATCCGCGCATACGTTCGCCTTGCCGAAATCCGCCGCAAACGACGGGGCGGCAAAGGTCAAGAGACAAAGGGCAAAAACCGTTCGCTTCATTTCACTTCCAACCTTTCACTGCCTTGATTTTTGCGTAAATCCTGTCGCGGATGCGCTGGATGTCGCTCGCGGAATAGCGCCAGGCGTGCGGCACCTCCTCGTCCACGATCTTCTTGCCTTCGCCCGGCGCGATCTTCTCAAGGCAGGCGTAATAGCGGCTGTCCCAGATGCCGGTGCGCAACATCTCCCAGCCGGGCGTGGTGCCGCAGCGGCCGTCCGGCTCCTTGACGGGATTCGCCGTTTTCCACTTCTCGTTTTGGAAGTAGGAGAAGCCCCACACCGCGCGGTAGCCGCTCTGCTCGCAGCGGAACCCGAAGAAGAGGCGGTTGCCCATCGGGTCGAACGAGCGGCTCTGGCGGTAGAGCGCGTAGCAGTTCTCGTCCACCCAAGACTTGGGAACGATCACGTTGCCGTTGCCGTCCTTGACGTCCTGCCCGCGGGCGAGTCCGTTGCAGATGTTGAACTTCACCTGGTCGCGGAACTTGTAGTAGGTCGGCACCTGCAGGTTGGAGGCGACCTTATACTTGGTGTTCTCGGTCATGAACTTCGCGAAGTCAACAAACCCCTGCCAGCCCTGGCGGTTGGTGTCCGGCTCGTCGAAAGAGGTGAAGTGCGGGTCGTATCCGCGCCGCGCGATGCAGTCGCCGATCGCCGGGAAGGTTTTCTTCGCGAGTTCCTGCCAGTACTGGTGGGTGAACGGATACTTTTTTGCGAGACGTGCCTTGCGCGCCATTTCAGCGTCCGCCGTCCTGGTGATGTCCGCCACCGGATCGTCCCCGTCCGGCGGCGCCTTCGCCGCCTTCTCGAAATCCGCGTTCACGCGCTGGGCGACAAGTTTGTTGAGCTGGTCGAAGATCGGTTCGCAAAGTCCGAAAATGAACACCTTCTCGTTGAAACCGTATTCCTTCAGGATGTCCAGCGTCTTCTCCAAATTACTCAGGTCAGGGGTGCCGTCCGCTGCGATCGGGATGCGGGTGGACCACGGCTCGACGAAAAGCGTATTGATGCCGTGCTGCTTAAGGTCCTTGCCCTGACGATGTGTGTATTCCATGTTGCCCAGGCTCGGCATGTAGTCGGTGTACATGCCGTAAATGCGGTCCACGACCGGGAGAGCGATGTCGGGAACCTCGATCTCGACGGCGATCCGTCGTTGCGCGCCGTTCGCATTCTTGAGCGTGATGGCACCGTTAATGGTTCCCGCCTTCTGGTCCGCTGGGACATCGAACATGATCCAGAGGGATCCGGCCTCGCCGCCCGGCACTTCCCACTCATGTTTCGCGGTGAGGACATCCGGGAACCGCAGCACATCGTGCGCGCCGTAGTAGAACCGGAGGCAGCGCGGAGTGATGACGTCGGAACGGTTGTAGGGCCAGAGAGTGTGCCCGAGCGGACGGATGTCCGGGCCGGGGAGTCCCGTGACTTCCCAGGTCCACTGCTCGTCCTTATCGGTCTTCACCGAAAGGACGAGGGTCGCCTTCTCGCCGCGGCAGGCGTAGGTCGTAATCTTGGAAATCCCCTGCTCGTCGGGCTGGAGCTCGGCGAACGGGAAGATGTTTTCGCCGGCTGGACGCTGGAAGAACACCGGATACACAGGCCTCGGATAGACTGTCAGCTCGCCGACGAGATCCATAGATTTTGACACGTTCTCGACTTTCACTTTGCGCGTTCCCGCAGGAAGGTCGAAGATGTAGTCATAGATCGCATTCTGCCACACGTCGCGGCCGGGCCCGACGTTGAAGTAATTCCACCAGGCGCTCGCGGGCGGCGCCGGCCAGTTATACGGCGTGAAGTCGGAGTCCTCGTGGACAAGCCAAGAACCCGTAGCTGCGTCATAGCGCGGCGTGGGCGAAAGCTTCTTCTGATAAAGGTCGTATTGGTTCTCCTCGACGTTAAGAGGCTGCGATGCGACCGGCTTGCCGTCCGCGTATAATTTCAAGGCGTGCGACGCGAACTTCTCGCCTTTGTCGAGCTTGATACGAGACTTCACCTTGACGCGCATCGGCCCCTTGCCGTCCGCGGCGAATTCCGCCGTCGCGCCAGACTTCAAGTCAAACGGTTCTGCCGCCGCCGCCGTCACGCAGACCGCCGCTGCCGCCGCAATTGTCATTTTGTGCCAGTCCATTATCTTTTCCCTTCAGGATTGTCTTTCATCGTTCCATGCCGTACATAACCTTGGCCCAAAGATGATCCGGCTTCAGCTTTAGGCAGTCGTCAAAGGCGCGCTTTGCCGAAACCCGGTCGCCAAGCAACAACGTTCCGAGACCGCGGGCATAAGCCGCGGCAGCATTCTTAGCGTCCTTGGTCGAGCCGTAGCGGTTGCCCTCGTAATCGAAGAAATCGACATAATCGTCATAGGTCTTTGAACCCTTCTTGACCATCGCCGTGCCGATCGCCTTCGCCTCGGCGTCGTGCCCTAGCTTCTTGAGGCAGAGCGCCTTCCAGTAACAGTAGTCCGTTCTGAGCGTGTCTACCGCGGCACCTTTGGCATAATAGCCCTTCGCCACGGCGGCATCGCCAAGCTTAGCATACGCGCGGCCGAGCGCGTGCCAGATCTGCACGTCGCGGGGACGGCGCTTGTCGTAGACGAACACCTGATGCGCCGCCGGAAACTCGAAACACTCGTTGTAGAGCTTGAGCGCGCCCTTCATGTCGCCTTGTTTCTCCAACTCCGCGCCTTTCAGGAGGAGCGCGTCCACGTAATAGTCGTGCAAGTTCGCCGCACCCTCGAAGGTTGGGAAATGCTCAGTGCGCATGAGCACGAGGACATAGTCATAATCGCCCTCGAAAATCCCGTTAACGCATTCCGCGATCAGAGAACCGCTGCGCTTCGCCGCCGTGACATGATGCGACTTCAGCATCTTGTAGCGTTCCTTCACCGGAAGTTTCGCCTCCTCCGCGACATGGTCGAATTCCTCAAGGAAGAACGCCTCGTCCGGCTTCGCCGCAACCGCCTTGCGGTAGAAGTCGAGTGCCGCCGCGTAATCACCGGTCCACTTCCATTGGCCGTAACCGAGATTGCGGAGCGCGTAGGCGGCGGACGCGTCAAGCGCGACGCATTTTTCCCAAGCAGCCATTGCCTTTTCGGTGTCAACGTTGCCGTAGACGTTGCCAAGACAATACCACGCCATTGCGGCGGCCGGACGCGCCTTGACCAGATTCTCGAGCGCGTCCTTCGTCTCCTTGCGGAAAGGGTTGCAGTAGCCGTGATCCATCATGAGGTACTCGTCGGACTTGCCGAGGTGCAGTTTCACCGTCGGATACGCCACCTTCCGGTCAATCGCCTCCAGCAGGTTCTTGCATTCCTTTTCGAATCCGTTCGCCTTGTACTTAAACGCCAAATCGAGATAACTCTCAGGGTCGTCGCGCATGAGCGTAGCGAATGCCGCGTTCACGGCGACATCGCCGCCTGCGAGCTTGGCGCGTTCATGTTCCGCATAGGTGTTGAGCGGATCGAGCGTCAGCACTTCGGCAAGCAGCGTCTGCGCCGCGGCGGTTTCACCGCGCACGCGCAAAATCGTCGCCTTGAGGCATTTCGCGTCGAGGTTGTTGCCGTTGTAGACGATCGCTTCGTCGAGCCGGTCGAGCGCCATTTCGTAGTCGCCCCTTAAAGAGTAGACACGCGCAAGTTTCAAGTTCGCCGCAGAGTTGTACTCATACGTCCAAACGGCGCGATAGAGCAAATCTATCGCCTCTTCTGTCTTGCCCAGTTCGGCCAAAACGAGACCGAGGTTGTACATCGCCTCGCCGTCCTTGACGCGCGTATAGTCTTTGGTCGGGCGGACAAGCGCCTGGCGCAAGCACTTCTCCGCTTCACGAAAGCGCCAATGTTTGCGGTAGTAGACGCCGAGGCGCGTGTTGGCGCGCGAATCGAGCGGATCGCGCTTGAGCACTTCTTCGAAGTAGTCGTTCGCGTCAACATAAGGCTGATGGAACTGTTCTGCGCGGAGCCCGGTGAAATAGCACTCCTCGGTTGAGGCGATGTCCTTCGGGCGCTGCGGCGTCCGGACCGGCTCGGGTAGCGGTTTCGAGAGATCGTGCCGGACCGGCGTATGGGAGAGCATTTCCTTGCCGGTCTTGCCGCAGAATAGCTTCATCGTGAAGTCTGTCTCGGTCGCGGCGACGTCTGCGGCGATAGTCTCGCTCCACGGTTTGTCGGGAGCGACGGAAATCTTCTTCGCAAAAACCTCGTCGCTTTTCTTGAACACTTTGACCGTCAGGTCGTCGAGCTTGCGCGTACCGTTGACGGCGAGGAAGAGCCTGCCGTCGCTCATCCGCTCCATGTTCAGCGCGGCATTTTCGTCACCCGTCTTGATGCCTTTCAGGTCGCGGACGCCGTACCAGTACAATTTGAAGACCTTGGTTTCGCCTGGGAGGGACCAGTTGTAGTCCGGCTGGGAGTCGGTGTAGGCGCCGACCATCAGCTCGACGTAGTGACCCGCCGCGTCCGTCAAGATCTTAGTCGGCCAGCCGCTGTTCGGTCCCCAGCTCCAGAACTTTCCGCCGCGGACGATGTGCCGGTTCCCGACGAGCATCGTCCCGGCATCCTTGCCGTGGTCGTAGCCGCCGATGAAGTTCTCGGGAAGCTCGAACGCGAAAAACGAGTTGCCCACGGTGTGGTTCTTCCACCAGCTCACATCCACGTGGTTCGTGTAGGCGTCCACGGAGGTGAACGCCTCAGTCGAAACCGGCCAGCGGCAGATGGAGCTTTTCGCGTGATACGCCGCGAATTCCGTATTCTGCGGGAAAATGATCTGATAATCCGGATTCGCGTGGGTAGCCGCGTTAGCCCAGAAGAGCATGGAGTTCGCGTCCTCGGTGCAGTTGACGAGGCGGCCGTCGATCTCCACGCAACTCGACCCCGGTCTCAGCGTGATGCCGATCGCCCAGCTCATGCGGTGGCGGCGTTCGGTCTCGCCGATCCAGATCGTCTTAGAGCCGTCGGCGTTCTCCGCCAGCCGCCAGTCGCAAGGCATCTGCGTAGAGATGCGATGGTGGTGGAAGACGTTCCACTCTACGCCGCCGGAAATCCAGGCGCCGTTCATGCCGACGTTCGCGGGCTTGATCGCGTCCTGACGGTAGAAGATGTCGTAGCCGTTCGTTTTGTCGATGGCGTAGAAGAGCCTTCCGCCGACTTCCGGGAGTACGCAAAGCTTCACCCATTCGTTCTCGAGATAGAGCGCCTTCCACCTCTTAATAACGCTTTTCTGCGCATACAGGTTGTCGTTGAGAGAATACGGATAGATGCTGCGCCGCGCGCGCTGGTAGCTCCACTTGCAGTCGAAGACGGGGCTCCGCTCAGCCGGTGAAATCTCATAATAAGGCAGATCGATCGTCCCTGCGGCAACGGACACTTCCTCAGGTGCCGCCCAAGACGAGGCCGCCGCAATCGCCATCACCGCCAAACCGGCAATTCGCATGTCCATATCCTTGTTTCTGTTCAGTGGATTTTTATCAGCAAACCGACTGGAACCACCTGCTGCACGGCGCCGATAACGACATTGTCTGCCGGACGCTCCGCACCGCAAGCGTCGAGCGCAACTTCAGCCGCATAGACTCCGGCGAGCGCGGCGTTGCCTTTGGCATAGGGCGACCCGGTGGTGTGGGGTGCGAACAAACGTCCGTCGGCCCATTTTGTGATCTTGGCGGCGAACACCGGCGTCGCGGTATAGGCGTTTTCGCCCGAGAAGTAAGCGCTCCCCGAATCGATCCCCTTCATGCAGGAGTTCCCGAAAACGACGCCGTTCGCAGCCGACGCCGCGGTCGAGCTGCCGTAGGCTGTCCAGCCGGACGCGCCGCTCCAGACGACGGACGAGGTAAGCGTCAGCTTGTAGTTGCCGGTCACATAGAACTCGTACGGAGCGGAATTGCCGGAGAACGTGGACCAGCCTACGGAGAGCGCCGTCGAGGGACGGCACACCGTCGCCGCCACGGCGTCTGCGACGTAATCCGAAACCACGTTGTTAGCTACCGTCGCATTGACGAACGTGCCGCCCGACGCGCGGACGACCGCCGCCACAACCGTGCCGCCCTTCACGTTGTTGCCGACGATGGAGGCGCCCTTCACCGCCGATACCGACCCGATGTCGTCCACCAGCACCGCATTGTTCATGTTCGGCGCGTAGACCTCGCAGCCGGTGATCGCGACGGGGCCGAGTTCCTTGAGCGGGCTGGAGTTGTAATTAATTGCCCGCCCGCCGATAAGCATCGCGACGCCATAAGCGGAGTTGTTATAAATGCCCGAATTGGTGACTGAGCAGTTCTTGAACACGCACGATCCGGCGACCGGTCCGTTGTTGCGCGTGAGGACAAAAGCCGACGGATAATTCATGGCGGACTCAAGCCGGCAGTTCTCGAACGTCGTATCCCACACGCCGTTCGTCACGATCATGAAATTGGCAATAATATTCGCCGCATCGCCAGTATAAGCGAGTGAGCAGTTCTTGAATGTGCAGTTAGTGACCGTGCTCGCTTCAATAAGTGTGGTTGCCGTGTTCTTGTAGGTCTTTGCGTTCGAATATTCCTCACCGAGGAAGCAGTCCTCGAAGACACAATTCACCACTGCGCCGCCCGGGCCGCTCGCCATGTTCACGAGTGGTGCCGTCTTGTCGTTCCGCGGCGAACGGATATCGTGAATGCGGCAGTTGCGCAGCACGGGCGGCACCGTCGGCGGATTGTAATAATTGAAGGCAACAAGCAACGGCCCGGAATAGTTGCTGTTGGCCGTACCGGATTCGAGATAATTCTCGCAGAAAATATGCCCGAATTCACAATCCTCGGCGAAGACGCTGCCTTTTGCCGAGTTGAGGACCGTCGTCACGCGACCCGCGCCGCTGTTGCGGCCGAAGTAAAGGAACTTGCAACCCTTGACGCGGAAGATGTCGGAGTTTGCCTGCCCGTTGAAATACAGGACGGCGCCGGTATGCCCGTAAAAGCCGCAGTCCAGCACTTCCGCCTCGGCGCAGAGTTCGACATCGCCCTGTGAAAGCGAATACGTGTTGTGGCATCCGACGAAATCGCAATTGGTGATCGTAACGTTGTTGTACAAGCCGGAAGTGACCGCCTTGTACTGCGAGTGATAGAAACCCGTGACCGTCACGCATTCGAGCCGCGAGTTCGTGCAAGCGACCGTATCATCTTTCGTAAGGAAGTAGTAGAAGTCATCCGAATAGTTAGCAAGCGCCCAATACACCTCCTCCGCCGTCGGCGCACGGAATGTTATGAACGAGCTGTTGTCGTACACTTTCCCGACGGTGCTGCCGTTATGGTCGACGAACGCATCGTCCCCGTTTGTGTCGCCGGTAAACACCGTAAGACGGCGTTCGGTCGAACGCATGTCGCCGCTACCGGTATAGCCGCCGATAATGCGCACGTTCTTGAACTGCGCGTAATTGGCGTTGTTGATCAAATGAAGTCCCTGTTTGACTCGTACCTCGCCGACGTACGACGCGCCGGCCGCGTCGTTGACGGCGGTTCTCAAGCTTGTGTGCGCATCCGTCCAACTCGTGCCGTCATTCGCGCCCGAGGCGTGCGAATCGTAATATACGACCTTGGTGTAGGGGATGAAGGTGACGTTGAATTCGAGCGGCGTGGATTCGACGACCGGCGGCATCGCGGGATCCCAGCCCGTCTTGTGCCAACCGGACGAAACGATCACTTTGGGATAATCCGGCGGTGTCGCGCCCGGCTCGACTTCCGTCACTATTTGCGTCGTGCCATTCGTGAACACGCCCTTCCCCTCCGCGACCTTGAACGTCCAGGTCGTGGTCGGCGCGCTGAAAAGCGCGGTCACGCGCTTGTAGTCGGCGTCATCCGGGAACGTGTAGGTTGCGGAGGTGGAGACGGTCTCGCCGTCCTCGTCCACCCACTTGGAGAAGATGTAACTCGGATCGGTGCAGACGGCGTTGATCGCCTGATAGGCGCCGGCTGAGGCGTACTGGCTGCCGATCGAAACGTAACCCGCATCGCACGGCGACACCCGCGCGGCGAGAATGTGTCCTGCGGGAAGCGCCGTCTCCGCCGGCCCGGCGGTGGAGTTGCCGTCCGCCCGGGCATTGCCGAAATAATCCGGCTTCGCGAGGGTGTAGTTCGCGTCGGTCGTGGAATAGGTCCCGTTGCGCGAAAGGAGACAAGACGTGACAGTCTTGGAAGCAAGGTAGAACATGTTCGTCGTTCCGGCTTCGCGGCCGCGATGGAAATAGAATGCGCCGGTCGAGGGGTTTTTCCAGACGATGTACCACGACTTCGGCAGCCCCTTCGCCCCTTTGACGGCGACGGACGGCTTCCAGACGCCGCTCGCGGAATCAACGGCGAGCATCGGATCGTCCGCGTTGCAGTCTGTGAACACCACGTTCGGCGAATTGGCGCCGCCGTTTTTGACAACGGATCGTTCTACGGTCATGTGCCCTGCCGCACCGGAGATGTCGGAGACGGCTCCGGAGTAAAAATAGTCGTGCGCCCCGCTCCAGAAGATGTCGTGCCAGTGTCCGATCTTTAGGGTTGTGGCCACCGTGGTGTAGGATTTGGTCGAGGAAAGGACGATGTCGTCGCCGGGCGTTTCGCCCGTGAATGTGCAGTTCAAGGTGTCGACGCGCGGGGATCCTGCGGCGGCGCCGAGGAGAATGAGGAGCGAGCGCGAATAATTGACGCGCGCGCCTTCCGCCGTGACGTTCATGGTCACGCCGTTGTTGTCGAAGACGCTGTCCATCAAAAGGCCCTGCTGTTTCAAGTCGAAGACCGGCGCGGCATACGCCTCTGCGGCGAGGGATGAGGTAAAGGCAATCGAATTGCTTGCGAAAAGGCACGCATCGATGATACACGCGGCGTCGCCGGAGAAGTAGATGCATCCCGGAACATTCATAGCGCTGGCGTGGCTGGTCTTCACCTTCGTCACGTTCCCGCGGAAGCGGCACCCTTTGAAATAAAGGTATTTGGAAGTGTTGACGAGCGCAAGGGAGCAGGTGTTTTCAAGCCAGTTGCAATCGAACTCGCAGTCGTCGACTTCCACGCCCCCGGTAACGCCGCTTGAAATGGCGAACCCGCCGACGGCGGTAGAAGTGCTGCTGGCGGTGACGTTGTAATGGACGAGGCGGCGGAACGTACAGCCGTTGACGTTAAACGTCGCGCGCCCGGGATGATGAATCGCAATAGCGGTCGTGCGCGCGAACCCGCCGCTATAGATGGACTCGAACACGCAGTTCGTGAAATTGAAGCCAGGTCCCCAGTGCGCGATATTGAACGCCGATCCACCGTCGATGCGGCAGAACTTGGTTTCGCAACCTGTCACGGCAGCGGCGACATAGTTGTTTTGATTGGGCTCGTTGACGATGGAGGTGGCGCCCGCATTGCCGACAAAGGCGACGTTCTTGAACACGTTGGTCGTGTAAACCGCCGTTGCGGGATTGGATGTGAAATGCATGAACGAACCATTGGCGCCTGTCGACCAGCCGAAACCTGAGACAGTGAGGTTTTCAAGGTTGACGGACGCGGTGCCGGCGAGCGAGATGAAGGTCTGAAGCGTTCCGTAGCACTTCGAGATCGCGCCCGCCGATTCATGCACCGGATAATAGACCTGGTAGTCTGATTCGTAGGCCGGCGGCGGGTTGATGGCACCGTTCTTGACGACGGGCACCGCCGCATCGTTCTCGATTACGAGCGCCTCGACGCCGGTCTCCGGATCGAACTTCGCCCAGACGTTGTCGAGGCCGGAGTCGTTAGAGATGGTGGTAGAGTACTTGTCGCCGGTCGGTTCCTCAGCTTCGCTTACGCCCGCGTAGCCGCCTTTGATGGCGACCGATACGTCCGTAAGCGTCACTGCGGTCGAGACCGCGTGGACGCCCTGCTTCAGCTTGAAGACGTCGCCGTTTACAGCAGCCGCGAGCGCCGTGTCCAGCGCGATGCCGTCCGCCCAACTGGAGCCGCTGCCGGTTCCGCCCGGAATTACGTAGTAGGTCGTACCTGCATGGACGCGCGGCAGCATGATCGAAAGACCGATCAGAATGGAGAATAATCTGCAGTTCATTTCGGTTCTCCTTTGCGAAGCGGAAGTCTTACAAACCGCGTTGGGCCGGCCAATAACAATGTCCGTCGCGCTTTCCCTAAGCACTATGCGCTTTTCTCATTACACCGCTATTTTACACTTTCGCCACATTCCTCTCAATAATAACATCGGTAAGAAAAAATAACATATCTCATACGCCACCGCCATTGTACGGGAATGACGGATTTGATATGATGAAAACTATGATAAAGAACCCGCACGTGCTCTTGATGGCGACACCTTCCATCCCGGAGCGCTATTTCGGGGTGCAGGAACACGCCAAGTCCCGCGGCTGGCGGCTGATCGTGGAAAGCGGGGTTGGACGGCTGCCGGCGAATCTCCGGGCGGATGGTGTCATCGCGACCCTGGACGCCGGGCGTGCCCTTGCCGACTTCGTGAGAATGATGAAGCGCCGCAACATACCGCTTGTTGATCTCTGCGGGGACTGCACCGTCAAGGGCATTGCCCGTGCCACTGTCGACGACGCCGCCGTCGGCGGACTCGCGGCGCGGCACTTCGCCGACCGGCAATTCCGCCATCTCGCCTACTTTTCCAGAGACTGGACCCGCGCCAACCGTGCGCAATTCGAGGCCTTCCGCGCCGGAACCCCAAAAGCCGAGGTCTCTGCATGGGTGTGGAACAAGGATTCGAGGAAGAATCCCGATGACTGGCATGATTTTTCAGCATGGCTGGAAAAGCTGGTCGTCGCCGCCCCCAAGCCCTTCGGCGTGTTCTGCCATGACGATTTCGAAGCCATGCGCGTCAACGACGCCTGTATCATCCGAAAAGTGACGACCCCGGACGAAATCGCCGTTCTCGGCGTCGGCAACACGGTTTCGATTTGCGAACACGAATGCATTCCCCTCTCATCCATTCGCATAGACTACCGCCGCATCGGCTGCGAAGCCGCCAAATTGCTCGGTTGCCTGATGAACGGGAAGAAGACCGCGGAGGAAGTCCTCATTCCGCCGTCGGGCATCGCCGAACGGCAGTCGACTGACGCGCTCGGCGCGGACGACCCGACCGTGAAAAAGGCTCTCGACCACATCCATCAGCATCTGTCCGAGCCGGCGGGTGCCGCCCAAGTCGCCGCCGCCATCGGGATTCCGCGGCAAAAGCTCGACCGGCTTTTCGCCAAGGAACTCGCGCGTCCGGTAGGCAAGGAGATCCTCCGCCAGCGCATTTCCGCAGTCAAGACGCTGCTGACCGGTTCTGACGACGATCTCGCGGAAATCGCCGGCAAGACCGGATTCTGCAACCCGTCCTACCTCATCCTCGTCTTTCAGCGCGAAACCGGCATGACGCCGCGCGACTGGAGGTTCCGGCATGTTGAGGCCACTTGACCTTCAGCCTGTCCCGATTGCTGCCGCCCCGGAAATTGCCTTTGCCCGCGGGCGGGAGCGGGGCGAAGTTTGTTATTGTGCATAGAAACACGGTGATATATAGTACAGGGCATGCGGCGCTTATGACAGAGGCGCCCGCTAGACGGACTCTGGCCGGGTTGTGGTCGGAGCCCATGTCAGTTTAGAGGAGATGCTTGAGATGAACAGTGAGACGATCCGGGTGTTGCTGCTGGAAGACGAGATGCCCAAAGAGTGGTACAACATAGCCGCAGATTTCAGCCGGCCGATGTTGCCGCCGGTGGACGCCGCGGGCAGGCCGGTGACGGCTGACGCGCTGGCCGCGATATTCCCGATGAACCTGATCGAGCAGGAGGTCAGCACCGAGCGCTGGATCCCGATTCCGGACGAGGTGCGCCGCATCCTTTACCGCTGGCGGCCGACGCCGCTGCGCCGCGCGGTCAATCTCGAGAAGGCGCTCGGCACGCCCGCGCGCATCTATTTCAAGGACGAGTCGGTCTCTCCCGGCGGCAGTCACAAGACCAACACGGCCATACCGCAGGCGTATTACAACCGCGAGTTCGGCACCAGGCGCATGACCACCGAGACCGGCGCCGGCCAGTGGGGCACGGCTTTGGCCTTGGGGTGCAAGATGATGGGGCTCGATCTGAGCGTCTACATGGTGAAGATCAGTTTCACGCAGAAGCCCTTGCGCCAACTGATCATGCGGACGTGGGGCGCGGAGTGCCTGTCGAGCCCGACCGGGCTGACTCAGGCCGGGCGTGACGTGCTGGCCAGGTGGCCGGATACGAACGGCAGCCTGGGCATCGCGATCAGCGAGGCGATCGAGGACGCGGTGACCTCCAAGAACACCAAATACGGACTGGGCAGCGTCTTGAACCATGTGCTGCTGCACCAGACGATCATCGGGCTGGAGGCCAAAGCGCAGTTCAAGAAGATCGGGCTTTATCCTGACGTGGTTATCGGCTGCGCCGGCGGCGGGTCGAATTTCGCGGGTATCGCCTTTCCTTTTTTGGCGGACAAGATCGCGGGGACGCGCGAGGTGCGGGCGGTCGCGGTGGAGCCGTCAGCGTGCCCAAAGATGACCAAGGGGGTGTTCGCATACGACTCCGGCGACGTCGCGATGATGACGCCGCTGCTGCCGATGTACACGTTGGGGCACGAGTATCAGCCCGCCGCGATCCATGCTGGCGGCCTGCGTTACCACGGCATGGCGCCGCTGGTCAGCCACGCCAAGCGCGAAGGTCTGGTGGATGCAATCGCATTGCCGCAGAAAGAGTGCTTCGCGGCGGCGATGCTCTTTGCCGAAGAAGAGTGCCTGATCCCGGCGCCGGAGAGTTCGCACGCGATCGCGGCCGCGATCCGCGAGGCCAAGCGGGCCAAAGAGGAAGGCAAGGAGCGCACCATTCTTTTCAACCTTTCCGGTCACGGCCTGCTGGATCTGTCCGGGTATCAGGCCTATATGGACGGCAAGCTGGAAGATTACGAATTCGGCCCGGAGGACCTTAAAAAATCTTTGGCGTGTCTTGAAGGATTGCCCAAACCGTAAAAATCTGCTTTAAATAATCAGGCAAAGAGAGGCCTGATTATGAAATTGAAAACATGGTTGCTGGCGGTGGCGGCGGCATTGGCCGGACTGGTGGCGGGGGGTGTGCTCGAACGCGCGCGCGTAGCGGCCGAAGCCGCAGGCAGACCGGCGCAAGACGCGGCGGTCAAGGCCGCGGCGCCCGAGCCGGTGACAAAGCGTGATCTGATGGCGCTGCAGAGCGCCAATGATGCTTTGCGCGAGGCCAACGAGCGCTTGCGTCAGCGCCTGTCGGAAGCGGCGCGGCCGCCGGCGGATGGCTTTGCCGATTATGATGACGTGCCGGCGGCCACGAACGCCAATGAAGTGGAGGCTGTTGATGAACGGCGGCCACGGCGCGAGAGTTTCGCCCAGCGCATGGAGCGCATGCGTCAGGAAAACCCCGAGGAGTACGCCGAGAGGCAGCGGCGGCGCGAGGAGTTCCGGCAGCAGATCACGCAGTTAGCTTACGACCGCAATGATTTTCTGTCGTCGATCGATGTCAAGCGCATGAACGCGGCCCAGCGCGAGAACCATGAGAAACTGCTGGCGACTGTGGACCAAGTCAACGGACTGCTCGCGGAGATGGATACCGCTGAAGGAGACCGCCGCAGGGAATTGGGACGCGCGATGGCGGAGGCGGGCATGACTCTAGACGCGCTTTATGCGGAGGAGCGCCGTTACCTTTTCGAAGAGACGGCGCGGTCGATGGGTTATCGGGGCGATGCCGCCGCGGCTTTCGCGGACCATGTGCAGGGCATCATCGACAACACCTCGCTCATGCCGGATTTGAGGCGCGGGCGCGGCGGCAGGGGCGGGCCAACGCGCTGAAACGCGCAGGCCGCCGCCGTCACTCCCATTCGATGGTGGCGGGCGGTTTCGAGCTGATGTCGAAAACCACGCGGTTGATGCCGCGCACCTCGTTGATGATCCGGTTCGAGATGCGGGCGAGCGTGTCGTAAGGCAGGCGCGTCCAGTCTGCGGTCATGGCGTCGACGCTGTCGACCACGCGCAGCACGCAGACGTTCTCGTAGGTCCGCTGGTCGCCCATGACACCGACGGTGTTGACCGGCAGCAGCACGGCAAAAGACTGCCAGATCGCTTTGTGATCCGGCAGTTTCCTGATTTCCTCCTGCACCCGCAGGTCAGCCTGCTGCAGCAGGCGCACGCGTTCTTCAGAGACCTCTCCCAAAATCCGCACGCCGAGGCCCGGGCCGGGGAAGGGCTGTCGGTCGAGCAGCTCGTCGTCCATGCCCATGACCCTGCCCGCCGCGCGCACCTCGTCCTTGAAAAGCTCGCGCAGCGGTTCGACAAGCTCGAATTTAAGGTCCGGCGGCAGGCCCCCGACATTGTGATGGCTTTTGATGGTCTCGCTGGGGCCTTTCAGCGGGCTGACGCTTTCGATCACGTCGGGGTAGATGGTACCCTGGCCCAAGAATTTGCAGTCGCTGAATCTGCGGGCCTCTTCCGCGAAGACCTCGATGAAAACGCGGCCGATGATTTTCCGTTTGACTTCGGGATCAGTGGCGCCTTTCAGCGCGCCGTAAAAGCGTTGGCGTGCGTCTATAACGTGCAGGTCCATGCCCAGTTTGGCGCGGAACATCGTTTCGACCTGACGGTCTTCGCCGTAGCGCAGCAGCCCGTTGTCGACAAAGATGCAGTGCAGGCGGTCGCCGATGGCCTTGTGCAGCAAGACCGCGGCGACCGAAGAGTCGACGCCGCCGCTGAGGCCCAGCACGACATGTTCGGAGCCGATCTGCCGTTTTAATTTTGCCACGGTCTCGTCCACCCACGCGGAGAGCTGCCAGTCGCCTTTGCAGCGGCAAATCCGGAATACGAAATTATGGAGGATCTCGCGGCCGTGACTGGTGTGGACGACCTCGGGGTGGAACTGCAGCGCGAAGAAGCCGCGCTCCGCGTCGAGCATGGCGGCGTGCGGGCAGGAGTCCGAGCGGGCGGCGGCGGTGAAGCCGGGCGGCAGGGTCTCGACCTGGTCGCCGTGGCTCATCCAGACGTCGAAAGCGGCGGGCAAGCCTTGGAAGAGCGGGTTGCCCGGCGCGGACTCGATGCGGGTGTGGCCGTACTCGCGGCGGGTGCCGGGTTTGACAACGCCGCCGAGCGTCTTGGCCGTGAGCTGCATGCCGTAACAGATGCCCAGGACCGGGATGCCGAGACTGAAGAGGGCGGGATCGCATAGCGGCGCGTTTGGCGCGAAAACGCTGTTGGGGCCGCCGGAGAGGATGATGCCGGCGGGTTTGCGGGCCCGCAGGGCGGCGGCGGCGGTGTCGAAGCGCAGTATCTCGGAATAGACCTGCTGTTCCCGTACGCGGCGGGCTATAAGCTGGGTGTATTGCGAGCCGAAGTCAAGAATGGCGATCCAATTGTGTTGCATCTTGGTTTGTTTCCGAGTGATTGATAAGCGTTATTGTTCTTCGATCAGCGTGACCTTCACATCGCGGGTCTTGCCGTCGCGAAGCAGTGTCAGGGTGGCTGATTCGCCGGGCTGGCGGGGGTCGAGGGCCGCGCGCAGGTCTTCGATGGTCCTGACCGGCACAGCGTCGATGGCGGTGATGATGTCGCCGAATACCAGCGCGCCCATACGGCTGACGCCGACGCCTTCCAGCCCGGCGCTGGCGGCAGGGGTCTGCTCGTAGACCGCGTAGACCGCCACGCCGGAAACTCCGGCCCTGGCCGTCACGTGATCGGGCAGAAGCTCCACGCCGAGGCCGGCGCGCGTGACGCGGCCTTTCTCGATAAGCTGCGGGATCACGCGCGCCACCGTGTCGGAAGGCACGGCGAAACCGATGCCGGCGTAAGCGCCGCTGGGACTCAGGATGGCGGTGTTGACGCCGACCAGTTGGCCGCGCCGGTCCAGCAGGGGGCCGCCCGAGTTGCCGGGGTTGATCGCCGTGTCGGTCTGGATCACGTCGGAAATGCGCCGTTCGGTCATGGAGGTGATGGTCCGGCCCAAAGCGCTGACTATGCCGGACGAGAGGGTCGTGTCGAGCCCGAATGGATTGCCGATGGCATAGACCGTCTGGCCGACCTCCAGGTCGCGCGAAGGGGCCAGCTCGACCGGGACCAGTTTCTCGGACGGCGCGTTGATCTTGAGCACAGCCAGGTCGTAATCCGGCGCGATGCCGACCAGTTGGGCGTCGTAGCGGGATCCGTCGGGGAAGGTCACGGCAAGGGTGCTGGCCTGATGCACCACATGGTAGTTGCTGACGATATGGCCGTGCTTGTCCCAGATAAAGCCGGAACCAGCGCCCTGGGGCACCTCGTAAATCTGGAAGTTGAAAAAGCCGCGTCGCACCAAGGCGTGGTTGGCCACAGCCACGACCGAGGGCGAGGCGCGCTTATAAAGGGCGGTGGCCTCGGTGTCCGAGCGTGCGGTGGCGCGCGGGCTCGGCACCTCCGCGAGCCCGGCCTGTTCGAGCTTGCGGTTCATTTCCGCGATGGCGCGCATGTTGTCGCGGTGGCGTCGGCGGTTTTCTTTCAGGTGCAGCGCCAGAAACGCGACCATGCCGACCAAGGCCATGGTCATCAGAGGCGACCGGTTGGAATTCATCGCATAATGATAGCTATAACGGTGGCTGGATTCTAGTGGAAAAGTAAGCGGTCAACGGCCGGGGAGCGGCAATGAGATAGTCCGACATTCTCAATTTTTCATCTTGCGCTTTGTCTGCCGGCGGGTGTAAAGTGCCGACAACGATGAGATAAAACGCAGCCTGCTTCGATGACAGCAGGCTAGCCGAATGAAAAAGCACGAACCGCCCAGCGGGCAGAGACAGGAGCATGGCCTAGCACAGCAAGGTCGTGTTCGCCCTGGACGGCGCGCGCATAACCGTAAAATGAGAAGAACTCTCAACGCTCAAGTTAGGAGGTGAAGAACGCCCAGGCCATCAGTCACAAAAACAAGCAGTTAGGAATGATGGGACACTAAATTTTTGGAAGAACCAAACATCGTGACCTATTTTGACTGCTACATCACCAACGCGATAAAGGAAGGCTTTAACAGCAAGATACAGGCGATAAAGGCAAATGCGAGAGGGTTCAGAAGCTTCTCAAATTACCGGACATCCATCTTGTTCTTCTGCGGAAGATTGAATCTTTACCCATGAAATTGTTCGAAGACCCGTTTTTTCGCATACTGGCGTTGACATCACGCACCGTTCCATTCATTCTTATCACGCGTTGCCGAAAGGCAGCCGCAAGCAAAGGACACCGGTGCTATGCAAACAATAAACACCCCTGACGCGCCCGAGGCCATCGGGCCTTACGCCCAAGCCGTGGAAACCGGCGGCATGATCTACTGTTCCGGCCAGTTGCCGGTCAACCCCGCCAACGGCAAGATCGAGGTGGCGGGCGCGGCCGAGCAGACCATGCGCGTGCTGCTGAACCTGCGCTCTGTGCTGGAAGCCGCCGGCTCAGGACTGGGCAAGGTGCTCAAGACCACGGTCTACCTGACCGACATCGGCGACTTCCCGGCCGTGAACAAGGTGTACGGCGAGATGTTCGCCGGGCACACTCCCGCTCGCGCCACGGTGCAGGTCGCGCGCCTGCCGAAATCATCAAAGGTCGAGATCGACGCCATCGCAGTCAAGTGACTCCTTGCTGCGATGGTGGGCGCGGAGGGGGTCGAACCCTCACGCCTTGCGGCACAGGAACCTAAATCCTGCGTGTATGCCAATTTCACCACGCGCCCATAAAAGCATCATGCGTAATATGTATGAATCAGCTCATCGAAGTGCGGGTCGTTGGCCACATCGAGAATACGCATCTCGCGGCGGGCGTTCTCAGCCGAATCAGAGGCGTGCGCGGCATTGACCATGATGTTGGTGCCGAACTCGCGCCTGATCGAGCCGGGCCGGGCCTTGAGCGGGTCCGTCGCGCCAAGAATATCGCGGATTTTGTTCACCGCGTCAACCCCCTCGTAAACAATGGCGAGACACTCTTCCGTTCCGGGCAACACACGCTCCTCCGGAAGGCAGTTGGAAGGACGGAGACCGGTCATGAACTCGACAATATTCTCAAACTCGCGCTCGGCGAAAAGCGGGGCGAGCGTGTCGCACAAGCCGTCGAGCGGCGCGGCCTCAACCGGAAACCCGAACTCGCGCGAGAGTGCCTGGGCGGCGCGGTCAGCGCCGAAACATTTGAAGACCTTTTTGAGGCTTTCGCGCACGGGGCCATAGAACTCTTCCGCCTGCGCCACGGACATGGCAAACTTCTTCACGCCCACGATGCGCAGCCCCGAATTGGAAAGCAGGTCCATGATGTTTCCCGCACGCAGGGAAGGCTGGTGCCAGTTGTCCGGCTTGAGCATCACAAGCGTCTCCTGCGCATCCGTGCCGCCGGGCACATCCATCGCGCCGCGCACGATACCCGCATCCGCATGAAGATGCTTGAGCCAAAGCGTAAGGACCTCGCCGACAACCTTTGTGGTGGGGCCGACCAGCACGGCCGGCTCGAAGTACTCCACCTTGCCGGTCTTGGGGTCGCGCACTAGATCGCCATACGTGTCCCGCACGCTCAATCCGCTGCCCCATTGCTGGCGGATGGAACCGGTAACCGTAAAAATTTTACTGACCGCGTCCTCCCCCTCGAAAAGCAGGAGCATGCAGCGGTGCGGACGCCCAGTGGTCTCGTCGGGAGTGAAGACGCGACGCACGTACGAGGAGAAAAGCGCGCATTTCTCGGGGTCGGTCGGGTCATAGGCCGCAAGGTAATCAGCAAAAGAGTTGGCCAGCTCTGCCGACGCGCCGATAATGCGCGCCCCGACCAGTTTAAGGTCCGTGCGCACCAGATAACGGGCGATGATGCCGCCGGTCCGGGATTTCCGGATCGGATAAGGGTTGATGAGTACGAACGCCAATTCCTTCGCCATATGCTTGAACCCTCTATTTACCTTTAACCGAGTTTTTAATGCTGAAGGCTCCCAATACGATCAGGGTCGCCGACATGATAAAAAGAATGCCTGCGGCGAGGGTCATGACGCCGCCCGCCTGAAAGCCTTTGTCGCTCCAGAGTTTCAGATTCCGGATGAAAAGCGTCATGATCGCAGAGCCGCTGGTGAGGATCATGAAGAGCATGGGAAACATGACAATGGCGACCGGCCGCTTGTGGCGCAACAGCCAAAGGCTGCACCCGAGTAGCGTCAAGGCCGCAAGCAGTTGGTTCGATGAGGCGAAAACGGGCCAGATGCTCTTAGAGCCGCCGCCCAACAACAACCAGCCTGAGGCGAGCACCGCGAAAAGGGTGGCGATGTAGCGGTTTGAAAAAAAGACGCGGAGCGGGCCCGTCGAGGGCGCGCCGGGCTTTTCGCTGCCGGGTTTCTCGCGCGGCAGGAAAAGCTCTTGCCATGTGAAGCGGGCAAGACGCGTGGCGGTATCGAGCGTGGTCATCAGGAAGGCGGCGAGCGCCAGCGAGATGAACACGATGCCGGCGTTGTGCGGCAGGCCAAGCTTATCCGTGAAGCCGGCGACCCCGCTGGCGAACAGTTTGACCGCGCCCTGCGTTTTCATGGCCTCGCCATATTCCGTCTGGGTCATCACACCCACGGCGATGAGAGCCATGAGGGCGAGCACGCCCTCGATCAGCATGCCGCCGTAGGCGATGGGCCGCATGTGGCTTTCCTTGTCCACCTGTTTGGCGGTGGTCCCGGTGGCGACCAGCGCGTGGAAGCCGGAACAGGCTCCGCAGGCCACGGTGACGAAAAGCAGAGGAAGAAGCGGATCCTTGCCGCCGCTGACGGGGTTGAGCGCCTGCCACCCGGTGAAGGCGTCAAGTCGGATCGCGGGCGCGGCCACGAAGATGCCGAGGAAGCCCAGCGCCATCATGGCGTAGAGCAGGTAAGAATTGAGGTAGTCGCGCGGCTGCAGCAGCAGCCACACCGGGAGCACCGAGGCCGCGAAACAGTAGGCGATCAGAATCACCGTCCAGGTCTGCCGGGCGGTTGCCACGTCGCAGCCCAGCAGCTTGACCAGATCGAGCGGGATGAGCGTGCCGATGTACACGCAGGCAAAGGTCAACGGCACAAAGATCAGTGAGCCGACCAGAATGCTCCCGCCGCCCTTGTAGACCATACGACCAAAAAAGATCGCGAGCAGGATGAACAGCATTGAGGCCGTACCCACGGCCGGCATCTCGACAAAGGTTTCGGCCACAATGCGCGTGAATTCGGCCACGACCAGCACCAGCGTGAACCAGCAGAAGAAGAGGAAAAGCATCCGGCCCCAGTATCCCATGAGCGATTCGATGACCGTTCCGATGGACCGGCCTTGGTGGCGGATGGAGAGGAACATGGCGGAGAGGTCATGCACCGTGCCGATGAAGATACAGCCGAACACAACCCAAAGCACCACGGCCAGCCAGCCGAACTGAGCGGCCAGAACGGGGCCGACTATCGGTCCAGCGCCCGCGATGCTGGCGAAATGGTGCCCGAATAGAATGGCGGGGTGCGTGGGAACGTAGTCGATGCCGTCTTTCAGCGTGTGAGCGGGCGTCGGCCGCGCCGGCTCCACACCCAACACGCGCTCGATGAAACGTCCGTAGAAATGGTAGGCGAGGTAGAATAAGACGCACCCGGCGGCGAGGAGAAGGGCTCCGTTCATGAAAAACTCCAATGTGACGCTGTTTGGCCTACAGCTTACCTGTTTGAAACAGGGGTGTCAACGTAAGCCGCTTGAGCCATCCCAGCTCGCGCCGCCGCATCCGGGCGCGTCCGGACGCGGTGTGGTCGTCCGCTCCGGTCAGATGGTCGAAGCCGTGCGCGAGATAGAGCGCCAGTTCGCGGTCGGCGCTCCAGCCCGCGCGGCGCGGGGCGTCACGCGCCGCAAGTTCGACGTTCACGAACAGCTCGCCGGTCAGACCGTCAGGCTCGCCGGGAATGGCATCGTAACGCTGCGTGATGACATCCGTGGGCCCCTCGTGCGCCATGATCGCGGCATTGACGGGCGTGATGCCCGCGTCGTCCAGCAGGTGAATCGTGACCTCGCGCCACGGCGGCTCTCCCGGTTGACGCGCCCGCGCCAAGTCCGCGAGCGCGGCGGCCAGCCGCCTGAGCGCGGCAGTGTCGGTTCTAAAACGGCTTTGGGCGTTATGGACGTGAACGCGCATTTTGATTACCTGCGACCCCTTATTCGGGCAGGTTGAACGCTTTGATGATGTCGTCGATCACCTGTCCCCCCCATTGGCACATGGCCGCCGATCGGCAGGCTGTCGAGGCTCGCCGCGGCCGAACACTCCAGCACCTCGAGCTGATCGAAAGTGGACAGGATTTCATGCCCCAAGACCATCACGCCGTTGTTGCAAAGCACCGCCGCCGGGTGACGCAGCGAGAGCTGGCGAATCATCGCCGCATAGTTGTTGAACGTCATCTCAAACGGCAACAGCCCCACCTCGCGCAGGAAGAAGTAACACTCGGGAAACGTCCGCGTGTCGATCGCTTTATGGCAGACGCTAAAGGCCAAGGCGTTCAGGGGGCAGGCGTTGATGATCGCCTGCACCTCGGGGTGCGCGTCATAGAGCGCCTGGTGCGCCATCGGGTGCGTGTGGACGACCGCGCGGATGTCGGGACGCGCCTCGTAGATCGCGCGGTGGAACGGGAACTCCGAGGACGGTATGTGGGCCCCCGCCACCGTGCCGTCTTTCTTGACGCACACGATGTCAGCGGCCGTCAGCGTGCCCTTGTCCACGCGCGACGGCGTGATCCACATGTCGCCGTTCTCGTCGAGGAGCGACAGGTTCCCTCCCGAGGTCGTGGTCATCTTGTAGCGGTAAATGCGGGAAAGGGTCAGCGCGATCTCGTCGCGCGGGTGGAGGTAGGCATAGTTCATGGGGTATATCCTTTCGCGGCCCGCTCGGGACGAGGCATAAATATACCCGGATCGGCCGCGCGATGCAAGCGCAAGCTGATTTATTTTGATTGATTATGATCGGTTATGTGCGTTCCTGTTCGTTTACGCTCGAAAGCCTTCCGGCTGTCCAGTCCTGATTTCCGTTTGGCATTTTCTGGGGCTCTTCGTCGAAACGCGGAAAAGTTGCCTGAAGACAAGGCGTCCGGAAGCGAACCGGAAGCTTGATTTTCAGGCGTGAAACGCATGAAGCTCGTATTTCAGCAACGAAAGGCGAGCCGAATGCGAGTCGCTGAATTGATTGTCACACAGGGCATCACGGGTTTCAGGCCGTAAGACAAACAAGCTTGCGTTGGAGTGGGCGCTTGTGTAAAATTCAGAACATCAAACTCGGAACTGGAGAATAATGCGGACAGATCCCTTCAATCTCGCGGATTCCTATGCGCGGATGTTGACGGCCCAACCATCTGCGGTGCTCGATCCCGGCGTAACCTACCGTTCCGGTTTCCACTGGAGCGAGCGCCATCTGCAGTGCGTGTGGTTCGACCCCCGTTACAGGCCGGCCTCTTTCTCCCTGCCCGGCGGCGAGTCGGTCAGCGTGCTCGACCCCGGCGAGTGGAACCTCGAAGCCGGCCCGGATTTCCTAAACGCCGCCCTGCTCGTCCAGCCCGGCGAGCGCCAGTTGCGCGGCGATGTCGAAGTGCATGTGCGCCCGTCCGACTGGGACGCCCACAAACACCGCGCCGACCCGGCTTATGACGGCGTCATAGCGCACGTGACTTGGTTCGGCGGCCCGCCGCCGCGTTCCCTGCCCGGCCACGTGTGCCGCCTAGCCCTGGCGGAACCGGTCATGTCCAATCCGTGCCTGTCGCTCGACGACATCGACCTCAAGGCCTACCCGCACGCGATCCTGCCACGGTCGCCGCGCCCCTGCGCATGCCTGCTCGGCACGGCGCCTGAAACGGCGCGCGCCTTGCTCGCGGCGGCCGGCCAATTCCGGCTGCGCTCTAAAGCGGCGCGCGTCAAGGCGCGCCTCGGGCAGGCCGGCGACAGGCGTCAGGTGTTTTACGAAGAGGTCATGGCCGCGCTGGGATACAAGCTCAACCAAGCCCCCTTCCGGGCACTCGCGCGGCGGCTGCCCGCCCACTCGCTCGCCGACTCGCGTGAAAAGGTTTTCGCCCGCCTGCTCGGCGCCGCCGGCCTGTTGCCGCAGCCGGAGACCGCCTGCGACGAGGAGGGACGCGGCTACATCCGGGCACTTTGGGACTTATGGTGGAAGAGCCCGTCAGAAACCCTGCCCGCCAGCACCGTCTGGCACACCGCCGCACTGCGGCCGCAAAACAGCCCGGTCCGGCGCCTGGCCGCCGCAGCCGCCCTTTTCAGCGGCGTCGCCGACATCCTCGCCGAGCTCGACCAGGCCAGCCCCGCGTCCGCCGCCGACTGGGCCGGCAACGCTCGCCGCATTTTCGAGGCCCGCTGCCTCTGGCCGTTCTGGAACCGGCGGCTGTCCTTCGCATCGGCGGCAGACCCGCGCCGCCGGACGGCGCTGCTCGGCGCCTCGCGCATCGCCGCCATACTGACCAACGTCGTGATCCCCTTCAAAGCCGCGGAAAACGCGCTCCCCGAGGGCGGTGCCGACCTCCTGCCGCCCGAAGACCTTTCGGCGCCGATGCGCCTGACCGCCAACCATCTGTTCGGACGCGACCACAACCCGGCCCTGTACGCCGGCAGCGGCCTGCTGCAACAGGGGCTGCTGCAGATCCACGCGGACTTCTGCCTGAACGCTAAGCCCGGCTGCGAGGAGTGCCCGCTCTGCGCCGCCATCAAAGATTTCCCCCGCGCGGAGGGATGACGGCCCCATGCCGGGACGCGCCGCAAAAAGCCGCCGCGCCGGTCAGGACCCCGGATGCACAAACGGCTGACCGGCGGCGCACATCGGGCACTCGGCCGGCTCCCAGACCTCAGGCGCCATGCGCAGCAGCGGGAAGACCGGATAGTCGAAAACGGCTTTGCCGTCGCTGCGGTCGACCAGCACCAATATCGCCGCCACGTCCGCGCCGGCCGCCTTTACCAGATCGACCGTCTCCTGCACACGGCCGCCGCGGGTGACCACATCCTCCGCCACGACATAACGCTCGCCCGACCTGATCGTGAAACGCCGCATCACCAGCTTGCCGTCCTGCTTCTCGGCGAAAATGCACTTGCGGTCAAGGGCGCGCGCGACCTCGTGCCCGACCAGAATCCCGCCGAGGGCGGGCGACACCACGCCGTCCACCGCCCCGATGTCCGCCGCTTCAAGCATGCGCCTGACCAGCTCTGCGCAAAGCTCGCCCGCGATTTTCGGGTACCGCAAAACATTCGCGCACTGGAAGAACCGGTTGCTGTGCAGACCGGAACGCAGTTCGAAATGCCCGTTCAGCAGGGCGCCGGTATCCTCCAGCCGTTTCATAACATCTTTGTCAGTCATCATGCTCTTCTTTTCCTTTTGCCTCGTTATCGTCGCCTTTATCCGTAAAACACGCCCCGCAAATCACCGCGCGGCCCTCCAGTAAACCTCCACGAAACCCCGCCCGGCCCCGTCGGCCCGGCCCCGCAAAAGCGCGCGCTCGATCACGGCGACGCCGTTCGCCAAAGGCGTCATCGCCAACACATGCGCCACCCGGCCGTCCTCCCCGGTCTCGACATAAAAACGGGCGTGCCCTTCTTCGCCGGGGACCTTTCCGGCGTCAAACTCCGCAGCGAAAGAAAGTTTCGCCAACCCCGGATCGGCCAAAAGCCGCACGCCTTCCGGCGGGCCGCTTCCGTCAGGCCCGCGGCACACCCCCGACACCGAAGGCGCCGGAACCGCCGACACGCGCCGCGGCAGCGTTTCAACCGCGGCCGGACGCCACTCTGCCGCGGGCCCGCCGCCCTTCTCAAGGAAAGCCGGCGGCGGCAGCCCGTCGCGCAGTCCGGCCAGCCCCAGGTCAATCGCGAACGACGTGGCAATGGCGCCGCCGCTGCCGGCCATCCAATCCGACCGCGCTTCCCTTAAAATTCGCAGCGCCGCAGAGGGGTCCAGCACGACATATGCCGCGCGGGCATCCGGCAAAGGCGCAAACCTGCGGGTGCCGTAAAAGACCGCGCCGGTCGGCAGTCCGCTCCATAAAAAAACCGTTATGCCCAGTATCGCGAACGCCTGCCACCAGAAAAGCATAGGCCGCCGCGACGCTTTGGCACGGAAACTTTTCAGGTCTGTCTTTAACTCGGCATTTCCGGCAAACATCTGACCACCGCCCGCCCGGCCCGCTCAGTCCGGTTTCTCTGAAACGTTGACACGCTGCGCGCCAGCCTCACGCGCGACATTCACAAAAAACATGACGTCCCCGTGCGGGACCCGCTTGTCCGCCATCAACAGCAGCTCGCGCGCGCCGTTCTGCGCCATGCGCGCTTTCAGCCTTTCTGCCAGCAGGGCGGTCTGCGTTTCGTCACCCAGACCGTAACGGTCATCATCAAAAAAAACCAGCGTCTCTTCGCCGCCCGGCGTATCGCGCGCGACAGATATCATCAACGCCGTCAGAGCGGGCCGCCCGCCCTCGCGCAACGGCGCGCGCGGCAGATCGAACATCATGCCCGGCGCGATCACCAGATGCCCGTGGACCGACAACAGCAGGCAAATCAGGATCAAAGCGTTAATCCAGGGCACCGCTGCCAGCAGCGTCCGCGCCCACTGGCCGCCGAAACGGTAAATGTCGCGGTGCTTGCGGACAAGTCCGCTCCAACTCTCTCTCTGCCCTGATCCCATATCAGCCTCACAGCATGGACGTGTTCTGTTTTGTGAGAAAAGCCACTATCTCAGAGGCGGCCGCCTCCATATCCAAAACAATCCTTTCGATCCTGACCATCAGCAGCGCATACATGACATGGCACGGGACCGCCACCATGAGCCCGGCCGCCGCGGTCAGCAGCGCGTGCATCAGCCCCGCCGTCAGATCCGTGCTTTGAATTATAGGCGCCTGTTCGTTCATGCCCTGGACAATTTTGACGATCCCCAGCAGCGTCCCAAGAAGCCCCAGCAGGGGCGCGGTCTGGCAGGTTACGGCCAGCGACGCCAAACGCCGCTCCATCCGCGACAGCTCCGCGCGGCCCTTGTTGTCTACCGCCTCGCGCATGGCCTCCAGCGAGCCTTGACGGTGCCTGATGGCCGTCAACGTCACGGCCGCGACCGGCCCCGGCGTCTCCTCGCAGATGACCATGGCCTCGTCCACATTGCCGTTCTCCAGCACGTTGCACACGCCTTTCAAAAAATCATCGTAATCGATCTGTGCGCGCCGCAGGTGCAGCAGCCGCTCGAAAAAGACGATCACGGCCGCCACGCCCGAAAGAACCAGCAGCCCAAACACCGGGCCGCCCTGAAAAACAACATTCATCACACACCCGCTTTCTTCCCGCGCAGACGCTCTATCCGCACGCGCGCCTCTTCTTCTCCCGGCACCCCCATCTGCACTACTCTTTGCAGAATCCGCACCGCCTGCTCCGGCTCGTTTCGGGCCGCATACATTTCCGACACGTTGAAAGCCGCCCTCACAAAAAGTGTCGTGCCGCTCTCATCATACCAAACGCCGCGCCGCCGCTCATCCTGATAACGCAAGATCACTTCGGCATAATAGTGGTTGATCGCGTCGTCTGCGCGCTTAAGTTTTTCCAGACAGCGCCCGACCTTGAAGTGCAGTTGCAAGGTCAGTGACGGTGACATGGCCCCCTGCTCCAGTCTCCGCCGATAAGCGTCCAGCGCCTCCTGGTACCTAACGCCGTTATCCGCGCCCATCGCAAAAAGGCTGTCGCCCTTCCGCGCCAGCGCAATGCGGCTCCAGTCGCTGTCCGGAGACTGCGATATCACCTGATCCAGCAACAGCGCCGCCTCGTCGAATCTGGCCAGCTCTATCAGCGCGTCCGCCTGCACCAGCAGCGCCTCGGGCATGCGGCGGCTCTGCGGATAAGAACGCGCCAGGCGGGTCACCAGCTCAACCGCCCCGGTCAGGTCATTCTCCCCGACCGCCGCACGGGCTGCCCACAGCATGGCCGCGTCTGCCCACTGATGCTCCGGCCAGCGCGCCACGTAATCCAGAAAGAACCGGCGCGCGTCGCCGTATTGACCACGGTTGTAATCGTATTTGCCCAGCCAAAGCACCGTGTCGGGCAAGCGCGGCGACTCGGGAAAATTCATCAGAAACGAAACGGCGGCTGCGCGCGCTTCAAGATCACGCCCCAAGCCGTATAAACACAGCGTGATCATGAACCGGGCCTCGTCGCGCCGCTGCGCGTCGGTTTCCGCCACTGCCGCAAAATCCTGCATGGCCGCATCGAAACGGTAGACGCGGTAGCTGGCCTTGCCACGCCCCATCAAGGCGTCTCCCTGCACATCCTTCTGGCCGAAAGCGCCTAGCGCGGCAGTGTATGTCCGTATCGCGCCTTCCGTATCGCCGCGGCCGGTCTGCAGCGCCGCCAGCCGCAAAAGCGCCTTGGGCGCCAGGCCGCTGGCCGGATAATCCTCGGAGACCTGCCTGTAACGGGCAGCGGCCTCGTCCGGCATCCCGGCCCGCTCAAAACAGTCCGCGCTCTGGAAAAGGGCGCGGCCGGCCAATTCCGACGCGGGATACGCCTGCCACAGATCCGCGTAAGCCTTGGCGGCCTCGGCATACCTTTCGTCCGCCAAAAGCGCGTCCGCTCGCTTGAAAAGGCACTCGGCCTTGACCGACAGGTTGGTGGCCAGCTCGGCCGCGCGCATGAACGCGCCGCCCGCCTCGGAGAAACGCCCCAGCCGCATCAGTGCCCACCCGCGGCCCTGCAACGCCCGTTCGTCCAATGCCGAAGCGGGGTAGGTCTCAATATAAATCCTGTATTCTTTGGACGCCCGCTCGTGGCGACCCAACCGCAGCAGCGCGTCCGCGAGATTGAGCTGCGCCTGCATGGACATCGGATGGTCGGGAAATTCCCGGACCAGGGCTTTGACCAGCGTCTCCGCCTCGTCGACCGTCGCGGCATCGGACAGCAGCAGGTCACCCAGCCGGAAACCCGCCAGACGCCGCGTTTCCGGCTGCCGCGCCCGCCCGAACGCCGAACGCGCGCAGGCCACGGCCTCGTTGGTACGGCCGCAGCCGAGCTCGTGCACGCTCATCTCGACCATGGCCTGGACGCGCGCCGACTCGCTCGCCCGGTCATCCATGGCGAGACGGTTGAAACTCATGACCGCCTCGTCGGTCTTGCCGCCACGCAGCAGCAGCCGGGCGCGCAGCAGCAGCCCTTCGCTGGTCTTTTCGTCAGACACGCCCAGCCCGCCCTGCATCTTGAGCACGTCCAGAGCCTTTTCAGACAACCCTACACGCTCCAGGGCCAGCGCCCAGTCCAGCGCGTTGGCAGCCTTGACAACCGCGTTCGTGGAAATTTTGTCCGCCTCCGCATACAGCGACAGCGCCCGCTCCATGTCGCCGTCCGCCTGACGCGCCCGCGCGGCGACGATCCGCAAAGCGTCGGCGTAAACCGCCGCGCCGTCTTTGGCCGCCTCGGCCGTTTCGGCGGCATCGCGCGGCCTGCCGGTGTTGAGCAACGCCACCGCACGCCAGTACGCGAAAGCGTCCTGCCGCCGCGCCAAGCGCGCCAGTTCGCCTTCCGCATCGAGCCGGAGCAGCATATCCGCGAACCGCCGCTGACCGTCCAACGCCTCCAGCAGCGCCAGCAAAGCCTCTTCCGCATCCGCGCCGCGCAGCGTCAAAGCCCGGCCCGCGTATGTCTCGGCTACCGGATAGAGCCCGTCGCGCAAGGCTTCCTTAGCCACTTCAAGGTCGCCGGAGCAGACGTGCCGCGCCAGCAGGAGCGCCGCCGCAGTCAGGCATAACCTCCGGACCGACTTATGTGTCACCTTGTCATCCACAGCTAACTACCCCCTGCCCCGGAAGGCCAGCCTTGCGAAAACCCCTTCGCAGATGTGATCGGCCACCATGTCCAGCCAGCGCTCCCGCTCAATCTCCGGCGGACAGAACCGCTCGGCCCAGCCGGGCTTGGCCAAAGCGTAAACCACACACTGCGCGTTGATCGAGCTGTGCCACAGGTTCAGCGCGGCCAAGTCCCCTTTGTCGACCGCCATGCCCAGCAGCCGCCGGAAACACTCCCGCATCGGCGTCGAGAACTGACGCTCGATGCCTTGCGCCAGGTCTGAAGGCACGCAGGACTCCACGCCCATCAGCCGCGCCACCCAGCCCTCCGGCGGCTCGGTCGCCGCGCAAATGGCGATGGAGCGCCGCACCCACAGGCGCATCGCCGCGCGCCATGTCGCCTCGTCACGGACCGCGTCCGGTATCGACATCATCGGCTTCGCGACATTCTCGAACAGCTTGGTTATCACCGCCCGGTAAAGATCGGCCTTGGTCCTGAAGTAGTAATTGACCAGCGCCACGTTCACGCCCGCCTCGGCGCAGATAAGTCGCGTCGTGGCCTCCCTGTAACCGCGTTCGGCAAAGACTTTTGTCGCGGCATGCAGGATCCGCTCGCGGGTGCCGGCGTGATCCGCGCCGCCCGCGTCGCTCGCGCTATCAAGTCTCAACCCGTCCTTAGGCTTAAACATGCGCTTAACTTACAGCCGCGCACATTCGAAGTCAAAAAGAAAACCTGCCCGCGGCGCGATTTCAATTCGCTACGCCGCGTCCGCCCGCCGAGCCGGCGGTTTGCCGTGACGTCGCTAGCCTTCTCACCTTCCGGACGGCTGGTCGTCCGCCTGCAGGTCGCCCAGCGCGTACTGCAGGCCGTCAAGGATGTGCCACAGGCGGGCGCGGTCGAGATAGGTGCGCTTGTCGTGCGCGAAGGAGGTGTAGAAAACCCGGCCCGCGCCATACGCGCGGGTCCAGCTCACGGCGTAATCTTTGTCGGCGCGTTTCTGGCCTTTGGCCTTGGCCGTCGCCGCGTCGCTTAAGTCAAGCGACACCAAGACACGCAGCTTGGAGCGGTCATACGGCGGGCTCTTGTGCTGGTAGATCTCGTCGCCGGCCTTCAAGCCCTTGCCGTCGAAAGCGCGGTTCAGCGGATGCCCGGGCTCGTCGAGCTTGAACGCCCAAACGCCGCCCGCCCCCCACGGATGGCCGTCGAAAAGCCCGCCGACCAGACCCGCCACTTCCGGGCATTCGGAGAAACTGTCGGCCCCGCCGTGGATCACGCACAGCCCGCGCCCTTCCCGCACGAAGGCCAGCAGGTTCGTCGCCAGCCCCGGATGCCGCTTGGTGTCCAGATGCGTAGAGTTGTTCAACACCAGCGCGTCGTAACGCATCAGGCCTTGCATTTCGGTAAGCGAACGGTAGTCGCATGAGAAGGCGACATCAAAAGCCCCGGTATGCTGCGCGGCCAGCTCCAGCGCCTTGTTGCCGTATTCGATGGCCTCGCCGTGCACGAATCCCTCGCACCGCCAGAAGACCAGGACCTTGCGCGGTTTGGCGGGCCGCGCCGTCAGGCCGCCGCCGATCAAACCGCTCAACTTGCAGGCATCCTCCAAGGGTACCGGCTTGAGCGCCTGCGCCTCTGCCGCTCCCGCCGCCGCCAAAACGCAAGCCGCCGTCATCACCAACCGTTTCATCGCACAACTCCTTGCCTTTTTTGCCGCACGATCATAGCAGAAAGCCCGCCGCCTTACAATTCATCATAAACCACACGTATCTAATTTGGGCGCATCCCCGTTTCACTGACTTAACGTTACTCATTCGGCGCTTGTCCCGGGGCGCCTTCTACGAGCAAGTGCGCCGCGACGGCTCGTTGGTCAACTGCGCCGTGCTGGTCGCGAATGGAAGACCGGTTAAATCTATCTCAGCATGGAGGGTATGCCGGCATGACCCGCCTAACGAATTTACAGACAAAACACTTGCGCTGCCGGGCGACCTTGTTGTCGGAGCTGCGGCTACGGGTTACCTTGTGACGCTGGTGGAG
>CAYRZP010000005.1:0-4111 GCA_964428885.1 uncultured Lentisphaeraceae bacterium
AATACGCCTTACGCCACGATGTCGTCCATGAAGGGCGCATTAATGTTAATAAGGTAGTGATTCCAGGCCAAGTTGGTTTCACACGCAGCTACGAATTGCGCAAAGGCGGGAGCGGATGTGTCAGACGCCCGAAAGGTGAACGCCTGACGCTCAGCGGTCCGGGACGTCCCGCCGCACCGGCCGGGTGGTACGGACGGATGTCTCAGACGCCCGAATGGTGTCGGCAGGTTGTCGAAACGCCTGTGATGTTACTGTCAGAGCTGCTCGATGAGAACCGGGCATGAGGCCTGCGGCACCCAGCCGCGGCGGCCGTCGGCGTCCACGCGCAGCCAGCCTTCATGGCGCTCCAGCGGAGTGACGGCAGTGCCCGGGTTCAGCGTGAACAAGATGGCGGATGTAGGCGCGGGCGCGAACCGCGCATCGGTGCGATGCTCGATCTTATACCGTGTTCCCTCCTGCCGGTCTTTGAAGGCTTTAGCGGTAAACAGTCCTGCCGCCAGTAGTGTTGCGCCAAGCAGCGCGGCCCAGCGGGGATGCGACGGGCGCAGGATAAAGAATCCGAAGAAAGCGACCAGTGTGCCGCCGAGGGCGATCAGCAGCGGCGCCAGCATGCGCTGCGAGACCTGCATGCGTTCTAGGGGGATGCCGTCGGGCGCCGCGCGGTCAACGGGACGCGATGTGTCTATGACGCGCACGGTTGTTTGAGCTTGCGGCGACGCGGTGTCGAAGGTCAAGCGGAAAGGCCCGGCCACGGTCTGATCGTAACTCCCGCTGTCGGGGTTGAAATAATTGAACGCCACGGCGGCCACCTCGGTGGCGTTGGTAGACTGCGGGATCAGCGCCTGTTCCGCAGTGACACGCATGTCGCTACGTGACGTTTCTTTGACAGGGTAGCTTTTGAAAAGCGGCGATGCCGGCGGCTGCGGCATGGCGGCTTGGTTGAGCCAGCCTTGTCCGGCGAGTTCCAGTGACAGGGTCACAATGTCACCCGGGCGCACAGCGTGTTTGGAAAGTTTTCCGGTGAGTCGGAACGTGCCCACGGCTCCGCTGAAGTTTGCGGGGCGGCCTTCGTCCGGCAGGGGCAACACGTTCAGCTTGAACGGCGCGAGGCGTTTTTGTCGCGGGAAAGACTGCGTATGGGAGAAGAAGCCGACGTTGCGTCGTTCCGCGAGCATGCACTGGACTGCCGGGTTGAAAATTTGCGACACAGACCGGTGGCAGCGGGCTGAGGCGGCATAGCGCATGACATCAACGGCGACACCTTCTCGGACAACGCGCTGGCGCGTGACGGTCTCCATGCGGCCGACCGTGATAAGGTCTGGGTTACTCGGAAAATTGCTGATTCTCAAATCATCGATTTCGTTGCCGGCCGTGACCTCCAGTTCTAAACGGATCTCGAAAAGCTGGTTGACATAAAGCTTTTCCGGGACGGTATAGAGGCGTCCCGCGAAGATGTCGCCGCCCAAGGCCGCAGGCGGCGCCAGCGACAGCACGGCCGCCAATCCGGTCAGTAACATTGTGATCGCAGACCTCATGGCGTTCCCTCCTCTGCGCCATGCGCAGTGGAGACGAAGACGCGGGTTGGCCAGGTCACTTGGTCGTGGCGCTCGTGCGCGAGGGTCATCAGCGCGGAAGCGCCGAAAACGAGCGTTAGCAGGCCGCCAGTGACTAGGCAGGTTTCGGAAAGGCTTTGGAAAAAGGGGTGGTGCACGCCGCGCCGCAACAGAATCAGCAGCAGTGCGCCGCACCAGAACACTGACCAGCCGGCCAGGGCAGCCGTGGCCCGCACGGGGCATGAGAAGGCGTAATGCCAGAAGAACGCGGCGCGCGACCACGGCAGATCGCTCTGGCGCCGGCCGGTCTGCAGTGTCAAGGCGGCGGCGAGGCCCTGCCTGGTTTCAGGCGTGGCGCCGATGTAACGTTCGGCGCGTGAGAAGGCCGCGGCAGCGTTCGCGCCGTCGCCGCCCATCACGAGGGCGTTGCCGAGATTGATGAAGAGCAGGCCGTTGCGCACGCCATCTAGTGCCAGGCGGTTATAGACGGATGCCGCGGCCAGATACTCTTCGGGCTTGGCCGCAGTCATGGCTTGAGCGTTTGCCTGTTCCCAGATGAAGCCGCGCACAGTTTCGTCCGCGACCGTCACGGCAGCAGTCAGCAGGCAGCAGGCGGTGATGCGTAAGACGCTAAAGTTCATCGGGCACCTCCGATTCAAGGCCGGGCTTGTCGATGGCGCAATCGATTTCCGACAACAGCGACGCTAGACTGCGCGCGGTCCCGGCGTCCAGCGCCGTCGCGCCGGGCCGGTACATGGCTTCGTCCAGTTGAGCCAGAAGCGCGCGGCATGATTCGGCGGCAGCGGTCGGAACCCGGCGGTCTTGCAGCAGCCGCGCGGCCTCGGGGGGCGTGAGCGAGACGCCGGTCACATCCAGCCGGTCCGCCAGATATGCGCGTACGGCCCGTGCGGTCTGGCCGGCGTCATGTGCATTCCGCAAGGAGGCGCGCGCGCGGCGCAAGGCCCCGGAATGGCGTCGGCGGTCGCGCAGTTTGCGGATCAGGAGTGTCAGCGGCGTGACCATGGCGGCCAGCAGGGCGGCCAGCGGGCCGGCCAGCAACAGCGGCAGCGTCAGACGCGTCGGCGGCAGGAGCGAGTGTTCTTGCAGGCCCAGTTTTGAAAGGGTGATGGCTTGCGGCAGCGGCACGGATCCGCTGTCGAGCGTTCCCGTCCAGTCGCCGTTCTCCTGCTCGTCCGCTGTAGCGATCTGGGTGGTGGGCAGGGCTTGCAAAGGCAAGGCGGCAGTCGCGACAGTGGCGTAGGCGCGCGTTTGCGTATCGTAGTAGGCTAGTTGCACGGGCGGGAATTCCAGAGTGCCATCGCGTGTCGGACGCACCCGGTATTTGAAGCGCTTGCCGTCAGGCAAGGTTTCTGCCGCGACGTTGTCATCATAAATGCGGAAGTCTTTGGTAAGTTCGCTCTGCAGGTTAAGCAAGGGCGTCCGCATGTTCGAGAGGCTGATCTCGCCAGTCACTTCCAGGGTGAGTGTCAGTGGGTCGCCGACCTTGCACACATTCGTATCGAAATAAGCCTGCGCCTTCATGTCCTTGCCGACCGACCCGATGAAGTTTTCCGGGCGTCCCGCGTCCGGCGGCGGCACCACGCGGACGGTGGCTGCCGGTCCGATGGTGTAGATGTCTTTAGTGACAGCCTGGCGGTTGGCGTCGACATCGGTCACAACCTGTCCTTTGAATGTTAGCGGCCCGAAGGTGAACTCGCCTTCTTTGACAGGTGTGTAATTGAGTGTTATTGAGTAAACCCTGTATTTCTTGCCGGCGATGGTTTTGCGTTCCGGCTTAAGCCTGAAACGGATCGGGCGCGGGCGGAAAGGGTCGCTGTCGAAAAGGCTGCCGAAACCGCCGAAATCGCGGGTCTGGTAATTGTTGATGGCGAAGGCGGGCTGGCGTCCGTTCTGGTCGATCAGGCTGTTGAGGATCTGGTTGATGTCCGGCTCTTTGAGCCCCGGAGACGGTTGCCGGATTTCCAAAAAGTCGGCGGAAATTTGCGGAAGCAGGTCGGGGTGGATCGGCTCGTTGTGTTCGGCGAAAGGATCCGGAAGCTCGCGCACCGCCACGGAGAGTGTGATGGAAAAAGGCTCTTCCACCAGCACGGAGGCGGAAGATGCCGTGATGCCGGCGATGACCGTGTCCTGCTGCTCGACCCCCGCCACTTTGACAGTCACGCCGGGATGGGTGTAGGCCTTGCCTTTGAAGGTGACGCTGACCGGCCCGGTGCGGAAATCGCCCTGGCCGCTGGGTTTGATCTGGTAAGCGAAAACGCGTCCTTCAAAAGAATCGCGGGTCATGCGTCCGTTGATGATCGAGATGCTGGAACGGCTGTTGCTGTGTTGTCCGAGCAGGTAAAGGTCGGCGGGCGGCAGCGACGGGAAGGCGGGGTCGTTCAGATCCCGGTCGGCGCCGTTCACCTCGATGTTCAGGTTAAAGCTCTCGCCGAGATAGATCGAAGTGCGGTTAGCTTTTGCGGCGATCGTGATTTCGGCGGCGCGGGCGGCAGGGGCAAAAAGGCAGAAAAGCAGCGGCAGGAACGAAAAGAGCGATG
>CAYRZP010000005.1:4211-36099 GCA_964428885.1 uncultured Lentisphaeraceae bacterium
CGGGCGGCAGGGGCAAAAAGGCAGAAAAGCAGCGGCAGGAACGAAAAGAGCGATGGAATCGAGCGAATCGAAAGAATCGATTTTTTCGACGCGATCGGAAAGCGCAGCGTTCTGCGTTGCGTTCTCACCAGTCTCTCTCCCCGGGTGCGATCGGGATCTTGCGCATCCGTTCTTTTTTATCCTGTTCATGCTCCTTCTCGCGCTCCAGCGCGCGCCGCAAAGTTTCTTGCGCGTCTTGGGGCTGCTCGGGCTTCTGCTCTTCAGGTTGCTCCTTTTGCTCCTGCTCTTTCTCGGGCTCTGGTTGTTGCTCCTGTTGCTTTTGCTCTTGTTTTTCTTGCTGCTGGTTCTGCTGTTGCTGCTGCTCCTGCTGCTGGTTCTGTTTTGGGTTTTTAGGCAGCAGGTCTCTGACCTCCAGCAGGTTTTTAAGAGCCTGTTCCTGCAGGGCGCGTTTCTCGCTCTCTGCCGGCTTCCGTTCGATTATTTCCTGCTGAAGCTTTTCAGTGTGTTCGGCGATCTCCTCGATCTTGGCCTGGTCCTCGGCTGTGAAGGGCGGCATGTTGGTGTCGGACTGCGCCTGCTGTTGGTATTGTTGAGCCCATTGAGGGAAGCGCTGGCGGAAAAGCCCGGTCAGCGCGAGGGCTTCGTTTTGCGTGTCGCGGTCTTTCAAATGTCTGGCGCCGACGGATCGGACGGCGTTGCTCTGGCACAAGATGTCCTCGTCGAGCAGCGAGGGCGGCATGGCGGCGGCCTGCCAGAACGGATAGACCGAAGTTTCCAGGCGCTCGGCCTCTGAAACGGATTCCGGCAAAAGGTCTTGCAGCGCGGCGGCAGTGCCTTTCATGCTGTCGCGGGTCAATTCGATCTGATTGGCGAAGAACGCCTGCTGCTGCTGGTTGGTCACGGCCTGCAGCATCTGCTGCTTCAGCGGTATCCAGAGGTCGGAGAGTTCCTTTTGGCGGCGGGCCAGGTTTTCGGCTTGCGCGATCAGTGCGGGCGCGTCGTTGGTGAAGAGCGTGGAGGATGCTTCCGCAATCGCGCGTTGCTCTTGCAGCATCCGGTCCATGAGGGCGTCGGCGGGTGTCTGGCCGTTTTGTTCAAGCACTTTGGCGATGTGCGCGTTCTCCCGCGCCTGCGGCAGGGGGTCGAGGGCGCGGGTGAGGTTGCGTTGGCGGCGCTCGTCCTGCGGCGTGTCGCGCAGCGCGCGCTGGAAAGCGGAGGCGGCCTCTTCCAGTCCGGCGATGCCGGAAGCTGGTTTATCGGCCATCTCGGATTTAGAGTTCTCAAGCAGTATTTTGCCAAGCAGCTCGCCGGCCCTGGCGCCGTATGTTTTGGAGGTCAGCAGCGAGCGCAGTTGCAGTATGGCGTTTTCCTTGTCCTTCGCCTGCCAATAGGCGCATGCCGCATTGTACCGGTAGGTGTCGGACTCGTCCCTGTCGGCGCCGCGCGCGGCTGAAATGAAAGCCTCGGCGGCCTCGGCCGGCCGGCCTTTGCGCAGCAGGCGTTGCGCCGCGCGCGCTCCGGCGCGGCCTGGCGCCACGACAACCGGTGCGCGGTTAGTGGCCGACGAGTTCGAGGATGCGGTGGCGTCAGGAGTTGAGTGTTGAGCGTTGAGTGTTGAACGTTGAGCGTTTGAATCTGAAGGTTGTGGTGCGGTTTGGGCGTGAACGGGCATGACGGAGGCAAGGGCCAAAAGTGACGCGGCGGCGGCGATTGGGCGTGCGGTCTGGCCGCGCAGGCGGCCGCGGCTGAGGCAAGCGGCGGCCAGAATGCAGATGATGGCCGGGAAAAGGAAAAGCTGATAGCGTTCTTGGTAACGGTTCTCGATCATCTCTTGCTGTTCTTTGGCGGCCAACAGGCGCAGGTGCCTGCGGTAGATGGCGCCCAGTGTGGTATGGGCCGTCCCGGCCGTGCCCAGCGGTATGTAGCGCCCGTTGGAGGCGTTGGCGATGGCGGTGAGCGTTTCAGCGGTCAGGCGGGTCTGCACGGCCGAGCCATTGTGCTTCTGGATGCCATTGCCCTCCGCGTCCGGGATGGTTGCGCCGGCGGTGTCGCCAATGCCCACGGTGAAGATGGGGATGTTGCGTCGGGCGGCTTCGCGGGCGGCTTCCAGGGCATCGCCTTTCAGATCCTCGCCGTCAGATATGAGCAGTATGGCATTGTACTCGTCGAGGGCTGGGTCGAGCGCCTCCAGCGATTTGCGGATGGCGTCGCCGAGGTCGGTCTCGCCGCGCGGGGCCGATTCGGGCGTGGCGCCGTCGAGGGCTTGGCGCAGGAAGGCGTAGTCGGTGGTGAGGGGGCAGATTAGGCTGCCTTTGTTGCGGAACGCCAGCAAGGCGGCGCGGTCGCCCTTGAGGTCCTCGATCAGGTCCATGATGTCGGTCTTGGCGCGTTCGAGTCGGTTGGGATGGACGTCCCGGGCCAGCATGGAGCGGGAGACGTCAAGCGCTATGACGAGGTTACGGCCGCGGGTCATGACCTTCTCGTCGCGCCGGCCCCACTGGGGGCGGGCCACCGCAAACGATAAAAAGGCGAGCCCGGCCATGGTCAGCGCGAACTGAGTGTAGAAGCGCGAAGACTGGTCATGCGGCATCAGGCGTGACCGCATGGCTGGCGCCACAAGCAGAGACAGGCGCCGCTGTGCGCTGCGGAACAGCCACAGCCAGATGACGCCGAGCAGCGGGACAGCGGAGAGCAGCAGCAACAAATATGGGTGGACGAAACGCATTAGGAGCCAGTAGTTAGGAGTTAGGAGTCAGGAGTTAGGAGTTAGGAGTTGTGGTTAGAGCAAGCGGCGGACAAACTGCATGTTAAGTGTCAGGGCGAGGGCGGCGAGGGCCGCGCCCCAGAGCAGGAAAAGCGTGAAGTGCTCGTCAAAACGCTGGTAGATCTGCCGGTCGATCTTGGTGGTCTCCAGAGCGTTGATGTCGTCCAGAGCAGACTTTAGTCCGTCATGGTCGCTGACGCTGAAGTAACGGCCGGCACTCTTTTCAGCGATGGACCGCAACTGCTTTTCGTCAAAACTAACGTTCGCGTATGCGATGGTCTCGCGGCCGAACATGTCGCGCGCTTTGAACGGTGTGCGGCTGTTGTTGGAGCCCACGCCGATGGCATACACGCGCACGTCGGTTTTGGCGGCGGTGTCGGCGGCCTGTTCCGGGGTTATGATGCCGGCGTTGGACTCACCGTCCGAGAGCAGGATGATGATGCGGGTTTTTGGCTCTGCGTCCATCAGGCGGGCGACGCCGGTGGCGAGCCCGTCGCCGATGGCGGTCTGGAGCTCCTCTTGGTCAGACCCCTGGTCGCGCGGTATCTCGACGCCTTTCAGTACATGCAGGAGTGTACGGTGGTCGGCTGTGAGCGGGGCGCGGGTGGAGGCGAAGCCGCCGAAGGTCACCAGCCCGATCAGGTCGTCGGGACGCGCCTCGACGAATTTTGCGAACATATCCTTCACGACGTCGAGGCGTGTCTTGTAAGGCTGGCCGGGAGGGGTCAGGTCCAGGGCTTCCATAGATCCTGAGACGTCCACGACCATGTTGATGGCGATGGCGTTGACCGAGCGCGTTTGGCGGGAGAGGGCTGAGCGCGGGCGCGCTGCGGCTATGATCATCAGCAGCGATCCGGCGAGAAAGAGAGGCGGCACGGTGCGCGCCGCGGCGACGCGCCAGCCCGCTGTCTTGACCGGCAGGCTGGCTGTCGCGGCGAAAAGTATGCCTGCTCTGGTGCCGGAGCGGTAAAGTCTCCACGCCGCCGCGGCCCAAGGCAGCAGCAACAGGAAAGCGATTGGTGTGGCGAAAGAGAGCATTGTGGGAGTTAGGAGTTAGGAATTAGGAGTTAGGAGTTAGGAATTAGGAGTTAGGAATTAGGAGTTAGGAGTTGGGAGTTTGACGAGTAGCCGTCAAGCGTGTCTTCATCGCTTTTTTCGTGTACGTAGATTCCCTTTTCGCGCATTGATTTCGTGATTGATGAAAGAATGCGTATAAGTTCGTCACAGTCCGCATAAATTGAATGAAACACGGGTGATTCGATATAGTCTGTGTCATGCAGCAGTCTAAGCCAGAAACGTGTTTCTAGGGCTTCCTTAAAAGCGATCTGCAATTTTGCGGTGAACTCCTTTTCCGATATTGATCCGATAGATTCTTCAACATTGGCACCAATGGAAGTGCCGCAACGCAAAAGCTGTTTTGAAAGCACGAATTCGCGCTTGGAATCGCATAATGTATGAACCAGTCTTACGATCTTGACCGCAAACTCATAACTCTTGTTTCTGATAATTGATTCTTTCATGGGTGCCTCGTCAGATTTAGTAACTTAACCAAAACTCCAAATTCCTAACTTCTAATTCCTAATTCATCAATTCTGATGCGGCGCATCAGAATTGATGTAGGCGCGGGCTTTGGATGTGGCGTCTTCGGTCATGGCGACGGTTGCTTCCTGTCCGGCGAATTTGACGAGGTCGGCTGATTCGAGGAAGGTTTTCAGTTGCGTCACGACTTCCTGCGTGAACGCGGGCTGACGGGAAGCCGCTTCCAGAAACTCTTGCGTGGTCTGTTCAGGGGCGCGAATGCCGTGCTGGCGTTCAATATAACGCCGCACGACCATGGTAAGTTCGATGTAGAACTCTTTGAAGAGACCTTTGGCGGGCAGGTTGCGGTTTAGCAGCCGCTGCATTTCGGCCATGGCGCGTTCTAGGGGGGACATGCGGTATTCGCGCACCCGACGCGAAAGTCGGGTGAGTCCGAACACGGCGGCGGCAAGAAGGGCGGCGGCCGCCAGCACGGCAATGATCCAAAGTGAAACCGACTTCGCGGTCGGCGGAATCCAGACCGGTTCGGGCGTGACTTCCGGGTCGCCTGTGACCGGCGGTCTTGGCGGCGGGGCCGGGAATGTCACCGGCTTGGTGGCGAAATACGACGATTTTGGCGGGTTATGGCGTTTGTCAAGCACCTCGACCGCGAAAGGCGCCAGGCGGTAGCGGTCAGCGGCCGGTTCAGGCGTCAGCCGCCAGCGGTGCGTCTGAAGCGTGCGGTCGTTGGCGGCGGCCGGCGGCATGAAGAAATCTTCGGCGGTGGAGAACCCCGAGAAGCGCTCACGCAGGTCAGGCAGTTTGACTTCCAGATATGAAGGCGTCTCGACCGTGATGGTCAGCGTAAGATCGCGGGCGGGATCGACGCGTTCAAGCGAGGCTTCCAACCGCATCGTCACCTCTTCATGGGAAAGGTCGGCGGAAAACGGCGCGGCGAGAGCGGAGAAACAGAGTAATAAGCAAGAGGTAAGAGGTAAGAGGTAAGAGGTAAGAGGTGATGGGTGACGGGGTAAGAACGGGTGGCGAAAAGGGAACGGAGCACGGATAAGTGTCGTCCGTGCTATTGCCACGTTCATTTGGCTCCTGCAATCCATTGAGTTAACCTGTTACCTAAAACTTATTACCTGTTCGCTCAGCGTTTCAAGGCCCTGCGTCGGAAAAGGGCACGCACTTCGTCAATGTAAGGGGCGTCGGTCGAGAGGCGTATGAAGTCCATGCCGGTGCGTTTGAAAAAGCGTGTCAGATCTTTGACGGTCGTGGCGGCGCGGTCGGCGAAAGCTTGGCGCACGGCGGCGGAGGATGTGTCGACCAGCAGCAATTCGCCGGTTTCGGGGTCTTGCAGCTCTACCAGGCCGACATCCGGCAGACAATGTTCGCAAGGGTCTGAGATGGGGCAGGCGATGATGTCATGATGGCGGGCGGTGACGCGCAGTTCGCGTTCGAAAGCGCTGTCCTGAAAATCGGAAACGAGGAAAACCACGGCTTTGCGTTTCTGCACGTTGTTGAGGAAACGCAAAGCGGCGGAGATGTCCGTGCCTTCGCGGGTCTCGTCAGCGGCGAGAACTTCCCGGACCAGGCGCATCACGGCTGTGCGGCCTTTGCGCGGCGGGATTGATTTGCGGATGCGGTCGCTGAAAAGAATCAGCCCGATTTTGTCCTGGTTGCGGATGGCGGTCATGGCCAGCAGGCAGGTGATTTCCGCGGCCAGCTCCGATTTCGGGCGGACAAGCGATCCGAAAGCCTGGGAACCGGAAACGTCGACCAGGAAAATCACGGTCAGCTCGCGCTCTTCCGAGAAACGTTTGACATGCGGCGCGCCGGTGCGGGCCGTGACGTTCCAATCGATCGAGCGGATGTCGTCGCCGGGCACGTAAGGGCGCACCTCGTCGAACTCGACACCCTGGCCTTTGAAGACCGAATGGTAGTCGCCGGAGAGGCGGTCATCGATCAGGCGGGCGGTGAGGATGCGGATCTTGCCCACCTGCTTCATTAACTCTGACGTGTCGATCATAGAGAATAGTTAAGAGAGAATAGTTAAGAGGGAAGAGTGAAGAGGGAATAGTGAAGAGAGAAAAGGCTGCTCAATTCTTCCCTATTCTCTTTTCATTATCTTGTCTCATGCTCACGGCACCGGGAGCGTGTTCAGGATGTCGGCGATCACTTTATCGGTCGTTACCTCCTCGGCTTCGGCCTCATAGGTCAGCATGATGCGGTGGCGCAAGACATCGTGGGCGATCTCTTTGACATCCTGCGGTGTCGCGTAAGCTCGTCCGTGCAGCATGGCGTTAGCGCGCGCGGCCAGGTTGAGGCAGAGGGTGGCGCGCGGGGACGCTCCCATCTGTATCTGTCCTTCGAGCGAGCCGAGCTTGTGAGCTTTGGGGTCGCGCGTGGCGAAAACTATGTCGAGGATATAATCGCCGACCTTTTCGTCGCAGTAGACCTGTTCCAAGGTTTCGCGCAGTTCATTGACTTTCTCGGCTGTGATCACGGAGCGGACTGACGCCGTCTGCTTGCGGGTGAAACGGTTCATGATGCGGCGCTCGTCGTCGCGCGAAGGATGGGTGATGACGCACTTGAGCATGAAGCGGTCTACCTGCGCTTCGGGCAGCGGATAAGTGCCTTCCTGCTCGATCGGGTTCTGGGTGGCCATGACCAGAAAAGGTTCGGGCAGTTTATACGTGTTCTCGCCGATGGTCACCTGATGCTCCTGCATGGCTTCGAGCAAGGCCGACTGCACCTTGGCCGGAGCGCGGTTGATCTCGTCGGCCAGCAGCAGGTTGGTGAAGACCGGTCCGCGCTTCGGGGAGAAGCTGCCCTCTTTCGGGTTGTAGATCATGGTGCCGATCACATCCGCCGGAAGCAGGTCTGGCGTGAAGGAGATGCGCTGGAACTGTAGCCCCAGGGCTTCTGAGAGTGTGCGCACGGCGGTGGTTTTGGCGAGGCCGGGCACGCCTTCTAGCAGGATATGTCCGCCGGTAATCAGGGCTATGATCATGCGGTCGATCAGTTTTTCCTGTCCGACGATCACCTTGTTGACCTCTTGGCGTATGTCGGTCAGGGTTTGCGCCTGTGCGGCGACCAGACTGGTGTTTTTTTGGATGTCCATAAGGAATTAGAAGTTAGGAGTTATGAATTAGTGTTTTACGAACGGACAACAGCGGTTGAACACTTCGTTTCTCACACGAAGCCACAAAGGGCACAAAGGTGGTACGATTGTTTAACAAGATCCTTTGTGAACGTTGCGCCTTTGTGTGAGGTTGGATTGGGTAATGGGCGACACGCGCGTTAGTGGTCAATGAATAGTTGTGAGTGGAGAGTCAGCAGGAAGTAAGCGTAAGGCTTATTTCTTAGCGTCGTCATTTGAGGCGGGTTCCTCTTTCTTAGGCTCTTCTTTAGCTTTCACGAGATCGGAGCGTTTCTTGGCCATGTTTTCGGCGCTGTAAGAGGAGATGGCGTAAGTCCATTTGGCGACCTTGGCGTTGAAATCCTCGATTTTTTTGGTGGTCGCGGCATTCTCCGTCGCGTTGGTGCCTGTCGGCGTGAACGCTGCGCTGATGCGTAAGGCCTTGTCCGTGCCGGCGATGGCGTTGCCGATCTTTGCGGTGTAATTCTCGCCATTCTTGAGGAAAACCTTATACACCGAACCGGTTGTCATTCCCAAGTCTTCCTCGGACAGAGCCGGGTCAATGATGTTGTTGAAGTTAAGGTAGCTCAGGGCCGATTCAAGGCTGTAACTCTTGGATGTGTCGAACTCCTCTTTCTCGCCCAAACCTTCAAGTGTCCAGTTCCCGTCCTTCTTCTGGAGCTTGAGGGTTTCTCCATGGCTCGCCAGCTCGATGGCGGTCACGTCGGAGGAGGGGACAGAACTGATCTGCGTTTCGGTCCAGTTTTTTGGGTCGCCGTCGAATGCGTCCAACGTCTCTTTGACCAGCATGACCGTGTCGCTGCCTGCCGCCGCGACATAGCGTCCGGAGGGGTATCCGCCGCCGCCGCCGAACTGGGCCATTTCGTCTGTCGGCTGACGCATGTGTTTTTCGCCCAGGCGCAGCGCGGCCAAAGACTTGCCGGCGGCGTTCTGCAGATCCACCAGCACTGGCGCTTCGAGTTTCTTGCCGCTGGCGACATGGCCGACCTTGAGGTCTTTGAGCGCCAGCAGGTTGGACCGGATCTTGGCGATGTCGGCGGGATAACCGAAGAGCGACTTGATGATCCAGCCGGAATCGGAACTCTCGAGAACGAGCTTGGTGCGGTCCGGCGAACCGGTCTCGATCCTGGCGACCTCGCTCAGGTCGATTTGCGGCAACACGGATTTGCCGACATGTGAAGGAGCTTTGACTTTACGGTTGCTGGAACTGACATAAGCGAGTGCCACCAGGACGGCGGCGGCGGCGGTGAGTGAAACAAGTTTTTTGTTGGTCATGGTCATATCCTTTTTTGCTGCTTGCTTAAAAACAACGTCGGGTGAACGCGCCGGCAGGCGGGTGAGGTCTGCCGGCGCCTGCGTTATCAGCGTTGCTTGCGCCGGAGGCCGCGGAAGATGCCGAATACTATGACCAGCACCGGAACCAGCGCGATGTTGATGACTTTAAGCGACAAGCCCAGGCGCTCGATATCGCGGTTGAGGTTTTTGCGCACCTCTTTGAGCTGCTTGCGGGTGTCGGCCTGTTGTTTACGGAACTTATCGAGCTCCGACTGCTGTTCCCGGGAGAGGATCAGACGCTCGTTGCCGGTCTTCTTCTGCTGAAGGTCGTTGAGCCGCTGCTGGGTTTCCTGCAGTGCTGATTCCAAGCGGGCCTCTTCGGCCTGCCACTGCTTCATGGCCTTGACCTCCAGCGCGTCGACCTTGGCGAAGGGCCGGTTGAACTGTCCGCGCGAACGCACGCCGATGAGTTCCTCGCGGCCGGCCGACTGCTCCACGGTGTTGCCGAAGAGGTTCAGGTTGTCGTTGATCGGCTGTGCGATGGCGCCGAAGAGGGTATTCATCACCTGCACGCAGAAACGGTCGTTGAAGAAGTCGGCGTCGCCGAATAGCATGACTGTGCTTGCGCCTGATGAGATCATGTCGGCGGGTTTATTGGTCGCGGTGTTGTCCGCGGCATCGCCAGTGGCTTCCGGCCCGTTGGGGAAGGCGGTCTTGAAAGTGCCCTGCAGTCGCGCTGCCAGCACACGCCGGGCGCCGTCGGGCTTGAGCTGCGCCCGCATCGCGGAAATGCCGAACTGCGCGCTCATCTGATCGACCAGGCAGGCGTTGTCGTCCGAGGTGGTGATCAGCGGCGTGAAGGTAATTTCCTTCGCGGTGTTGTCCGACAGGGCGCCGGCGAAGGGCATCATGACGGACGACAACTGCGCGGTCAGCAGATCGTCTTTCGCCATGTTGGCTTTGCCGAGCGACAAGAACGCCGGGTTGTCTTCGACCCTGCCGTTGCCGGCGTTCAGCTTGGTGGCGCAGCTAAGGTCCGCCACGACCTTGGTGTTGTCGAAGGCCACGCCCCAGGCGTCGAAGAGTTTGCCGAGGGTTGACGGCCCGGCACTGCCGCCGCCCATCTGCATCATCATGGGGTTCTGCTGCTGGTTAGCCTCGAAGTCGGCCACGCTGAAGGGATCGACGCAGGCGATCAGGCGGCCGCCGCGCAGCACAAACTGGTCGATGGCGAAAAGGGTCTTGTCCGTGAGGTTTTTAGGATGCACGACGATCAGGGTCTTGATATCGGCATCGATCTTTTCAGTATCGGCGTTGACCTCGCGGACGGTATAGTCTTTGCGCAGCTCGCGGAAAGCGGTCCAGCCCTCGTCACGCTGCTGGCGGCGCTGCATCATCATGGGGTTCTGGGGCTGGCCCAGCACGCTGATGCTGCTCATGACGCCGACGACCGGTTTTTCCGGCCAGGCCACGCGGGTGATGAGGCGGGTGATGTCATATTCAAGCGTCGTCTCAGTGCGGGGGTTAAGTCCCGGCATAGCCTGTTCGTTATTGCCGCTGACCGCTACGAGGCCGAAATAGACCGGCTGGCCGAAGGGGTTGGTCTGCTGCGGCTCGATGCCGTAACGCTGCGCCCACTCCTCGGCTTCGGAATCAGGCTTGGGGTCATAAGCTTCGAGCGTGACGCGTCCTTTGCCTGCCAGCTCGTATTCCTTAAGCAGGTCCTGCACCTGATTGGCATAGCTTTTTAGCGCCATCGGCATTTCAGGCGAACTGGAACTGAAATAGAATTTCAGCGCAACGTCGTTCTTCAGATTGCCGAGGACCTGGCGTGAACCTTTGGAGAGGGTGTAGAGTTTCTCACCGGTCAGATCGAGGCGGACGCGCAAGTTGGCGACGATCAGGTTGACGGCGCCGATGATCACCAGCAGCACGGCCAGTCCGGCCGCGCCGGTGCCGATGCGCGAAAAGGTTTTATTCTTGTTTTCAGACATTTGGGAATCTCCTTGATAAAGTTGCTCAGGAAGCCTTGCGGTTGTCGGTGACGACGTGCGCGGCGGCCAGCATAAACACCATCACGCCGATGTAGTAGGCGATGTCATAGAAGTCGATGACGCCGCGGCGCATGGAGTCGAAGTGCTGCATCAGGCTGCACGATGCCACGGCATTGACGATCGAAGCGGGAACGCCCCAGCCGGCCACGGCGTTGATGACGGGATCGAAGCCGATGATCAGCATGAACAGGCATATCGCCAATGCGATCACGAAGCCGATGACCTGGCTGCGCGAGAGCGCGGAGGCGAACACACCGACGGCCACGCATGCGCCGGACAGCAGCAGCGACCCGAGGTAGCCGCAGAATACCGCGCCCCAGTCCGGCTGGCCGAGCCAGCCAGTGGTCAAGACGATCGGGAAGGTCAGTCCCAGGGCGATGCCGATGAAGGCCCATGCCGCCAGAAACTTGCCGGCCAGGGTCTCGACCAGTGTCACGGGCAGTGTGAGCAGCAGCTCGATCGTGCCGGTGCGGCGCTCTTCCGCCCAGGTGCCCATGGTGGCGGCAGGGACGAGCAGCAGGTAGACCCACGGGTGCCACAAAAAGAACGGGGCCAGGTTGGCCTGGCGGCGCTCGTAATACATGGTCACGCCGAAGGTGAGGAAGCCGACCAGCGCGAGGAAGGCGACCAGGAACACGTAGGCCACCGGCGAGTCAAAGTACGACTTGAACTCACGCTGGAAGATGGTTTTGACATTTCTGAGGTTAGACATTGCTATTGTTCTCCTTCATTGTCAGGTTGCGGAAAACCACGTCGAGGCGTCCTTGCGGGTCGCGGGAGCGCAAATCTGCGGGGGTGCCGTTAGCGACCACCTGGCCGCCGGCGATGACGATTACGCGTGTGCAGACCGCGTCGACCTCCTCCAGAATGTGCGTGGAGACGATGATGGCCTTGTCGGCAGCCATCTCTTTGATCATTTCGCGCACTACGAACTTCTGGTTGGGGTCAAGCCCGTCGGTGGGCTCGTCCATGATCAGCACCTGCGGGTCGTGCAGGATCGCCTGCGCGAAACAGGTGCGCTGGCGGTATCCTTTGGAAAGCGTCTCGACGGTCTGGTTGCGCACCGACTCGAGCCGGCTTTTGACGATTGCCTCCTCAACCTTCTGAAAGACCGCGCCGCCGGTGAAACCGCGCACCTTTGCGATGAAAGTGAGAAAATCTGTCACGCTCATGTTGTGATAACTTGGCGCGTTCTCCGGCAGGTAGCCCAAGCAGCGCTTGGCGGAGACGGGGTCGGAGATGATGTCGTGCCCGCAGATCGAGGCTGTGCCGCCGGTCGGCGGTATAAAGCCTGTGATCATGCGCATGGTCGTGGACTTGCCCGCGCCGTTAGGGCCAAGAAAGCCTAGGACCTCGCCTTTTTCCACGGTGAAGGAGACTCCTTTGACCGCATGGATCGGGCCGAAGCTTTTTTTTAGGTTACTTACGGTCAGCATCCTGTTTCCTCTGTTTGGTTGTTTTGGGTTATGTGCCAACGGAACACGCTGGCACGACAAAAAGTCACTCCGCAAAGTTTTTAGTCTTTCGTTTCGTGAAAAATAGCAAAAGTTGTGCCATCTTGTCCATCGTATGAGTGGGGGCTGTTTCACTTCCTTGCACCGCCCCGAGGATTTCAGGGGCTGGGTTCAGGGTTCAGGCGAGTAACATCTTAACCCCGAACCATTTTTCTTCTGCGATTCAAATTTATTGAATCGCACCCGCGCATTACGGGACTTCAGTACGGCAGGTTATGCTCCTTGATTTTCCGCTGGATGGTGCGGCGCGACAGTCCGAGCTGTTCGGCGGTGGCGGTGCGGTTGCCGGCGTTGCGGCGGAGACGGTCCGCCAACACCGTCCGTTCGATCTCTTCCAGTGTCATGCGGTCGTCGAAGACAGGCGTGCCGGCGGAGGTGTCCGCCAACGCCGGTCGGGGCTGGGCACCGCCGGGCAGCGAGACGGAGTCGGCGCAGAGCACACCGCCGGGCGATAGCAGCACGGCGGATTCGACGATATTGCGGAGCTGGCGCACGTTGCCCGGCCAATTGTAAGACTCCAGCGCGGCGTAGAAATCCGGTCGCACGGCGGTCACGTGCTTGCCGTTCTCGGCGGCGGCGCGCGCGATGAAGCGGTCGGCCATGTGCCGGATGTCTTCGACGCGCTCGCGCAGCGGCGGCACGCGCAGCGTCACCACGTTCAGCCGGTACAGGAGGTCTTCGCGGAAAGCGCCTTCTCTGACCATGGCATCGAGGTTCTTGTTGGTGGCCGAGACCAACCGGACGTTGACCTTGAAGGTCTCGCGGCCGCCCACGCGCCGCACCTCCTTCTCTTCCAGCGCGCGCAAGAGTTTGACTTGAACGGGCGTGGGGGCGTCGCCGATCTCATCCAGAAAAAGCGTGCCGCCGTCGGCGCGCTCGAACGCGCCTTTGTGGGTGGCGGTGGCGCCGGTGAACGCGCCTTTCTCGTGGCCGAAGAGTTCGGACTCCAGCAGGGTTTCTGCGAAGGCGCCGCAGTTGACGGCGACGAAAGGTCCGTCCGCCCGCTTAGAGTCGACGTGCAGCGCGCGCGCCACCAGCTCTTTGCCGGTACCGCTCTCGCCGCAGACCAGCACGGTGGCGGAGGTGTCGGCCAGGGCCTCGATCTGGGCGATGACGGACTTCATGCCGGCGGACTCGGCGATGATGGCGGTGGCCGCGTACTTTTCGCGCACGGAGCGCGAGAGCTTGTCCACCTGCCGCCGCAGGCGGGAGGTCTCGCAGGCGCGCCGCATTTTGGACTGGATGTCGTCAAGATCCAGCGGCTTGGTGACATAGTCATAGGCGCCGGAGCGTATGGCTTTCACACCGGACTCGACCGAAGCGTAAGCGGTCATGATGATGACCGGCACGGTGGAGTCCAGCTTGCGCAGGCGGTCAAGCACCTCCAGGCCGTCTATGTCCGGCAAAACCAGGTCACAAAGCACCAGGTCAGGGACCTGCTGCCGGAAGGTTTCGACGCCGGCGGCGCCGGTGGCGGCGCTGGCGGTCATGAACCCCGCGTCTTCGGCGGCCTCGGCCACGGAGCGGGCGTTATCTGGATCGTCCTCTATGATCAGTATGTTCGGTGAGTTCATAAAGTGCCTGTTAACTGTTGAAGCGATGTAAAAACATGAGGGTCACGCAAGCGGAGGGTTCGCGGTTCAGTGGGCGTGCCTGGCTGAACTTTGGGCCATGGCAGGCGCGAGGGGGTTGGGCACGTCCTGATTCAGAGTTGAGACGGAATCGGCGCTGGGCAGTGAAATGCGGATATCGGCGCCGCCGCCCTCGCGGCCGAGGGCGCGGATATCGCCGCCGCAGCGGCGGATGGCGGTCCTGGCCAGAAAGAGGCCGAGTCCCGTGCCTTCCGGCCGCGCGGTCGTGAACATCTCGAAGACGGACTCGCGTTGACCAGGCGGTATGCCAGGGCCGCGGTCGAGTATGTCCGTCACGACTTGGCCGTCGCGTTCAGCGATGACGACATTGATCGCGCTGCCTCGTGGGGCGAACTGGATCGCGTTCATCAGGACATTCAACAGCGCGCGGCGCAGGGCGAAGGGGTGTGCCGCCGCGGCCGGCAACAGTCCGCGGCACTCGATCGCGACGGTCACGCCGGCCTGTTCCGAGCGCGGCGCGAGGGTGTCGGCGCACTCCCGCAGGATCTGGGCGATGTCGACCGGCTCCGGTTTCTCGTCGGCGGGCCTGGCCAGGAAAAGGAACTCCTGGAAAACCTTGTCCATGCGTTCCATGGTCCGCGCGATCCGTTCAGCCAGTTCGCGCACGCGCGCCGCGCGGAACCCTTCGGGGCGCCTGATCTCCTTGCCCAGCATCTGGGCATCGAGCCTGACAGCGGACATCGGGTTACGGAAATCATGCAGGATGCCGTTGGCCAGTACCCCTGAAAAGGCCAGGTGTTCCTCCTGCCGCGCGCGTTTCTCTCGGCGGCGGTCGCGGGCCAGCGCCACAACCAAGACCAAGGCGCAGGAGGCGAAGGAAAGGATCATGACCGCGACGGCCAGTTTGACGAGCGACGAGACCAGGGCGCGGGCGGTCTGCTCCTCATCGCCGACGGCCTCGCGCCGGAAGGTCGCTTCGGTGACGACCTTGCCGCCGTCATCAAGGCCATAAGTGCGGGTTATGACAAAAACCGGATGCGTTTCGCCGCGTATGTCCAGAGTGCCGGGGGCGATCTCGGTCTCGTCCGGTTTCACGCCAGGCGAGCCGGGGGTGATCGGGGCGCTCCCGTTAAAGCCGGCAGGATCAGGGGAAGGCGGTCCGGGCGGCATGTTCAGGCCGCCGGCCTGACGCTGGAACACGGTCACGCCGTCGCGCGTGACGGAGAGCGACTGGACGTCCTTGCGCACAGCGAAGGCACTGTCCACCACAGTCGAGAAAAGCCTCCAGAACGCCGGCGAAGTGTTTGTGGAACAGGATATGCCCAACGTTCCGATGGCGTCCAGCAGAGCCTCGCCTTCATGCAGCACGTTTTCGGTGGCGGCAATATGGGCGCGCATCTCATGCTGCCTTTTAAGAAAAAGCATGGCTCCGCCAGCGGCCAGGGCCGCGGAAAAAAGCACAGCCAGCAGAACCGCCTCCAGACGGGCGCCGCCGGATCTCAAGTATGCAGGTATGTAGAGTTTCGGCATTGCTTTTCAAACGCGGAATTCGGAAGGGTTGGATTTATTGACTTGTTTGACAATGTTGACCTGATTGAGCCTGTTGGCGCGTGAGTTGTTTAAAAGCAGGGAGTGTGCCGAAATAATGCGCGCGATTTTGAGCGTCGGCCAGAATGTCCTGCCTGTTTCGCGTTTAAAGTCATGTAGCGTAGAGCTTAAACGCGCGTTGGGCAAGCATAAATGCGTCAATATGTCGCGCCGAAAAGCGACAAGGTGGCGCTCTCGGGATGTTTAAACGTTTCTGAAGGCTTCAAAGCGTGATGATCGCGTTAATGGCACGTCATCTGCTGATTTCAGGAATGACCGGCAATGAGGGCGAGTGTCATGAGGCTTAAAAATCTATTAGGGAATTTATGGGACGGTTTGGACAGGCTGCTGATTTCGGCGGTCATAATCCTTTTGGCAGCCGTATGGCTATCGGCGCGCAAGTCCGATGACAGCCGCGGGCCGGATGCGGGCGCGGCAAAGACCGTCACGCGCGATGAAATGATGCGTGTGCCGGCCAAAGTTGTGGAAGGGCTGCGCGTGTCGTCGGGGGCCGCGCGGCGTTCACGGGTAAGCGGCATCGCCCGTTCAATGGCTGCCTCGGACTGGGACTCCGTGCCGCGTTCGCTGGCTATGGACATGCGCGAGCAATCTGAAGGAAAGGAGTATCACATAAGGCTGTCGTTGCCGGAGAGTGTGGATGAGGGCAGTGTGCGCGTAACGGCTTCCGGTCATACATTGACGCTGCGCATGCGCGACGGCGGCAGCGGCGCAGCCTACATGCGGCACGTGCGCGTTCCCTGCCGCGTGGCGCGCGAGAACGGCGTTTCCAGCGTGGTCTCCAACGGGCTTCTGCACGTGCGGATATGCGCGGAGGAGTAGGAACCGCTGATTGACAAGCGTGATAGGGCGGGGGCCGACATGGTGGCGGGCGGTACGAGCGTGCGCTCGTCCGTGACGGTTACTTTCTTTTCCGCGCGGGCTGCGGGCCGCCGATCGGCACGAAGGGTTTCTTGCCGTCGTCGGAACCGGACCAGGCTTTGCCGTCAAACCCTTTGGTGGCGGCGCCCTTGGTGATATTGACGGTGTCGGCCAGGCCGATTTCCTCGATCCTGACGTCGTCAACGAAGAGGTAGCCGGTGTTGCTGGCGTCTATCGCCATGATTTTGAGCATCAGCCACTCGCAGTTCTCGAGATGGCTCTGCTGCAGCTCCGAGCGTCCCGGGGTGGGTATGACGCGCGTAACCCTTTTCCATTGTTTGGGGACGAACGCGAACTCGCCGGTCTCGGCGTTGTTGAAGTAGATGGGCTGAAAGCGCACGGCCTCGCGCAGGTCGCCGAACGCCGGGTTGTTGCTTTTGACGGCCTTCGGGTGCCAGCGGTATCCGATGGCGTAGATGCGGCACACGGGCTGGGCGCCGCCTTTGGTGCCGACCGAGCGCGCGGAGAGTGAGATTTTGTATTTCTTCTTCGGGTCGAAGCGGATCGGGGCGGAATAGATCTGTACACCCTGATTGATGCAGATATCATGGATTGTCGCGTCCAGGCGCAGCACGCCTTTGCGCGAGGAGTCCGGATCATCCACGACCGCAACATACTTGTGGTTGTTGAGGTAGTGCTTATTGTGGTCGAACGCGTAAATCCAGTGGTTCAAAGGATCTTCAGGATCGTCGAAGCTGCCGTTCTTAAGCAGGTTGTTTGCCGTTTCATCCGTCTGTGCCGGTAGAGCGGCGGCGTAAGCCCAGACGCAGAGGCCGGCGATAAAAAGTGCGCGTAATTTCGTCATCGTGATTCTCCTGCGGCGTGTCAAGACATGTTCTTTAATTTTCGCAAGACCCATTCTACCGCGAGGAGTGCTATGAGGCAAGCCAGGATTGACGGGGTCTGCCAGGCGGACTTGTATTCGAGTTTGCGTTCGCGCCTTTCGGAGACGCGCAAATCCTGCAAGGCGGAGTCAATCTCATCCGGGGTGCCGTGGCGCCCGCCGCTGGTGCGCGCCAGCGCCTTCAGGACCCGCTCGTTCACTGGCCGCAGCAAGGTTTCCGCCGAGGTGGCGCGCACGGTGAAGAGGCACGCGCTGGACTCGATCTGCTTGCCGTCGATCTCGACGGTGGCGACGGCACGGTAGTTGCCGGCTTCATTGGGGGTGAATTCGGTCATGTAGCCAGGCACCGGCGTGCCCTGGCCTGTGCCTATGTCGCGCCCGGTCATGTTAAGGCTGATGCGGCGTTCCGAGGGGGTGGTGACCACGCAATTCACTCGCCAAGAGCGGCGTGTCTCTTCGTGCGGCACAACCAGCCGGGCCTGCAGGATGGCCGGGTCGCCGACCGCGATGGTGCCGGCGTCGGTGAAAAGCTCAAGATGATATTTGTCCGTCTCGTTTTCGGACGGCGACATCCACTGGATGATCTGCCGCCAGAAGCGCTGGTATGGCCGATCCTCGCCGGGCTGCATAGCCCAGCGCCATAGCGAATCGGTCAGCACGGCCAGAACCTTGCCTTGGCCATAGACGCGCGAGACCAGGATGGGGTGGTTGCCGTTGTCGGTCACGGCTTCAGCCAGAGCGAAAGCGCCGCCGGAAAGCTCGGCGCCGGTGAAAACCGAAAGCACCGGCGGCAGCGATACCGCCATGTCGGGGTTGTTGGCCAGGGCGGGATGGGCGCGGCCCTCAGCGGTCCAGTTAACGTTGAAGCGGCCTTCGAGGGCGGGCGCGCCGGCGCGCTTGAAGGGCAGCAGTTTTGCCATGTCGGTGCGCGCGATGCCGTTGTCACCCCAGAGTTTTTGGCCGCCCAGCAGGATCAGGCTGCCGCCTTGTTCGACAAACGCGAGGATGGTGCGGCAGTGCTCTGGCGAGATGGCGTCCGTGTCAAAGTCGCCTAGAATGATGATCTTGTTGAGGCGGAGCTGTTCGAGCGTCAGGTCGAACGTGATGCCCTGCCGGTCGCCGTAAGCGATCCATTCCTTGACGCCGGAAAGCTTGCGGCTAGGCAACTGGAAAAAAGCCAGCGGCGTGATGTCTTTATTGTCGAAGAGCGCGCGCGACATGTGCTTGCTCTCGAAGCGCGGCACGTCTTCGAGGAACAGCACGCGGTTACGCGCGTCCAGCACGTCCACCGCCACAACCATCTCGTTGTCGTTGGTCTGCGCTTCCCCGATCAGCGGCGGTATGCGCACCGTGTAGGTCGAGCTGCCGACCGCGGGGTGCGTCAGTTTAAACTGCAAGTCGCGGCTACCGCCTTCGGTCGGCAACTGCATCGCCACTTTATCAGTCTCCTTGCCGTCTTTGAGCAGGATCACTGGGAATGGCTCGCCTTTGCCGCCACGTCCTGAGACCGTGACGGTCATGGCGGTGTCCCAGCCGACTATGGCGCGCCGCGGCGTATCAACATTGTCGATACGCATGTCGGGCACCTCGTCAAGCGCGACGCTCTGTTCGAGCTGAACCGCGTAAACGGGCGCTGGCCATCCGGCTTCGGCCCAGTTGTCGTTCTTTTCGCGCGTGTCGATCGCGTCCGTCAGCACCATCACGCCTGTCAGTTCCTGGCCGCGCAGCCTTTCAAAGAGGCGGTTTAGCCCGAGGTTGAGATGGGTGTGGCGTCCTTCGGGCCGCAACCCGGCGATTTGCCCGATCTCCGCAGGGGTGTCCAAGTCGGCATCGAAAGGATAGACCTCTAAGACGCATTTGGCCTGGAGTGTTTTGGCCCACGGGCGCTTAAGCATCTCCGCGGCCGCCTCCCAGCGTGTCCGCCCGGCGGCTTTGTCCGCGCTCTGGCTCATGGAGGCGGAGGTGTCCAGCAGCACGATGAAGCGCGGTTTGACGATCTCGGTCAGCGAGGTTTTCCGTCCGGGCAGCAGCAGCGCCCACAGCAGCAACGCGAAAAAGAAGAGACGCGACGCCACGACCGCCGCGCCGGAAAAATCGCGGGGCAGATAGCGCCACAGGGCGTATGCGACCGCCGCCAGCGCGGTCATGGCCGCCGCGATCAGCAGCAGGTCGGGCACGCCATACGCAAAAGTCCATTCAGCGGTATTCATTAAGCAACCACCTTTCCCGCCAGATCGACATTCAGTTTTTCTGAGGCGCCGGTCTTTTTACGCAGGATCCGGTTGGCGAACCACCATTCGATCAGTGCCAGCATCAAGGCCAACCAGAGGCAGATTTCGGCCAAGGAGCGTCCGTTGCGGTATTCGTCGACCAGTCTGGCCAGATCTGCCGAATCTTCGGCCACGAAAAGGTTTTTGAAAGAGGTCCATTCCTCCAACTCAGCCGGGCTGATCCGGGTCAGGCGCGATTCCGTGCGGTCGGCGTTGGCGGCCATGACCGGTTCCGGGGACTCGGCGCCGGATCTGGCGCGCGTGTAGACGCCAGGCTCGCTGATGCTCTCGATGACATAGGTGCGGTTGCCGGCATCGCGCAGCGCCAGTTGGCTGCCGGAGGGCGTTGTGATGATCTCGCCATCGCGGTGATCCGGGATGACCTCGCTGACCGGCGGCTGTGTGCCGAGCGCCACATGCGGCGGCTGTGCGGAGGCGCCCGCGCCCTGCCGTATAAGCTGGTGCGCGACCGGCAAGAAGAAAGCGGTGAGCGGCAAGGTGCTCCATTCGCGGTCCGCGCTGACGGTGAACATGAAGACCCTGCCGCGCCCGACAGCCCGTCCGGTCAGCAGCGGGGTGTCTTCGCCTGCCTTGATCAGGATTGCCGCATTTTCGTGCATGTCGCCGAGCCGCATGACGCGTTTCAGCGCGATTGTCGGGACAGTGCCGGGAGGCAGCGACATGCTGAAATTAACGATCTGGCCCGGCGGGGCGGCGACGCGGCGGAGGGATCGCGCCGAAATCTCGACCGGGACGGTTTCGACGGATTGCGGCGGCGCCGGCAGCATTTCCATGTCACCATATGCCGGGATTTCGGCGCGGTCGCCCGGGAACACGATCACCACGCCGCCGTTGCGCGTGTACTCTTCGATCCGCAACACGGCTTGTCCGGCGAGCGGGAAGGCGTCGCACAGGAAAACAGCCTGATACTCGCGCAGGTCAACCGAGCCCAGCTCGGCGGGGTCGATCTGGCGCGCGCCTGAATCTGCGGCGCCAGGCGCCAGGGCCGCCTTAAGATAACGCGCCGCGTTTTGCGGACCGGCGATCAAGGCCGGCAACTCTTTACGCACGCGCAACAGGAACAGGAACTCGTCATCATCCGGCAGGGCGTCGTCCGGAGTGGTGACGCGGCCGACATGTATGCCGGGCTCGATGCCATTGACCACGAATTCGAGCTCGGTCTCGGAGTCGGCCTCAGCGGCGACGCTGCGGCGGCCGCGGTCCTGACCGCCGATATCGAGGCCGACCGTGACCGGCTTGGCCGCGCCGGAACGCCCCACGCTCACTTTCAGGCGCGCGGTCTGCCCCGCCAGCATGATCAGCGGCGAAACCTTGACATCCGCAGGCCAGGCGTTTTCAGGTGACTTGGCGCCTGCCAGCAGGGCGAAGCAGGATATTTTGTCGCGTTGTTCGCGGGTGATGACAGCCCGGCCCTGCGCGTTCACTGGGTCATCCTTTATTGCCGCATCGCGGAAGCCCTGCCATGGCAGCGACTGGCCGTCGGTCATGACATAGACTTCGCGTTCACGGCGGCCTTCCTGCCGGTCCAAGGCGGCGATGGCCGCGGCCACGGCCTCGTCAAGCCTGGACGATCCCGGCAGGCAGTTCAGTGCGCGGATGGCCTGGACAGCGGTGGCGAATTCCGTGGTGGGCTTTTCGATGACCGGGACCGGGTTGTCCGCGGCCAGATAGACACAGACGCGGTCGCCGGGCAGGAGATCCGCGATGACTGCGGCGGCGGCGTCCTTACAGATGTCCCAGACCTTGCCGCGCTCGAGCTCATAATTCATGCTGTAGGATGCGTCCATGACGATGGCCACGTCGCGGCGGGAGCGGCTGAGCCACGATCCGGCGGCCGTGTTCCGTATGACGGGCATGGCGAAGGCGAACCCCAGCATCATCAGCAGCAGGGTGCGCAGCAGCCAGAGCAGGATGTTTTCGAAGCGCACCCGGCTGGAAGAGCGCTTCTGCGCGGCTTTGAGGAAACGCAGGGTGGGGAAAGGTATGACCACCGTGCGCCGCCGCTGGAACATGTGCAGCATCAGCGGTATCGCGGCTGCGGTCAAAGCCCAAAGAAAAGCTGGATTGGCGAAAATTAACATCGGGCGGTTCCGTGTTTAGCGCGAGAGGCGCCGGCGTTCCTCCAGATAGGCGCGGACAAAGGTGTCGACGGGCTCGTCGGTCTTGACCAGCCTGTAATCGATCTTCATTTCGGCGCAGGCCTGGCGGTAATCGTCTATGAACGAGCCCATCAGGTCTTTATACTCCTTAGCCAGAGCGCGCGGGTCGGCGATCAGGCGCTCGCCATTTTCCATGTCCTCGAACTCGGCGCCGCGTTTGATGTTCAGGTTAAGCTCGACCGGATCCAGCGTGTGCATGACGATCACGTCGTGCAGGTTTTTGCGGAAATGGGCCAAGGCTCTGATGATTTCCGGCTGGTCGTCGAGCAGGTCGGAGACGATGACGATCATGGCGCGGCGGTTGATGGACTCGGCGATCTGGTGCATCACTTCGGCGCCCGCGGTGCCTTTTGACGGTTTATAGCCCTGCAGGATTTTGAGCGCGTTGTTCAGCTCGTTGAAGGAGTTCTTGCAAGGCAGTGAGGCGTCCAGTTTCTCGCCGTATATGCACATGCCGACCGCATCGCGCGCCTTCAGCACGACATAGCTGAGCGCGGCCGTCAGGGTGCAGGCGTACTTGAACTTGGTCGGCAGGTCGGGGGAGCTGCCGTATCCCATCGAGCCGCTGCGGTCGACCAGCAGGTAAACGCGCAGGTTGGTCTCGTCCTGATAACGCCGCACGAAATACTTGTCGGTGCGGCCCAACACCTTCCAGTCGATGCGTTTCAGGTCGTCGCCGGGCATGTATGAGCGGTGGTCGGCGAATTCGGTGCTGGCGCCTTTTTGCGCGCTGCGGTGGCGTCCGGCCAGGGTGCCTTCCACCACATAGCGCGAGTTGAGTGCGAGCCGGTTAAGTTTCGCCATCTGGGCGGGATTCAGAAAAGCTGCGATGCCTTCATTCATCAGCGGCTCCTCGCGGGTGTCGCGACGATCCAGAAGTCGCAGTCGTTGTCGGTCATGATCGCGAAGCCGGCATCCGAGCTCAGACGCAGGAAACGTATGCCGTGCACGCTGCCGCTCTCGGTCGCCACGCCGCGCTTTGTGCCGGATTCGGTGACGGTCTCGAACTCGACGCTGACCGGGGTAGTGGGCTTGCGGCTGACGATGGATGCCGATTTGCCGCCGTAAGCGCTGAAAGGCAGGGCCTTAAGTGGCGTGAGCCGGCTGCCGATGCTTTTGCTGAAAAGTTTATAACGCTGGTTGGGGGCGTTCCGCAATTTGCTGAAAGGCGCCGGCTCATAGACCCAGGGGTCGCCGAAACGGTCGGTCTTGGGCGGCTGTTTGTCTTTGGCCAACGCCGCGAGCTGCGAAAGCGAGTCGGGGTACTCCACGTGATCGGCGTAATAAGCCTGCAGGGCTTTCTCGGCCTGCGAGTGTTCGAGGCGCGTCAGCCAACGCCGGGCCATGGTGTCGGCATAGCGGGTCAGGGGCGGCGCGCCTTTGTCCGCGGCGAGCGCGCTTTCGAAGATCCTGACGGCGTCGGCCCGGTTGCCGTCCGCCAGCAGGTGCCATGCCGCCAGGGTTTTGATCACGGGCAGGAAGTCGCCGAGGGTGGCGGCGCGGTCCATGACGCCCTGGCACGCATCGATCACGGCCCTGTGTCCGGCCGGGTCGCGCGCGTGCGCTGACCAGGCCCGCATGAAGGCGGTCTCCTGTGGCGTTGCGGCAAAAAGCGCGATACAGAATAAAACGAAGATTGGTAACAGGAGGTGGTGTTTCATGCGCATTAAAAGTGGCGGGCGGTCTGTCGCTGTCTGGCTGGCCGTGGGAACATGTCAGCGGGTGCTGGAATACATGAGTATGTTGACGCCGAGCTTCAGGGCGTCGTCCTCCAGGTAGCTGTTGCTGTATTTGTTGGGCGAAAGCTCCCACGCGCCGGCCATGCCGATAGGGCTGTAGACCACGGCGGGGTTCCCGTTGACCTCAAGCGTCAGTATCTGCGGCGCGATCGCCGGGGAGTTGTTGTGCGATTTCGCGAGGGCGGGGGTCACCTTCATGCTGCGGATCTCGTTGGGCAGACGGAAAAGCGGGTGGTTCTGGTTCAACATGCTGAAGGTCATGCCGGGCAAGACTTTTGCCATGGTCTCCCGGAAGGAGACGTCAAAGGCTTTGCGTCCGCAGCAGGCTTCGGCGATCAGCAGGCCGCCGTGGCTGAGGTAGTTGCGCAGGGCCGTGATCTCGTCCGGCTTGAGGGTGAAGGATTCGTGGCCGGTCATGTAGAGCACCGGCGCGTCGAAGAGTTTGGGGTCGGTGAGCCGGATTTCGCGTGTCGCGAATTTGACCGGCACACCGGTATTCGCGTTGAATTGGGAAAGCAGCACGGAAAGTCCCACATGCCGGGTTTTCCACTCGCCGTCGTAAATCACTTGGGCGATGTTCATGGAACCGGCCGCCGAGACGTGCTTGGCGTCTTCGAAGCGGGTCTTCCGCATGTTTTCCAGAGTCCAGTTACGCATGGCGCTGGCGTAACTCAAGATGTTCATGCCCAACTGCTGAGCCGCCTCCTTCTCATACGCGATGATGTTGTCGTCCTCCAGCGGATCCCACCCGACCTCCATGCCGAAGCGCGAGACTATGGCGACGGTGCGGCAGTCGATGGTCACGCCGTCCAGCCAAGGCTCGTTGCCGCTGTAGAGCTTGCGTACGCCAGGGCGGTAATTGACCCGGTCGAGGTTGTAATAGGCGTGAAAGACGGGGTGGTCGGGGCTGAGGCGGCGCACGGGGGCTTCGGGGAAGACCTCGTTCAAGACGCGTATGGCGGAGTCGTAGAATGGTTTCGATCCCATGCCGGCGTTGAGGATGATGGTTCCGCCGCGCAGCAGGTACTCGCGCAACCGTTTTTTCTCTTCGGCGTTGAGGCTCCAGTGGTAGTGCCCCGAGCGGTAGAGGATCGGGTTGCGGTCGGGGTCGGCATCGATCTGGGAGAAAGACTTGGCCTCGAAATCGTAATCCACCTGCGCCATCGCTTTCAGAGACTTGAGGAGATTGTTGAGGTCGTTGGGACGGGCGTTCCAGTCCTGCTCGCCGTACTGCGAGGTCAGTTTGGTGAACATCGTGGGCGGTTTGGGCGGGTTCTTCTTCTCGGACCGCGAGGCGGGCGTGGCCGGCGGAGGCGGGTAGGGGATAAAGGTCTCGCCGCCCGCCATGTTGGCCGGCGGCGGCGGTATCTCCTTGCGCGGCGGGGGCGGCACGAACCCCGGCTCGTTTGATCCGTCGCCGTCGAAGATGTGCTGGCCGCAGACGGAGAACGTGGTCGTGAACGCGATTAGAACTGTGAAAGCCAGAAACGGCCCGAACTTAGTTTTTTTCATGGCGACCTCACAACAAACACATGCATCAGATAAGGCAAACAACTTTTTAAGTATTGATTAGAGCGTCTGAAAAGTCAAGCGGATGCCGATATTTCTGTTGCGCGTGGGATGTGTTTTGGGCGAAAATGCGAACCTCAATTGGCTTCATGCCTAACAGAAAAGGACATCCTATGTCGAGCGCTGGCAGTCTGGACGCGATTTCATCATTGTGTAAACGCCGCGGTTTCATTTTCCACAGCTCAGAGATCTATGGCGGCATCAACGGTTTCTGGGACTACGGGCCATTGGGCTGCGAGATGAAACGCAATATAAAAGAGGACTGGTGGCGGAACACGGTGCGTAACCGCGAGGACGTGGCCGGGCTGGACGCCACGATCATCATGCACCCCGCGATCTGGAAGGCATCGGGACACCTTGACACTTTCTCCGATCCGATGTGCACCTGCAAGGGCTGCAAGAAACTGATGCGGGCCGACCAGATCTGGGACATCCTGCGCGACGGCGAGACCGGCCAGAGTCTCCAGGTGCTTCTTGAAGGCGGTGCCGACGCCGCCAAGGTGGCGGGCTGGTGCAAGGGCAAGGCCAAGGGACTGGCACCCAACCTCAAGGCAGTCACGAACCCTGCGGCGCTGACAGCCGCTTTCGAAAAGATCAAGGCCGCGCCGGCGGAGTACTGCGACCTGAACCGGCTGTACGCCCTGTTGGCGGACGCCGGCGGCGCTGTCACTCCCTGCCCGTACTGCGGCGGCGAGCTGACCGAACCGCGCCCTTTCAATCTGATGTTCAAAACCGTGGTGGGCCCGGTGGACGACCCCTCCAACGTGGCCTATCTGCGGCCGGAAACCGCGCAGGCGATCTTCGCCCAGTTCCAGAACGTGCTGGCCACCAGCCGTCAGCAGGTCCCGTTCGGCATCGCCCAGATGGGCAAGTCGTTCAGGAACGAGGTCACGCCGCGCAACTACACATTCCGTTCGCGCGAGTTCGAGCAGATGGAACTCGAGTTCTTCATCCGGCCGGACGAGGCGGTGGAACTCATCTGCGGCAGGGTCGCCAAAATGTCCGACAATCCGGATTTGAGCGCCCCTGACGTCGCTTGGGGCTGGGAGGTCTGGCACAAGTATTGGGTTGAGCAGCGCAAAGCCTGGATCATCGCCTGCGGCCTGCCCGCCGACTCTTTTGTGGAATACTGGCAGAAACCCGAGGAGCTGGCGCATTACGCGCGGGCGTGCGTCGATATCGAATACAGCTTCCCCTTCGGCGTGCAGGAACTGGAGGGGATCGCCGCGCGTTCCGACTTCGACCTTTCGCAGCACCAGAAACACAGCGGCAAAAGCATGGAGGTTTTCGACGAGCCGTTGAAACTGGCTGCCGCCAAACTTGACGAGACCGCCCGCGCGGCTTTCTGCGCCAAGGTCGCGGGCGAGTGGGCCGCGCGCGGCAAGTCCGAAGAAGAAGCGCGGGCATTTGTCATGAAACTGTTCGAAGGCAAGTATGTGCCGCACGTGATCGAGCCGTCCGCCGGCGTCGACCGCATGATGCTGGCGCTGCTCTGCAACGCCTACGAGGAGCAGAAGCTGACGGACGACAAGGGCAAGGAAGACATGCGCGTGGTGATGCATTTCAGCCCGCGCGTGGCGCCGGTCAAGGTGGCGGTCTTCCCGCTGGTCAAAAACAAGCCCGAGGTTTACAACAGGGCGCGCGAGGTGTTCGGGCGGCTGCGCAAACGCTACGCCGCGTTCTGGGACGAGGGCGGGGCGATCGGCCGGCGTTACCGGCGGCAGGACGAGATCGGCACGCCGTGGTGCGTCACGATCGATTTCCAGACGCTCGACGACGGCACGGTGACCGTGCGCGACCGCGACACGATGCTGCAGGAGCGCGTCAGCCTGGAGCAGCTTGAGGCTAAAATCGACGCTGTGCTGATTTACTGACGATCATGGAAAACGACCTGCATTTCGCGAAGCCGGATTACGAGCGTCCGCAGCGGCGCGGCATTCCGGAGGTGATCTTCGGCGCGGGCAAGTCCGCCGCGCAGATCGCGGCCATCATGCGCGCGCTGAACGAGGCCGGGCAGAACGCTTTCGCCACGCGGGTCTCGCCGGAGCTGGCGGCGGAGGTTTGCGCCGAGCTGCCGGAGGCCGTTTATCTGCCCGAGGCGCGCGCGCTAGTCCGCGACGTGGCGCCCTTGCCGGAAAAGACCGGCAAGGTGGCGGTGCTGTGCGCGGGCACTTCCGACATCGCGGTGGCCGAGGAAGCGGCCGTGACGGCCGAGCGCCTGGGCTGCAATGTGACGCGCCTGTTTGATGTGGGGGTGGCCGGACTGCACCGGCTGCTGACCCGGCTCGATGTTTTTGCCGACGCGCGGGTGACGGTGGTCGTGGCCGGCATGGAGGGCGCTTTGCCTTCGGTGGTCAGCGGCCTGACCTCCATGCCGGTGATCGCGGTCCCGACCAGCGTGGGCTACGGCGCCAGTTTCCAGGGGCTGGCGGCGTTGCTGGGGATGCTGAACTCCTGCGCCTCAGGCGTGACGGTCGTCAATATCGACAACGGGTTCGGCGCCGGTGTCGCGGCGGCGCTGATCAACCGCCAGTCGGCGCGCTGAAAGGGGCAGGTTCCGCGTCAGTGGAAAACAAGAGCATGTATAATCCGCTGCCCGGTTGACAAGACGCCGAACTCGTGGGCGGAGCGCAAGGCGCGGGTCAACGCGCTGGTGGTCAAGGCCCTCGCAGTTTTGCGCGATGCCGCGGCGTTTGCTTATGCCGCAAAAGGGTGGGCGACGGCTTTGTGCGGGAGACTTGACACGCAACCGAAGAGGGGCAAATGGCTGAAATAAACATGACTCAGATGAAGGATCAAGGGCACCTTTTTTCGCGGCGCGCTTTTGTCGAGGCATCAAGCCTTGCCGCGGCGGGAACCGTCCTGCACGGCGGGGCGGCCTTCGGGCAGGGCACGTCGCCAGTCCGGCGCAAGCCGATCAAAATCGGCCAGATCGGCACCGGCAACCAGCACGCCTACAAGATGGGGACGCTGCGCAAGCTGACGGACCTCTTCGATGTGGTCGGACTGGCGGGCGACGCTCCCGGCAAGCCGGGCAAAGCGCCGGGAGACGCTTGTTACAAGGGTCTCAATTGGATGAGCCAGGAGGAACTCCTCGCTGTTCCCGGACTTCAGGCCGTGGCGGTGGAGACCGAGGAGCGCCTGCCCATACCGGTGGCATTGCGCTGTGTCCGGGCCGGCAAGCACATCCATCTGGATAAGCCGTGCGGCGAGTCGCTGCCCGCGTTCAAGCAACTGCTGGACGAGGCCGCTGCCGCGAAGCTGACCGTGCAGGTGGGCTACATGTACCGCAACAACCCGGCCGTGCAGTTCTGCATCAAGGCCGTGCAAGAAGGACTGGTCGGCCGCGTGGTCGATCTGGACGCCTCGATGGGGCGGTCCGACGGCAAGAGCTACCGGGAGCTCATCAAACAGTACAAGGGCGGTATCCAGTACATCCTGGCCTGCCATTTGATCGACCTGATGGTGTCGATCATGGGGGCGCCCGAGCGCGTGACGCCTTATCAGCGCTGTACCCGCGGTGACGGCGTGCTTGACAACGGGCTGGCCGTGTTTGAATTTGACGGCGGCAGGCTGGCGACCGTGCGCACCTCCATCACCGAGGCGCTGGGCTTCGCGAACCGGCGTCTCAAGGTGATGGGCGACAAGGGCACGATCACGATCGAGCCGTTGGAGTCGCAGGGGAACATGTCGGGAGGCGTCCTGAAGCTCTTTCTGGAAGAGGCGCGCGGCGAATACAAGAAAGGGGCGCAGACCGTCAACATGCCGCCTTTAAAAGATCGCTACGAGGACCAGTGGCGCGAATTCGCCGCCGTGGTGAACGGCGAGATGGCCAACCCTTACAACTATGAGCACGATTATCTGGTACACAAATGCCATCTGCAGGCCTGCGGCATGCCGATCGACGTGTGAAAAACTTTGGCGCACAAAGGCACTACGTACAGGGACGGATGGCAGATTTGACGACATTGAAATCAAGCATCAACAGTGGTTTGTTTAAACCCATGAAAAAAGGAGTTGGCGTTTGTGCCATGTTATGCTCGATGTCGGCGGCGAGCATGATCCGGGCGGAAGGGGAGAAATCTCCGCTCTCGCTAGATGTCCGCGCAAACATCTATTCGGCCTATGTGTGGCGCGGCAAGGCGCTGGACAAGCACGGGGTGACGCAGCCTCAGGCGGTCGCGACGTTCGACGCGAAGGAGATCGGCGCGTTCTCGCTTAAGTTGTGGTCGAACTGGGACTTGTCGCAGCGTTCGGGCGACTCCAAGGAAACCCGCACGGGCGGCGGCATCAACGTGCTGAATCTGACGCCATCTTACACCAAAGCCTTCGGTCCGGTGGCTGTCACGCTCGGCAACATCTTCTACACGTTCCCGGGCGACGGCTATCCGAAAAACTCGAAAAGCACATATGAGCTTTTCACGACAGTGGCCTACCGCAATCCTGTGGCGACACCGTCGCTCAGCGTGTACTACGACTACCGGGGTGTCGGCGGCGGTTTCTTTGAGGGCAACCCGCTCAAAGACCTTTACGCTCGGGCGGCGCTGGACAAGTCGGTGCGGCTCGCTGACCGCTGGCGGGGGGGCGGCACGGTTCTGCTCGGCGCCGGCACGAGCCGTTACAACGCGGTCCGCTACTGCTCGCCGGGGGAAGGGTTCGCCGACTACGAGGCGTCCGTATTCCTCTCATACGCGGTCACCGACGCCTTCTCGGTGGGCGGCACCCTGGCGTACACGGGTCTGGTCGGCGGGGCCTGGGGGCTTGACCGCGGCGGCATCTCGCCGGACGAGATCGTCTGGGGCGGGGCCAACCTGAAATGGCTGTTTTAGACCTCCGCGGCAGAAAGGCAAGAAAGGGAAATAGCATGAAAGTCTGGAGTATTGCTTTGAGGGTCGGGGGATGTTAAGCTGTTCGTGTTAGTGATGAGTATGAACAGGGGGTGACCGCAACAGCGCGTGCGGCCAACCGCATCAGACGGGGGACCATGAAAAGAGGTTTGACAACACGCCGGGATATGCTGTGTGCGATGGGGTATGGGGGGATGGGGCTGCTCGCCGGATGCCGCTCGACACGGTGTGATGCGGCAGGCGGGACCGTGACCGCCGGCGGCCGCTGGTACCGCGGCAATCTGCACATGCACACATACTGGTCTGACGGCAACGCAATGCCCGAGCAGGCTGTCGGCATGTATAAGAAAGGCGGTTATGATTTCGTGGCTCTAAGCGACCACAATGTTTTTGCGGTTGACCAGGCGCGCTGGATGCCGGTGGTGGAGCAGTCGAAAAGCTGGCCGCCGAAGGTGTCGAAAACGATTTTCGACGCATACATGAGGGATTTCGGCAAAGAGGCCGAGGCCAGGACCAAGGACGGCAAGACCGAGGTCAGGCTCAAGACTTATGACGAGGTGCGGCGCCGTTTTGAAGAGCCCGGCAAGTTTCTGGTGATGCCGGGCGTCGAGATCACGCAGCGTATGAGCGAGAAGAACGGCATTGAAGTGCATTTGAACTATATCAACCTGCCGGATGTGATCCCATACGTTAAGGGCGGGCCCCTTGACAAGAACATCCAGGGAGTTGCGGAAGTCGCGTCGGTTTTGCGGACAAACGCGGGCCAGGTTCAGGACATGGCCAAAAAAATGCGGAAACCCGCGTTGCTGGCGCTGAACCATCCGCAGTGGCGGCATTGGGACATCCAGCCGCAAAACCTGATCGACACTCCGGAGATACGCTTTTTCGAACTGTGTAACGGAGGGTCGAGTTTCGCGCCGCATCCGGATGCCGCCAGCCACACGTTGGACAAGTTCTGGGATGTGGTGAACGCTTTCCGCTGTCAAAAAGGAGAACCGTTGGTTTATGGCATCGGGTCAGACGACACGCATACGTATTTCAAAGATGGAGCGCCGCTTGGGGCTGAGGCGTTTTACGGCTGGGTCATGGTGCGCAGCAACAGTCTGACCAACGAAAGCGTTCTGGACGCGATGGGACGCGGCGATTTCTACACGACCTGCGGTGTGGAACTGGACGATATCGAATTCAACACGGCGCAACGCGCTCTGCGCGTCAAAGTCCGCGCCGCGCCGGGGGCGAAGTATAAGGTGCGCTTTATCGTGACCAAGAAAAATTTCGATCAGACGGTCCGCATGGTGGAACATCCGCCGGTCGCGGGTGAGGCGAACCGCGGGCATCGCGTGATACCCGTTTATTCCGATAGTATCGGCATGACCGCCAAACTGGTTGATGGCACGGAAGCTTCTTACACCATGGCGCCGGACGATCTGTATGTGCGCGCCAAGGTTGAGTCGGATCTGCCCGGCAGGGAACGTTCTTATTTCTACCCGGAGACGATGGTGGCCTGGACCCAGCCATACCGTTAAACTATGATTGTCGGAGAGTGAACGGTTAATGCTGATATAATCGCAAAAAAGAGAGGTAAACACTATGAGAATGGCGTTGATGGCCTTTGCGGTTGCGGCTGTATGCGTGGCGGGCTGTTCGCGGGTCAGCGCGGACGCGGCCGACAAGAAGAGCGGCGCCGAGGCGCCGGCCGGCAAGGCGGCCGAGCTGAACGAGATGAACTTCAAGTCCCAGACGGCGCAAGGCGTGACGCTGGTGGATTTCTGGGCGTCCTGGTGCGGGCCGTGCCGTACGCAGGGGCCGATCGTTGACAGTGTGGCCGGCCAGGTCGTCGGCAAGGCGAAGGTCGCCAAACTGAATGTCGATAACGCGCGCGAGACCGCGCAGGCTTTCAACGTGCGCAGCATACCGACGCTGATACTGTTTAAGGACGGCAAAGAGGTCAAGCGCTTCACCGGCGTGACGCAGGCGGATGTCCTGGTCAAGGCCGTCAACGAGTTGCTGTAGCGCTGTCAACCGGCGGG
>CAYRZP010000005.1:36199-37597 GCA_964428885.1 uncultured Lentisphaeraceae bacterium
TTTGAGTCGTGCGGCAGCAGCAGCGGCGGACGTCCGTCATCCAGCACGATCTTTTCCATCTCTTTGGCCAGCCCCACGGAGGGGATGCGGGCGAGGCCGAGTTTCGCGAGGGCCGCCCGCGCGGCGCGGAGCTGAGTGACGCCGCCGTCTATGAGGATCAGGCCGGGCATGATCCGGCCCTCGTCGCGCAGGCGGGTGTAACGCCGCGAGACGGCTTCGGCGATCGAGCGCGGGTCGTCCGCCCCTTCCACGGTGCGGATGTGGAAGCGCCGGTAGAGGCGGCGGTCGGGCTGGCCGTTCACGGACGCCACCATGCCCGCGGCGGAGTGGGTGCCGAAGAGGTTGGAGATGTCGAAACACTCGATCAGCGCGGGGTCTGCGGGCAGGCGCAGCATTTCGCGCAGCTCGCGCACGCCTGCCAGGGCGTCGGCGGAACGCATGGATGGCGACGAGACCGTGCGCCCGCGCCGCGCGACCAGCTCGCGCAGCGCCAGCCATGTGTCGCGCAAAGCGGCGGCCTTCTCGAAATCGTGCGCGGCGGCGCGCTCACGCATCTGTGTTTTGATCTCCTCGATGACCCCGAGCCGTTCGCCGCGCAAAAAGGCGCAGGCCTCTGCAAAACGTTGCCGGTACTCGTCGGGCGCGATGCCGCCGACGCAGGGGGCGGAACAGAAACGGATGATGTCGTTTAGGCAGTGGCGGTGGGTCTCGGCGTCAGGCCGCACGGGCTTGCATTTGCGCAGTCCGTAGCGCCTTTCCGTGAAATCCAGCGCTATCCGCACGATTCCGGACGACGGGAAAGGACCGAAGTAGAGGGCCTGGTCGTTGCGGATAATGCGGCAGGTGGTCAGGCGCGGCACGGGTTCGCGCGGGTCAGCGCGTATAGACATGTAGGACTTGTCGTCGCGCAGCAGCACATTGAAGCGCGGTCGGTGCTGTTTGATCAGGTTGCTTTCCGCCATCAGCGCCTCGGTTTCGTCGCGTACGGTCAGGATGTCCAGATCAACGACAGAGTTGATCATGCTGCGCAGTTTTGGTGGCGCGGCGCGCAGGGTTGAAGGGCGGAAGTAGCTCTGCACACGGCGGCGCAGCGACACGGCCTTGCCGACGTATATGATGACGCCGCGCCGGTCGCGCATCATGTAGCAGCCGGGTTTGTCCGGCAGCGCGGCCAGTTTATCGCGCAATGTCGAAGAGATGGACATAAGATCACAAGTCGGGCGGGACAACGGTTTGGTTTCATATGTTCATAATTCGCGCCACAACTGTCAACGACATTCCGGTAATCGGTTGGTGGCCGGGGTACGCGATCATGACGCGTTGCGCGTGCGAAGGTATGGCGCGAGCGGCAAAGTAGGGCGGGACGTCCCCGGACCGCCCCTTGCCGAGGCCTACGTC
>CAYRZP010000006.1:0-13906 GCA_964428885.1 uncultured Lentisphaeraceae bacterium
ATGTGGTTCAACGGCACGCAGATTTCCGGACAGGCGCGCCGCGCGTTAGAGCACGAGCGGGTGACGGTGGTCTCGCACGCCAGTGGCTGGATACACATCTTGCAACGCCGGGCCACGATTGACCCTGCGGCCTACGCGGAGTTTGCGGACAGGTTGCGCGGCTATCTCAAAGCGTCACTGACGCCCGAAATGCTGGGCAATTTCTTGCGGCAGAACCCGCAGTGCCGCCGGTGTTTTGTGTTGCGCTGGCCTGTGCGGGGCGTTAACCGCTACATCGCCTTGGAGCAGGTCTTCAGTTTCGAACAAGACAGCCCGTATAAAGTCACGGACAACACGCGCGACAAGCTGTTGGCGACGATACCGCTGGAAATGTTCGACGCCTCTTGCTGTCCTTGCAAGATCGTGCTTAACGACATTGAGCGGTTCGTGGCCGAGAGCGCCATCGACCTTGAAGTTTCTGAAGATCTCGCCGCGCTTAAGCGCCGGATCGGCGACACCTGCATGAGCGCGTCCGAGATGGTCGGGCAACTGACGCGCTTCTGCCACACCGAGCCGCGCCTGCCGTCATGTGAAGGCGTGTCATTCGAGCGGGAGGCGGAACCTCTGGGACTGACGCTCGCCATGGACAGGGAAGATGTGGTCAGGCGCTTGGACTCGATGCGCGGCAGCAGCGTCACGGCCGACCTGGCTTTTTACGCGTGGCGCGATCTTTCCCGCACTTCCTTCCTGCCGTTCGCCAAGGCGGCTTTGGAGCGCAATCCGGTGAGCGTGGAAGGTGCCACGGAGATGACGGAGGATGCGCTGTTGGCGCTGGTTGGCGCCTGGCCGGCAGAGTCGATCTACGACGGGCCCGGGCGCATGGCGCAGCCGGACGAGGTCTGGAACTTCCGCCGCGGCGACGGGTTTGAAAAGGCGCTGCTGGTCGCGAATGTCTTGCGTTCCCGCGGGCATGGGGCCATGCGGCTGGAAATGCACGGTTGCGAGGTCAGGCTGCTGGCGGACGGGCGCGGCATCTGCGCTTGCAGCACTGACAAACTCCCGCGCGACCGGGTCTGGGAACTTTAAGTCCGCTTCTGGCACGGCTTCTGCATCTGTTAAGAAAAGCGGTTTTAAAGCTTAAGGCGATAAAGCCGTGAAATATGGTTAATGACGCTCAGGCCGCCAGGATCGGACAAAAGAATCGCGCACAGTTTAATGCAGATATGTGCGCCGTGCGCATACGGGAGTATGCGTTTTGAAGATCCGCCACATTGGGGATGTGGCGGATCTTTTTTTAAATTTTAAAAAGTTTTAATATTTTATCGGTTGTATAACATGAGGCAACCTACTATACTGATTCCGTTCTTTGAACTATAAGGAGGTTTTATGAGAATAGATGTCAGAAAATCCGTTGTTGTATCACTGTGCGCGGCGTCTATGTTTTTTTCGGTGACAGCCGGCGAGATGGCGGAAGCGCCGCGTTGGTATGTTAGTCCCGGTGTCGGTATGATTTTTCCTGAGGGCAACCAGCCGATTGACGAGGGGCTGAACTTGTCGTTACGTTTAGGATACGACATCTCTGAGCACTGGTCGACGGAAGGCGAGGCTTCATTTGCGCCCAACATGACCAACAATGACCGCTGGACACAGAAAAAGCAACGCATCTACGGGATCGGGCTGGACGCGCTCTATCATTATAACCGCTACAACCGTTTCGATCCTTTTCTGTCGGCGGGCTGGGCGGTGTACATGGCGGACCGCAATGTGTTCAGTGAAGGCGATCGTTCAACGCTGACAGGCCCGCGTGTGGGCATTGGCGCTATGTATCACCTGACTGACAATTTTTCACTGCGTGCGGATGGGCGCGCGCTCATGGACGTCGACAAGACGCACGAGATGCAATATACCCTGGACGCCGGGGTCGTGTACCGTTTCGGCGGAACGGCTGGTCTGGGCGGTGCCGCCGGAGCGCCGGCTGACCTGCCGAAAGACTCGGATGGCGACGGCCTGACGGACGAGGAAGAGGCCAAGCTGGGAACGGATCCGTTCAAGGCGGACACTGACGGCGACGGCCTGTCGGACTATGAGGAGGTCAAGGTGTACAAGACCGATCCTTTGAATCCGGACTCGGATTTCGACGGCCTTTCCGACGGCGACGAGGTCAAGAAACACAAGACCGACGCGCTGAAGCGCGACACGGACAACGGCGGCGTGGCTGACGGGCACGAGGTCATAGAGGACAAAACCAATCCGCTGGATCCGAAAGACGACCTGATGTTGTTCGAGGTCTACATCCAGTTCGATTATGACACCACGGTGATCAAGCCGGAGTATTTCAAGGACTTGGATCATGTTGTGCGTGCGCTGACCCGCAATCCGCAGGCCACGGCCGTGATCGAGGGGCATGCTGACCGCCGCACGCGCTCGTCCGAGAAGTACAATCAGGATTTGTCGGAACGCCGTGCCCAGGCCGTGTTGTCTTACGTGGTCGGCAAAGGTGTCCAGTCCGACAAACTCACGGCGGTGGGTTACGGTTTCAGCCGTCCCAAGGTGCAACCTGATCTGGTTAACGGCAATCCGGAAAACCGTCGCGTGGAGATTTACATCCGCGGCGCGGGCACGAACGCGGACAAGACCAAGTATTTGCAGCCGTAACGGCTGAAAAATCAAAGGTGATGGCGTTTGCGTAGTCCGGGTGTAGGCTTTGACTGAAAAAGGCCGCAAAGGAACAGGCGTTTCTTTTGCGGCCTTTTGCTTCGTTTTGCTATAATCGGCGGCACATGAAAATTATCGAGCGACATGTCCTGCGATCTTTTCTGGCGGCCTTTTTTTTGTCATGGCTGGTTTTATCCTTTGTCCTTACCATCGGTTTGCTGGTCAGGATTGTGCAGTTGATCATCGAAGGCTTGCCCGCCCACGCGATCGGACTTTTCATGCTGGTTGGTTTCCCGGGCACGCTGACGCTGACGGTTCCCATCGGCTTGCTCGTCAGTTCGCTGCTGGTCTTCAGCCGGCTTTCGGCTGACAGTGAGATCGCCGCGATGCGCGCGTGCGGCGTGAACCTGCTGAGCGTGATAAAATGGCCGATACTGGTGGGGGTGGTTTGCATGGCACTCGGGTTCTACGTGAACAACGAGATCGTGCCGCGCAGTCATGAAGTCAGCCGCAATCTTAAATCACTGATCAGCGTTGATGTCGGACTGGAACTGCTTGAGCCTGGCAGGATGATCGATGATTTCCCTTACTATAAAATTTTCTTCCAGCGCAAGCAGGGCAATTGGCTGCACGATCTTTTGGTATTTGATTACAGCAACAAGGGGGGTGTGCGGGAAATACGGGCCGACAAGGCGCTGGTCTCCACCAACGGCGCTGATATTGTGTTGGACATGTATAAGGTCAGGGTTGACCCGGTGGAGGTCGGACAAGCAGGGGTGGCGGTCGCTGAGCGTTTCCGTCACACGATCCCCGACGCTATGCGCAGGCGCGTGTACAAGCGCAAGGAGAAAGATCTGCGGCATAATGAATTGCGGCAAGCCATCGCCGACTTGCGCATGAATGTTGAAGGGCACACGCCGCAGGTGCGGAGAAAACTGCTCAGCATAAGCCGCACCGAGTACCACCTGAGGTTGGTTTACGCCTTCGCCTCGATATGTTTTGTGCTTGTCGGCGTGCCGTTGGGGATCCGCACGCACCGCAAGGAGTCGACCATCGGCATGGCTGTCAGTCTAGCTGTGGCGCTGATGTTTTATCTGTGCGTGATGCTGATGCAATCCTTGGACAAGGTTGATGCCGCACGGCCGTATGTGCTGCTGTGGTTGCCGGTTGCCGCATGTGGCCTGCTGGTCGCCTATCTGATCCCGAAAAACCTTTAGTGTGACAGACAGGATCTGCTGCCGGTCATGACGACAGGTTAAGCAGGTTGAACATCTGAGTAAAAATGTGGAAACTATCGTGAAAAGGAGTAAATATGGCGAAGATTCATCCGACAGCGATTGTCGGTAAAGGTGCGCAGTTGGACAGCGATGTTGAGGTGGGCGCTTATGCGGTGATCGGCGATGATGTCAAGATCGGCGCCGGCACGGTTGTGCAGTCGCACGCCTATGTGACGGGGCACACGACCGTCGGCAAAAGATGCGAGGTTTTTCCTTTCGCATGTCTGGGCACCAAGACACAGGATCTAAAGTACAATGAAGGCGATGTGACTTATGTGGAGATAGGCGACAACAACGTGCTGCGCGAGTTTTGCACGGTGCATTCCGGCACCAAACTCGGCGAGGTGACGCGGGTCGGCAGCGGGTGTCTGATCATGGCGTATTGCCATGTGGCGCACGGCTGTTCCGTCGGCGACCATGTCATCATGTCGAACGGCGCGACCCTGGCCGGAGAAGTCACGGTGGAGGAGTTCGCGATTATCGGCGGCATGGCGGGCGTACATCAATTCTGCCGGATCGGGACCCACGCGATGATCGGCGGCGGATCGAGGATACGTCAGGACTGTCCGCCCTATATGTTGGTAGAGAGCTATACGCAGGACGCGCGTGTGCTGGGACCAAACGTTGTAGGGATGCAGCGGCGCGGGATGCCAGCAGAGGTGCGTTCGGCGCTGAAGGAGGCTTTCAAGCTGATTTACCGCGAGGGTCTGAACCGCACGCAGGCGCTGGAACGGGTGCGCTACGAAGTCGCTGACCTGCCGGAGATCAAACGGCTGATCGAGTTCTACCAGAACAGCAAACGCGGAGTGTTGTAGGGCCCTGCAAACCAGAAGCGGCATAAATAACAAGTTGCTGTACCACGAAGGCGCGAAGCACACGAAGTTTTTTAAGCTATGCCCGCGCAAAGCCCTATTAAAACTTAAGTGCCCGTTGTGCCTTTGTGTGAGGCATTCCGGGTTGTGGGCGGAGCCCGCATCAGGTTTGTTCCGCGAAGACGCCGTCGCTGTCTTGTCCGGTCCGGCGCTTGAGATCGCGCCAGGTTTCGAGATAGGCCTTTAAGAACGCGCTCTCGGGCTTCCGGATGCGCCCTTCCAGCATGACCTTGACGCGTATCTGTTCACGGACGTGCTGATCCGCTGTGAAGCAGCCAGAGAAAAAAGCCAGGCGCAGCCAGATCAGGTAAGTCGTCAGCGCGTCGAAACAGTTGTATTCTGCGATTTTTCTGCGTTGCCCCGTGTACCACAATCCGCAGACATCGTCGCCGGAAGTGTCCATCTTGCCCGGTATGCCGCAAAGCGTGGCCAGTTCATTAAGGGACACGGCATAATTGCGGCCGAACCCGCTGACCATTTCCATCAGGTCGACATCCCGGCTTTCCCACGGCTTGGCGTCGAGCCGCTCGCACATCGACTTCAGCGAAAGGCCGTTGACGAGGGCGCGTTGCGTCAGTATGCGCAGGTCGGAGTTGCGGGAGTTGAAGCCGACTATTTGCGGGTTGTTCTTGGCCAGGCGGTTGTCTAAAAAACGTTTCAAGATATACTTCTCGTCTTGGGACGGGTCTTCCGGTTGGTCGGGCAGGAAATTCAGGCATAGTTTGACCTGACCGTCCGGCATAACCTGGCGTATGACGGCGGCGATCGAAACGACCCGGCACATGATGGTCTTAAGGAAAGGCTGCGGGTTCTCAGCCGTGGCGCCTCCTTGTTCCCACATGACCCGCAGCACCTCCTGTTCGGGCAAGTCTTCCGGCAACCGGTAGAGCAGGCGCCCGGCCGTCAGGTCAGGCACCCATTCGCAGTCGAAAGCCCAAACCTCGTCGGGAACATCTTTAATCATTTTCACTCCGCTTTTGTTTCGCCGGTCAGATGCGGCTGTTCGATTTCCAAAGTGCCTTCGAAACTGGCCTCTATGCGAAAGCGCGCGTGACTGACCGCCTTCGGTATTTTGATGCGCACATCGCGTTCGGCGCCGGGAGGCGACATTTTCCGACGGGCGGTGCGCATCTCAAAAGGTTCGGTCCGGTGTTGGCGCGGTTCGCCGTCGCGGCCGCGCGTGTAGGTGACCACCTGATAAAAGACAGAACCGTTGAAGCCGTCGTGTTTACGCAGCAAGCCGCGCAGGCGCAGAGATTTCAGGCTGATGCCGTCAAGATTGATCAACGGCGACTCCATGGAAAAGTTCTGGATGCCGTGATGACGCACGACCAGGGTTGACGCGCCGTCGCGCAGACCGTTTTGAAAAGATTGTTTGGCCAGATTGTCTAAAGCGTAACGCCAGTTAGTGAACCGTTCGGGCGGCGAAGGTGAGACCGGCAGAGGCGGCAGCAGGTTTTTGTCCGGCGGCATAAGCGGGTAGGCGGCGATGGCAGGCAATTCGAAATCGGGCACGCTCAGACGCGGGATATGATTAGCCAAGGCGCTTTTTTTACCGAACGGCAAAAACCATGACGCGGCGACCAAACCTGCCAGCACAACGGCGATGAGCAACGCGGCCATAGGTAACGAATGTTTTCTATGGCGGTCCTGCCATGGACAATTCTTCGCAGAGGACGGCGGAAGTCGGTCAGTGTCCGCGGATGGTTTATTTGAGAAGGAGACTTTTTCGCGCAGCGTCGGTAGTTTTTGCAGCGTTTCCTTCTGGCGCAGCCAAAGATCGTCGTGCATGCCGGTGCTGAGCAAAGCCTGCCGCAGGCCCGCGCTGTCGAAAGGCAGTTGGCGAAAACTCACTGTTGACGTTGCGCTGTCATAAACGCAATAAGAAGAGCGTCCGTCGCCAGCGCGCGGATAGCCGACGCTGCCGGGGTTGACAATGTAGCGTTTGCCGGGCTCCAGTTCAAAATCGCAAGGCGGAATGAAATGCGGTTTGCCGCTGGCGCCGGTCACGAAGATGCCGGGCACATGCGAATGCCCCACGAACAGCAGTTGCTCATCAGTGGCGCGCCACGATGGCAGCGCGTCTGCTGGTTCGGTGATGTAGCGGAAAGCTTGAGGGTCAGAGAAATCGCCGTGGGCACACCTGAAATCCGGCTCCGCATGGGTCATCGGCAAAGCTTGCAGCCATTTCAGCGCGGCCGGCGCCAGTTTTTCCCGGCTATGCGAAACCGCGTCAGCCGCCAGCCCGTAAAAGGAGTCGGTGGACATGCGGCGGCAGACAGCGGCATCGTGGTTGCCTTGAAGCGTCACGTCGACCAACTGGTAAACCGATTCCAGCACAGCGACGGGATCGGGCCCGTAGCCCAGAATATCCCCGAGGCAAATTATTTTTTCGGTACGCAAGTCGGCGATGTCAGTCAAGACATTACGCCAAGCCGCCATGTTGGCGTGTATATCGGACACGATGGCGTATCGCATACTAACTGTTCCTGAAATGCGAGTTTTTCACCGCATAGGCGCAGCGCGAGTTTTTACTGGGCATTGCGGGTTTCTTCGGCTTCGGCCACGGGCAGGCCCCAGGCCCTGATACGGCCTTCGATGAAAGCGACGCTCTGCTCGTGCATTTTTTTCGCGCCCAGCTCAGGCATGAGCAAAGGTCCGCACGCGAACAAGATCGGCTTCCTGGGGTCGACAATCCCGAAATCCTTGACCAGCTTGCCGGTCTGGAGAAAATCGGTGCGGACGGCCAGCGGCACCAGCGGGACCTTGGCCCGCTCGGCCAGCTTGGCGCCCAGCGTGTTGAAGCGTTTGGCTTCGAACACCGCCTGACGCGTCCCTTGCGGGAACAGCAGCACCGAACTGCCGTCGGCGATGCGTTTGGCTCCTTGTTCCATAACCGTGACCAGATCGGCGCGGGCGTTCTTGCGGGTCACGGCGATCGAGCCGACCGCGCGCGAGGCCGCACCTACGAACGGGATATCCTCAAGGCTTTTCTTCAGGATGATGGCAAGCTTGCCGAAGGCGTTAAGGGTGGTCGGGTAAACCATGGTCTCCAAAGTGCTCATGTGGTTCGACACATAGACGACCGGCCCCTCATAAGCGCCGCGCCGCTCAAAGCCCTCGAAGGTTACGGTGGCCCCAAGCCTTTCGGCGAAGCGTATCGAAGACGAGCATATTTCGGCCCAGCGCTCATATCCGAAATGTCCAAGCAGGTGGTTCCAAGCGCAGCGCACGACGATGCGTATGATTGTGAACGCATATAAGAAAGAACTGATCATGCTGACGCGCGCTGGTACGGTACGGCGGTCTTCGGGCGGAGTCATGTATGCGCCTTTTTCACGCAACAATGTTTGAATCTGCTTGTAATCCGTCATAGTGCCTGCCATTGTAGCACAACACGGATGAATGTGGCGGCAGAAAATTTTTCACTGATGTATGTTTTTCCGGTACTTTTTCCGCTAAAATATGCGACATTTAATTCTGAGAGGCTCTATGCGCTACGATAAAAACCATGCTTTGCTTGAGAGTTCGGTACCTGGTTTGCCTTTGCCCAAACGCGGTAAAGTGCGTGACGTTTATGATCTCGGCGAACAAATCCTGCTGGTTGCCACTGACCGGATCAGCGCGTTCGATGTCGTGATGCCGAACGGCATACCGGACAAGGGGCGCATTCTTAACAGCCTGAGCGTGTTCTGGTTCAGTCTGCTGGATGGTTTGCCCAACCATCTGGTCACAGCCGATGTTGACGAGTACCCCGAAGTGTTGCGTCCGGTCAAGGAGGATTTACGCGGGCGGTCCATGCTGGTCCGTAAGGTCTCGATCATCCCGTTCGAGTGCATAGTGCGCGGTTACCTGACAGGTTCGGGCTGGAAAGAGTATCATCGGCACGGCACGGTTAACGGCCTGAAATTGCGCGCGGGTTACCAGAATGCCTCGAAGCTGGACAATGCCTTGTTCACGCCAAGCACCAAGGCGGAACAGGGCGAGCATGACCTGCCGGTGAGCGCCGCTGATCTGGCGCGGGCGCTCGGTGATGAGACAGCCCGGCGTCTGTCTGCGTTTTCGGTCTGGTGTTACCAGAAGGCCGCAGACTACGCGGCGGGCAAAGGCATCATCATCGCGGACACCAAGTTCGAGTTCGGCGAGGACGCGCAAGGGGCACTGGTGTTGGCCGACGAGGTTCTCACCCCCGATTCCAGCCGTTTTTGGCCGCGTGAGAGTTATGCCGTCGGCACAAATCCGCCCAGCCTTGACAAGCAGTATGTGCGCGACTGGCTGGACAGTATCGGGTTCAACCACCAGCCGCCGGCGCCGGTTTTGCCCGACGATGTTGTGGCCAAGACCAGGGGTAAATATGTCGAGGCTTACGAGAAGCTGACCGAGCAACGCTTCGCTTGATGAGCGGGAGAAAAAAGTGATGAGCCAGGACCGGCAAGTGCAGGAACTGCGGTTGTTGCAAAGTGTGAGCACGATCGTCGACCAGAGTATCGACATGCGGGCGACTGTGCATCCGATTCTGGAAGCTTTGGCGGATTGTCTTGGGTTCCGCATCGCCACCATCACGCTGTTACGCAAAGGCGGCGATGATATTCTGATCGAGGCCGCGCACGGGCTGTCGCGCGCGCAGGCGGAACTGGGACATTACAAGCTGGGCGAAGGCGTCACCGGTAATGTGATCCTTTCGGGCGAGCCTATGATAATCCCCAAAACCAGCGAGTCGCCGATTTTCTTGAACCGCACCCGGCAGGGCAAGAGTTCCGACACGGCGTTCATCTGTGTCCCCATCAAGGAAAAGCAGGAGGTTGTCGGCGCTTTGAGCGTATACCGTCCTGCAGCCCCGGAGGAACAGCTTCAGGAAGACACCGCGATTCTGGGAATTGTCGCGTCGATGTTAGCGCGCGCCGTGCTGCTGCGGCGCGACGTGCTTGAAGAGCAGGAGTCGCTCAAGGAAGAGAACCGGCAACTGCGGGCTGAGTTGACCCGGCGTTATCATCCCGGCAATATCGTTGGCAATTCGCATGAGATGCAGAGCGTCTACGATCAGATATATCAAGTGGCGAAGAGCCATGCCACGGTTTTGATTCACGGCGAGACCGGAACCGGCAAGGAACTGGTCGCGCACGCCATCCATTACGCCAGCAACCGGGCCGACGAGCCTTTTGTGCGTGTGCACTGCGCCGCCTTGCCAGAAAGCCTGATCGAGAGCGAGCTGTTCGGGCACGTCAAGGGCGCGTTCACCGGGGCTGTCACCGACCGCAAGGGCCGGTTTGAGCTGGCGGACGGCGGCACGATCTTTCTGGACGAGATCGGCGAGATACCGATTTCGATCCAGGCCAAGCTTCTGCGTGTTCTCCAAGAGCGCGAGTTCGAGCGTGTCGGCGGCATCAAGACCGTGAAGGTCAATGTGCGGATCATCGCCGCAACGCATCGTGATCTGCCCAAGATGGTCGAACAGCGACAATTCCGCGAGGATTTGTATTACCGCCTGAGCGTCTTTCCCATTTTTGTGCCGCCTCTGGTCAAACGCAAGGCGGACATCATTCTGCTGGCCGACCATTTCATGGCCAAATATGCCGAAGAGAACGGCAAGAAGGTGACGAAGCTCTCGAACGAGGCGGTTGACCTGATGATGCGCTATGCTTGGCCTGGGAACGTGCGCGAACTTGAAAATTGCATTGAGAGGGCGATGCTGCTCTCAGAAGGCGGCGTGATCGGACGGGAAGTCATGCCCGCCTCGATACTGGTGGACGCCGGCGCCGAAAACAGTGAAAGCGCCACCGCGCGCCCCCTGCTGGTGGACGGCGCCTCGCTGAGCGAAATGGTAGATGGCTACGAGAGGGCGATCATCAGCGAGGCGCTGGAGCAGAACCAAGGGAATATAGCGGCCACAGCCCGTTTTCTGCGCTCGACCCCGCGCATAGTGGGCTACAAAGCCAAACAGTTTGGCTTGGCCGGCACGTGAAGACTAGTCTGTCCCGCCGCCGCTGATCAGTTCTGCGGCGAGAACTGATCTTTGCCGACGCCGCATTCAGGGCAACACCAATCGTCTGGCAGATCTTCAAAAGCCGTGCCGGCCGCGATGCCGTTGGAAGGAGCTCCCTCATCTGGGTCATAAACATAACCGCAGACTTCGCAAACGTATTTCTTCATAGCAATCCTTTCTGCAAACACCAATCATGATTACGCATAGAGTAAAACAAATCGTACGGGGCTTTGCAAGCTTCGCCTGCGACAGTTTACCCAACGCGAGCGAAGCCCGCAACCCAACTGGAATAGTGGAATAATGGAATGGTGGAATGATGGGGGTTGAGACCGAAGAAGCCGCAGTATGTTCCATTATTCCAGTATTCCACCATTCCAAAACAACTTGTTTTTTATTGTGTTTGTTGGCTTGTAAGGCACTAACCTTAGGATCGCCGTTAAACTGCCCGGCCATGACCGCAAGTTAACACAATAGCCTTAAGGCGACCGCTGTTTGTTAATGTTTAACTATGACCCCAATGCCACACTGGCAAAATCGGCGGCAGTGAGTCTGACCGTCTCGCCCGGGCGCACTGAGATGAGCTTGGTGCCATTCTTATAGGAAAGGCGGGCCGTGCCGGAGGCGTGCTCCCCGGCCTTGATCCGCGCTTCCGTAAGAACGCCCTTCTGCCAACTGGCGCTGACCGTATAGCCGCCGCGCGCGCGCAGACCGGAGAAATGCCCGTCCGGCCAGTTCGCAGGCAGTGCCGGCAGCAGTTTTATCTGACCGCCGTGGCTATGCAGGAGCAACTCGGCAATCGCCGCAGTGGCACCGAAATTGCCGTCGATCTGGAACGGCGGATGGTTGTCCCAAAGGTTCGGCAATGTGGATCTGGCGAGTAGCGCGTGCAGATTACCGTAGGCCTGCGCACCGTCGGAGAGGCGCGCGAAGATACCGATCGTCCAGGCTCTGCTCCAGCCTGTATGCGCGCCGCCGTGCGACAGGCGGAATTCCAACACGCGGCGCACCGCGTCCCGCATGGCCGGGTCACCGTCGAGATCGATCTGGTTGCCGGGGTAAGCGCCCAGCACGTGCGACATGTGCCTGTGCCCAGGCTCAGCCTCTTCGAAAGGCAGACGCCATTCCATCAGCCGGCCGTCTTCCCCAATGCGCGGGCGATAGACTTTTGGCAGCGCAGACCTGATCTTTTTGACGAGAGGGTCTTCCGCGCGGCCGAGAATGTCCGCCGCCTCCAGATAATCATGGAAAACCTGCAAGACCATGAACTGATCGAAAGTGTTGCCGGACGAAAGCGATGCGTTGGCCTTCGCGCCGCCGGCCACGGCATAGCGGAATGAATTCTCGGGCGAACTCGACGGACGCGTCACCAGTTGGCCGTTGGCGGGGTCGGGAATCAGCCAAGATTCCACAAAAGCCGCGGAATCGGCCAGGATGTCCCAGTTATTTTCAAGTATGCGCTTGTCCCCGCTGAAACGGTAATGCTCGAGGATGTGCATGACCATCCACTGCCCGCCGAAAAAAGATCCGCCCCAGCAAACGCGCGAGGACATGATCCGCGCGTTGGCCCAGATGTCGGTAGCGTGTCCCATGCACCATCCCGCCATGCCAAGACGGCGTGCCATCTCGCGCCCGGGCGGCTGGCAGTATCTGATGAAGTCCAGCAAGGGCTGGTGCGTTTCCGGCAGGTTGGTCGTTTCCGCCGGCCAGTAATTCATCTGGATATTGATGTTCAAATGGAAGTCTGAACTCCATGGCGCGTTAGGATGGGGATTCCATATGCCTTGCAGGTTGGCGGGAAAACTGCCGGGACGGGATGCGGCGATCAAGAGATAACGGCCGAACTGGAAATAAGTCTCGATCAGGTCAGGGTCATCGTGGCGTCCGGCTTTGATGCGGTTAAGGCGCTCTTTGGTGGGCAAGGCCAGAATGGATCCGTCGGTCTGCCCTATATCGAGAGCGACGCGCTCGAAGTAACACTGGTGTTCGGTCACGGCCCTGCGCATCATCTCTCCGCTTGAGACGCCGCTCACCCGGTCAAGGGTTTGCGCGGCTTGCGCCTGCCATCCGTCCGCAAGTTTAGCTCCGGCGTTGCGCCGGTCCAGGTCTGTTGCGACAGCCGCCAGAATGGTGATGTCCCCGCAATCCGAGACTTCGACAAACTGGTCGCCGGCGCGGGTTTTCTCAGCGGGCAGCGCGCGTATTTGCCCGACATAATGCGTGGCGTCCTTGCCGGTCGCGGTGCCACGCTTGATAATTTCATTTTTCGCGACCGAGCCGCCGTTCATCCGCACGCGGACCATGGATTTCCCGTCCGTCGTGATCGTGACCGCGATCACACCGTCACTTCCGCAGGCAAAAACGTTTTGGGTTATTGCCGAACCGTTTTCGAGGGTATAGACGTTCTTCGCTATGCCGGTCTTCAAATCGAGTTCCCGGTAACGTTTCCGGAGTGGTGACGCGGTGACGTATTCTATCTCAAGCCAGCCGAAAGGTTGATAGCTGTCCGGGTTGCCGCCGCCTTGCTGAAAAGTTTTCTCGAAAGATTTATCGGCGCCGGCATAATCGCCGGCGGCCTCAAGCCGTCGCACGGTCTCCAGATACTGGAAACTGTCTTCGGGCATGACCTTAGAGTCACCGCGGTGCCAGATGGTTTCCTCGTTAAGCAGGATTTTCTCTTTGGGAAAGTTGCCGAAAGGCATGGCGCCGAGCCGCCCGTTGCCGACCGGATAAGCGGCATCCCATTTGTCCCCCGCTTCAGCATCGTCCCATATAACCAAATGATTTTCGCCCGCTGCAACGGATAGGGCAGTCAGGCACAGGCATAAGCCAAGCATCGTCAGTTGCATTGTTTTCTCCTGCGTTTTTGGATATGTGGTTGTGTTGGTAAGTGAGTTTGTGAGTGTGCGAGTCCCGAGGCCACGCGCACACTGTCGAGGCACTTGCAAAACCTTTCTTTATCGGAACGTGCGGGTACGGCCCCCGTGACTTCACTAGAACCCTGCCACTGGAGACAGCAACTTTCACTCTCGGAAAATTACCGCCGCTCCCGCCAAAAAATCAAGTGACGGGAGAAGCGGTCGGTTCAGGCGCGTTGCTTCACTTGGCCTTCGGCGCGTTGCGAAGCATGAAGGTGACGGTCT
>CAYRZP010000006.1:14006-33475 GCA_964428885.1 uncultured Lentisphaeraceae bacterium
GGCGCGTTGCTTCACTTGGCCTTCGGCGCGTTGCGAAGCATGAAGGTGACGGTCTGGACCGTGTGCGGCTTGATCGTCACCGTCAGAACGTCGGCCTTCGGCTTGAGGTCCTTGTACATCGCCATGTTGGCTCCCCAGAAGCCGAACTGGGTGTCTTCCCAACTTAGCTGGCGCCACGGACGGCCGTCGCCGGGGATCTCGCAGCAATCGAGGAACTCCTCGGGGCAGGTGACGGTGCGGTAGGTCGGCGCGGCGAACTCCTTGCCCTTCACGGTGACCTTGACAATCTCGGGCGCAGATTTCGAGTTGACCATGAGAAGGCACATCTTGTTGCGGTTCCTGGTGGTAGCGGCGACCCACTCCACGTTGCCGGTGACCTTATTCGGCTTATTACCTTCCTTGATTGCGCGGCGGCGCATATAGACATCGTCCGTCAGGCGCGAGGAAGCGCACCACTCCCAGTCCTTGTCGGTCTTCGCCACCTCGTCGTAGCCTGTCATCTTGTCGAGGCCGTGCGCGAGGAAGTACGGGCATTCGCGGATGCCCTCGCCGAGGATGCGGTAGACGACGCCCATCGAGCCGACTTCCATCCGCGGCTGGCCGTAGCCCGAACGGCGGTCGGCGAGCGACTCCTGCGTGCCGTCATACCACTGGATGTACCAGTTCGAGCCGTCGGACTGGTAGATCGCGCCGGACAGTGCTGTGAGCTGGTGGTGGCAGAAACCGTCCGTCTCCGGCTGGCAGAGCGCCATGAGCGTCCAGTGGCCCATGATCAGCGCCTCGCGGAACTGACGCTGGCAGTGGTTGTCCTCGTCCGAGCGCGGACGGATCTCCGTGAGCCAGTACTTCTTGTCCTTGATCTGCGGGAACATCTCCGTGAAGTTGCGGAAGCGCTTGAACCCGTGGTAAGAGCAGCTGTAGGGCGTCTCGGCGCCGTAGGCGTGGTAGATGATGTGGCTGATCTTGTCGAGGCGGTTGGACATCGCGAACATGAACTGCATGGAATAGCGGTTGAAGTTATCCGCCGAGAAGTACGCGCCCGCGTGCGTCCAGCTGCGCTTGATGTTCTCGTCGGACAGGAGGCGGTTGCGCATGTGCACGATGTCGGGGTTGAGCTCGAAGAGCTCGCCGATGTTCATGCCGAGCGGGAACTTCGGCCAGATCTTCTCCGCACGGTCGATGAAGGCCGTCCAGAACGGCGCGAGCGAGGGATACTTTGGGCTGCCGTACGTCTCGTTGCCCATCTCGAAACCCGCGACGCAATTTTTGAAGTCGTTGTCGACAAGCCACTTCACGATCTCGACGTTCTCCTCGACGGCGTTCGTGGACCAGCACTCGAGACAGACGAAGACCTTGATGCCGTTCGCTTTGTAGAAGTCGAAGGCGGCCTTCGGGTTCGACTGGCCGTAGCTCTTGTGTGCGCGGACGACCTTCGGGTCTTTCGAGTTCGGGTCGTACGGATTGGGCTTGCGGCGGTCGAACCAGCTGTTCATGCACTGCAGGCGCACGAGGTTGACGCCCGCCTCCTTGAGGATGCGCGCGGTCTCGACCTTGTTCGAGACGAACCACCAGTCGTCGCCGCCGACGCCCCAGACGCTCTCGAGCGCGGCGTTGAAGCCGATGCCCTGGTTGCATCCGGTGTTGCTCATGTCTTTGATCGGCTTCGCCGCCGGATCGATGTCAATCGAGAAGTCGGCCATTGCCGCTCCCGCGCTCAATGCCGCTACCGCGGCGATCATTGTCGTTGTCATGTCTTGTTTTCTCCTTAATGATGTCGGCAAATCACTGCTTTGGCGCCGCGCGGGTGTAGAACTCGACGGACTCGACCGTGTGCGGTTCGATCGTGACGAACATGTCGTCACACTTCGGCTCGACACCGCTCGGCAGCGGCGTATAGCTGTGCCCCTTCGCCTCCCAGTTTGACCAGGTCGCGTAGCCGCTCTGCGTATCCTCCCAGCTGACCTGGCGCCAGTACTGTCCGTCGCCCGGAACCGCGCGGCAGTCGACGAACCTCGCGGGGCACGTTAGCGAACGGTAGACGGGCGCGGCGAACTGGCGGCCGGGCATCGTCACGCGGATCTTCTCGGCCGTCGGTTTCGTGTTCACGAGGAGAAGGCAGTAACGTCCGCGGCCGTCCGTCGAGATGACGTACTCTACCTCGCCCGCGACGCCAGGGGACTTAGTGCGCTCCTTGAGCGCCTTGCGGTGGGCATAAATCTGGGTTGCGACGCGGGCGGACGTGAAGAAAGTGTCTTCGGTGTTCGCCTCCTGCGAGGTGCCGTGGGCGAGAAAGATCGGGTTGAGCCTGATCGCCTCGCCGAGGATGCGGTACATGACACCCATGTGGCCGACTTCCATGCGCGGCCGGTTGTATGGCGAGCGGAAGTCTGCGAACGAATTCTGGGTGGAGTCGTACCACTGGTTGTACCAGCCGCGTCCGTCAGACTGGTAGATCGCGCCCGAGAGGCACGTGAGCTGGTGGTGGCAAAAGCCGTCCGTCTCGGGCTGGCAGAGCGCCATGAGCGTGAAGTGCGCCATCACGAGCGTGTCGCGGTAGAGGCGCTGGCAGTGGTTGTCCTCGTCGGCGCGCTCGCGGACCTCGGTCAGCCACCACTTCTTCCCCTTCAAGAGTTCGGGATAGATATTCTGGTAGGCGCGGAAGCGGAGGATGCCGTGATACGAGCAACTGTAAGGCTCTTCGGCGCCGTACCCGTGCCAGATGATGTGACTGATCTTCTGCAACTGGTTCGAGGCCGCCATCGCGAGCATGAACCGGGTCGAGAACTGGTTAAAGTCAGCCGCCGAGAAGTAGGTGTTGCGGTACATCTGGTCCTTGCCCTCGAGCCGTGCGCGCATGTGGGCGAGGTCGGGGTTGAGTTCGAAGAGCTCGCCGATATTGAAGCCGAGCGGCAGCTTCGGCCAGATCTTCTCGGCGCGCAGGATGAACGCGGTCCAGAACGGTGCGAGATCCGGGTACTTTGGGCTGCCGTACGTCTCGTTGCCCATTTCGAAACCCGCGACGCAATTTTTGAAGTCGTTGTCGACAAGCCACTTCACGATCTCGACGTTCTCCTCGACGGCGTTCGTGGACCAGCACTCGAGACAGACGAAGACCTTGATGCCGTTCTCCTTGTAGAAGTCGAAGGCGGCCTTCGGGTTGGTGCGGCGCTTCGGGTCCTTGTTGTCGCGGTTACGGAACCAGCCGTTCATGCACTGGAGCCGGAGCAGGTTCGCGCCAGCCTCCTTAAGGATGCGCGAGGACTCGACCTTGTTAGAGACGAAGTGCCAGTCGTCCCCGCCGACGCCCCACACTTGTTCGAGCGCGGCGTTGAAGCCGATACCCTGGTTGCACCCGGTCTGACGCATGTCCTTAAACGGCTTCGCCGCCGGATCGATTGTGATCTCGAAGTCGGCCATCGCCGCCCCCGCACAAATTGCCGCCACGGCCACAAGCATTGTCTTTGTCATTGTTTGTTGTCTTTGATTAAGGGATTAATGCTTTGTTTGTTTTAAAGTGCAACGTCGCATGTCCAGGGCGGGTATAACGCTCCAGCCTCACCCCATCGTCATCTGCGCGGCACCTTACCGCGCCAAAAATTGAAACATAATTTTCGCACAATGCATGGCGTTTGTCAATCCCCGTCGCCGCACCAAAATGCAAGAACAAGAACCTCTGTCTGCAAACCTTTCGCGGTCACTGAGAGCCGCCGTGCAGGCGCTCTTTCAGGGTGGTGCGGCGCTCGCGCACCTGATTCGAACGGATGGCGATGGCGACGGCGCGTGAAGAGCCGACCACGATCACCAGTCGTTTGCCGCGCGTGATGGCGGTGTAAAGCAGGTTGCGCTGCAGCAGCTTGTAATGCTGCGTGTGCATCAGCACGATCACGGCGGGATATTCGCTGCCTTGCGATTTGTGGATTGAGCAGGCGTAGGCCAGCACCAGCTCGTCAAGATCACTCTGGGAGTAGCGCACCGGGCGTCCGTCGAACAACACTATCAGGGCACGGTCTTCCTCGTCGACCTCCTTGATGAAGCCGATGTCGCCGTTGAAGACCTCCTTGTCGTAATTGTTGCGGAGCTGCATCACCCGGTCGCCGCGGCGGAAGTTCGAGATGCCGCGTGTCAGGGTTGGGCCGTGCGGGTTGAGCGCGGTCTGGATCACCTCGTTGAGGTTCTCGGTGCCGAGCAAATTCTTGCGCATGGGGGTCAGGACCTGCACGTCGGCCAACGGATCCAGGCCGAACTTGAGGGGTATGCGCTGTGTCATGAGTTCGATGGTGCGCGCGATGATCTTGTCCGGCTCGCCGGTTTCGACAAAATAGAAATCGCTTTCACCCGCGCGGGTCTCGAAAGTCTCGCCGTGGTTGACACGGTGGGCGTTGCGCACGATCAGGCCCGAGGTGTCCTGCCGGAAGATGGTGTCGAGGCGGCAGAAGGGGATTGAGCCGGAGGCGATCAGGTCGCGGAGGACATTGCCCGGGCCGACGCTCGGCAACTGGTCGGTGTCGCCGACCAGGATCAGCGTCACCGAGTCGGGCATGGCCTGCAGGAACTGGTCCATCAGCCGGATGTCGATCATCGAGGTCTCGTCCAGGATGAAGCAGTCGCCGGACATGGGGTTGTCGGCGTTGAATTCGAAGCAGGCCTGGTTCGGGTTGAACTTGAGCAGGCGGTGGATGGTCTGGGCCTCGTGTCCGGTGGCCTCGGACATGCGCTTGGCGGCGCGTCCGGTCGGCGCGGCCAGCCGCACGTCAAGTTTGCGTGCGCCGAAAATGTCCGTGAGGGCGCGGATGATCGTGGTCTTGCCGACCCCGGGTCCGCCCGTGATGATCGAGACCTTGGATCGCAGTGCGTTGCAGAGCGCCTCGCGCTGCAGCGGGGCGAGCTGGATACGCATTTTGGCCTCTGCCCAGGCCAGCGCCTTTTCGGCCTGGATCGGGGGAAAGGTTTGCGGGGTGTCCATCAGGCGGCGCAGTTTCTCGGCCACGCGGACTTCGGCGCGGTAGAGGTCACGCAGGTGGATGCGGCCGTCTTCCCTGATCAGCGTGCCTTTCTCATACTCCTGCTCCAAAGCCTGGCTCAGGATCTCTACGGAAATGTCGAGCATGGCTTGCGCGTGCAGCAGCAGATCGGGTTGCGGCGTGAAGCAGTGGCCGCCGTCCTCGGCCTCGGTGCGCAAGGTGTGGACCAGGCCGGCGCAGGCGCGCAGCTCGGAGTCGTGCGGGATGCCGACGCTGAGGGCGATGGCGTCGGCGCTTTTGAAGCCGATGCCCCAGACATCCTCGCAGAGCCGGTATGGGTTGCGCTTGACGATCGCGATGGAGTCCGCGCCGTACTGGCGGTAGATGCGGGATGCTTTGGCGGTGCCGATGCCGTGGGACTGCAGGAAGATCATGATCTCGCGTACGCCGCGCTGTTCGGTCCATGACTCCTTGATCATCCGTCGCCTGCTTTCGCCGATGCCCTCGACCTCGCGCAGGCGCCCGGACTCGCGGTCGATGATGTCCAGTGTCTTCTCGCCGAATTTGTCAACGATGCGTTTTGCGAAGGTCGGTCCGATGCCCTTGATCATGCCGCTGGCCAGATAGCGCCGCAGCCCTTCCGTCGAGGTCGGGGTTATGCAGGTGATGGTTTTGGCCTGGAACTGCTGTCCGTGGGACTTGTGCCGCACCCACGTGCCCTCAGCTTGCAGTTCTTCGCCCTCCCAGATCGCGGCGCAGTTGCCGACCACGGTCACGAGGTCCTCGCGTCCCCGTATGCGGGCCGGTATCTTTACCGTGCAGACCGTATAGCCGTTCTCGTCATTGCGGTAGACGATGGACTCGACGGTGCCGGTCACGCTCTGGGCGTCGTCGTCATGGCTGATTTTGAGAGGTGCGTTCATGACGGTGTTCAGGCGCAGGCGGTCAGGCGTATAGCATGATGATCGCGGCCATGACCAGCGGCACGGCGCCGGTGTTTTCCACGCCGTGCGCGCCGCCCTTGCCGGTGAGGATGGCGTCGCCCGCGCCGACCGGGATCCGCTTGCCGTCTTCGATGATATGGCCCTGACCGGACAGCACGATATAGATCTCGTCCTCGGCCTCGTGGTTGTGGGTGCCGATAGAGCCGCCCGGCGGCACGGTCAGCCGCGCGCACAGGCGCGCCTTGGCGCCGAATGCCTCCGGCTTGAACCAGTGTTCGACTTTTACGGTGCCCTTGCCGCCGCGCATTTTATCGCGCAACTCAGCCGTCATCTCCCCATTGCGGGTTATCATACGCTTTCCTTTTTTCGTTGTATGACACAGCCATAATTCGCATAAAACTATGAAACAGGCACACTTGTTTTTATTTTGACACCTTTGCCGATGATCAGTCTGGGCTTCACTCCAGTTAAAAAATCGGGATCCTCTTTTATCTGCTGGAGTTTGTAAACAATGTATTGGGTCTTTGAGCTATGCTTTCGATTAATTGGGTATCTGCGCTTATGGAGCCATGCTCTGGTCTCCATAGAATAACCCTTGATGGAAAAAAAGAGCGGCTTATCGTTTTTGCGTCCCAAAACGAGCCTCCGCACTGAAAGCAATTCCGGATGAATATCGATATCATGCTGTGTAACCGGGTAATTGTAAAGGTTATGTGTGACAATCCAATCACGGCAAAGTTTGCGGTATGTGCCTGCCAATGTAACAGGAGATTCATGAACAAGGTACAAGGCCCGAAACTCGCACGCCTGATTGAAAAGGGTTAACTGAATGGTTTCTGATCCGTCTTGCGCAGGCTGTTCACCAGAAACAACGCGGCTGACACCGCCTGAACCTTGATAAATCGTTTTATAGATCGCAACAGCGATTTCGTAAGCTAGTACGGGAGGAACGGCGTTGCCCACTTGCGTGAATTGCCGCGCTACCGGACCTGTGAAAACGAAGTTATCAGGGAAAGTTTGAAGCCGAGCACATTCGCGCACAGACATTGTGCGGGGGATATACGGATGCAGGTGAGACCGTCCGCCGCCGCCGGTGCCTCCGGCTATAATTGTCTTAGAGGGACGAAAAGGGTCAATACGGTCAACCCGTCCGAGTTTGTCACGTTTGCCAAAACCTAGCCGCATATATCTTTCTATAGAGTCAACGTTATGTTCGCGTGTCACATGGTTTTCAGCTCCCTCCAATGAACAAACGAAGGCACATCCGGCTGGCAATATTTGCCCTGAAGGTTTTGGGAATTTGAACTCTCCGATCCGGCTGCCGATTATGAATGTGCGCAAGCGCTTTTGAGGAACGCCGTAGTCAGCCGCATTGACCACTTTTGGCGGCGCCACATTATATCCCGCTTTAGAAAGCATGCGGCACGCCATCTTGACCTGTTCGCCTCCATCTATGGTCAATAAACCGTCCACATTCTCGATCACAAAAACTTCAGGAGTAAAATGGAGTATTATACGAATGTATTGGAACAACAGATTGCCGTATTTTTCATGGCTGAAACCGGTACGCTTAAACGTTTTCATTCTTTTTGAGAAGCGTTGATTGGCCGCGATGCTAAAAGACTGACAGGGAGGGCCGCCATGAAACACGCCTTTGAAATTTCGTGAAACACCTTGCTCCTTAAGCGCGGCGATTACGGTGTCGGGATCATTGACATCGCCGGAATATGAGGGCGGACCGATTATATTCTTATGTCCGTTAGCTCGCAAGGTGTCGCAAAAAATCGGATTGATTTCGACATCAACCAAGGTTTTAAAACCAGCGCACTCGAAGCCTATATCCATTCCTCCTGCACCCGAAAAGAAACTGACACAAGGAGTTCCTCCGGCTACATTCTGTCTTTGATCTACCGGGGTAAACTTCACTCCTGCACTTTCAGGCGCTACAGAATCGTATTCATAAATTAAAGAGTCATAAGAAAGCCCTCTGGATGTCAATAAATCCGCTAACGAAGCCCCTGAACATTTACAGTCTTCAATGATTCGTTTTTGTTCTCTTATTGAAAGCTTCTTCAAAGCCGTATCTCCCTTTTGGCCATTTCATAGATGTCTTTGGCCATTGTTTTTGAGCCGAAGTCAGGGACTCCCCATTCGCTGAGTTTGATCTGATAAAAATCATGGATACTTCGGTGGCATGACGGACAAAGAGGCGAAAGGTCGTCCAACGAGGTCGTGGTTCCGCCCACATTCAGTGTTGTGGAAAGCGGCAGTATATGGTGCAATTCAAGAATGTTGTCTGTCCATGGATAGCGCTCTCGGGGTTTTAGCTTGCATGCATCACAAATCACTTCAGGGCGTATATGGAAGAAATGCTGTCGTATCAAGGGGCTTCTTTCGATTTTGCTGTGTGTGACAAACGCCTTGCCGCCTTCTTTAAACACTGGGTCAGATGTCAACTTGTCGGACAGAACAACATCGAACTTGGTGTCTTGGCTTGGCGATATAGATGTCATGGATATGAACTCTTCAAGCGGGGACAACTTTCTTATACTAGAATAATTAGGTGAGGTTGACGTCAATATGCTGTCGTAATCAGAAGAATCTATATATAACGACTTGTCCAACCATTTCAAGTAAGATGCCTGTCCCATGAAAGCTAGCATTTCGCGTATTTGCCGTTTCTCATCATTAGAAGATTTCACGCGCTTAGGCTTGATGGTTGCATAATGCTGCAAATCCTCGACTCCGGTGCATTTGTTGGCGACTATAAAATTGATCACATCGTCTGTAGAGCACACTCTATTCGGGCGGCTCATTATAAATTTCATGATTGCAGCGAACGGGAAAACAGCAGTAACAGAAGCGTTATATTCCTTAAAGGCAGGAAAAGGCAGGGCAAAACGTGAAAAAATGAAATTAAAATATTCATCGGAGGAAAAAACAGTAGGAGGTTGTTTTAGCTTACGGCATAAATCGGTGACAAAAAGGCGTCCCTCAATCTTAGTGGCCAGCATTGCGCATTGAAAAACACGGGCGTAATTTCTCCAAACGGTGTAAGAATTAGGCAAGAAAGGCAATCCGGTTTCGAGTTCCAGGCGTGTCCGAAGGATATCTTCCCCGCCTTTTTCCAAATCGATGCCTTCAAGACCGAGGAAAACATTGGCTATCGACCGGATGTTAGAGTAATTGAAATACTCAAGCCTTCCCTGATCCCATCGCCACTTCATAATGCTGCGTTTCCTTTTGACTAATCTGGTCTTTTTCAGCAATTATAACACACGGTAATAATAGCCTCAATATAGCATAACCCGGGCATGGGCAACAGCACGTATTTTAGCAAGTTTACGGCAATGACCGCGCGCGCGCAGATGCCGTGCGATAAGTACGCAAGAACCCCGAGTTTTTACATGACTTCAATACGTCTTCAACTTATAATGTCTGACCATTCGGTGAAAATTATAAGGGGCAATCAAATGACCATAAAGGCACCATCGTGCGGGGGCGGCTTTTTCCCTCGCGGACTTTTCCTTGCCGCGTTCTTGTTATTGAGCGCTATGCATGGCCTTGCCGCGGCGACCGGCGCGGAAGTTGCGGCGGGAGCGTGCGGCGCCCTGGCATCGCCTGTCTCCTTTAAGGCGCGCCGCATCAGTGAGTATCGGTCCGAGTCCTGCGCGGTGGCGGACTTCAACGGCGACGGCAAACTGGACATCGCGGCCGGGCCTTTCCTGTATCTCGCGCCCGACTGGAAACCTGTCCGGATCCGCGAGATCAGCAACAAGGTCACCGCGGACGGCAAGGGCTACGCGGACGATTTTTGTAACCTCGTGCTGGACGTCAACCGTGACGGCAGGCCGGACATCATTGCGGCTGGCTGGTTCGACAAGACCTCGGCCTGGTACGAGAATCCGGGCGGAGGCAAAGGGGATTGGCGGCGGCACGTGATCGATCCGCTCGGCAATCATGAGACCGGCACGTTGGAGGACATTGACGGCGACGGCAAGTCCGAAGAGTTTTTGCCGCAGACCAGCGTGACCGTCTGGTATGAGAGATCGGTCAACGCCGACGGGCAGGCTGCGTTCACGCGTCACGATGTATGCGGGCAGAAACGGCCCTTCGGAGCGGGCGTGGGCGACATCAACGGCGACGGTCGGACGGACATAATCCGCCCTGACGCATGGTTAGAGGCACCGGAGGACATCCGCAAGGGAGTCTGGCGGGCTCACCCGATCGCGCTCGGCGCTCCTGAAGGCCGGGCCGACCACACATCCAACATCATCGTTTTCGACGTGAACGCTGACGGCCTGAGCGACATCATCGCCAGCGCGGCCCACAAGCACGGCGTCTGGTGGTACGAGCAGCGGCGTGACGCCGACGGCAAGATAAGCTGGGAACAGCACCTGATTGACGACAAATGGTCGCAGGCGCATTATCTGGCTTTCGCCGACATCACCGGCGACGGCAAAAAAGAGATCGTCACCGGCAAACGGTTCATGGCCCACAACGGCGGGGACCCTGACGCCTTCGGCAACAAATGCCTCTTCTTCTACTGTTTCGCTCCAGGCGCGGAGCCCGTTTTCAACAAGCACATTGTGTCTTATGACGAGGGCTTCGGGGCGGGCCTGAATGTCATCACGGTTGACATCGACGGCGACGGCGACATCGATCTGGTTACCACCGGCAAGTGGGGCGGCCCGGTCCTGTTCGAGAATCGGTTGAAATGAAATTGCCGTTCAAAAGCTTTTTTCGTGCGAGTTTGTGAGAAGGTAGTGTAATAAAGGAGGACGAGATGAAACAGATGCTGTTTGCCGTGCTGACAGTGATGTCGGGCGGCATGTTTTCGGTGCAGGCAAAAGTGACGCTGGCGCCAGTGTTCAGTGACAACATGGTGCTGCAGCGCGAACTGCCTGCGGCGGTGTGGGGCGTAGCGGATCCGCAGGAGGAGGTGACGGTCAGTTTTGCGGGACAGCGTGTCAAAGTCAAGGCCGATGAGAAAGGGGCGTGGAAGGTGCGGCTCGCGGCCCTGTCCGCAAGCAAGGAGAACCGCGTTTTGACCGTCGCCGGCAAGGCGGACACGATCACGGTCAACAACGTGCTGGTCGGCGAAGTCTGGCTCTGTAGCGGTCAGTCCAATATGGAGCAGCCGCTCTGGGGCGGGAACCCGAGATTCCGCGACCGCAAAGGCACGATGATCGCGTCGCTCTCCAACTATCCGCTAATCCGTTTCGCGCGCATGGAGAATTACGATTTTTCAGTCACGCCGCGTACGGATTATCCAATGGCTTGGCAGGCCATACGCCCTGACACTGTCGCGCCGCTGTCCGCCACCGCCTTCTACTACGGCGTGGAGCTGTTCCGGGCCTTGGATGTGCCGGTCGGACTGGTCACGTCGCATTGGGGCGGAACGCGGATCGAGCCGTGGACGCCGCCTTGCGGCTTCGCGTCGGTGCCGTCGCTGAAAGGCATTCTGGACACGCTGGGCTCGCTTAAGCCCAAGACCGGCGGAGTGAAAAACCTGCATCAGCAGCCCACGGTCCTGTACAACCGCATGCTCTTCCCGTTCGTGCCTTACACGTTTCGCGGAGCGATCTGGTATCAGGGATGCAGCAATCTCGGCGACGGCATGGCTTATTGCGACAAGATGCACGCGCTGTTGAACGGCTGGAAGACGGTCTTTGAGAATCCGGATCTGAAATTCTACTTTGTCCAGCTCGCCCCCTACACCTATGGCGGAGACGGCCGTGCGTTGCCTGTCATTTGGGAGGCGCAGCAGAAGTTCGCCCTCGAAGCCAAAAACGCCGGCATGGCGGTCATCACCGATGTCGGCGACCTGCAAGACATCCATCCGAGCGACAAGGAGACCGTCGGCCGCAGACTGGCGCTGCTGGCGCTCAACCGCGATTATGGATTCAAATCGGTCAAGGCCGACTCGCCCACGCTCAAGGCCAGCAAGGTAGAGAGCGGCGCCTTCGTGCTGACCTTCAACAACGCCGAGGGATGGTACACAGCCGGCAACAAGCCGGCCAAGAATTTTGAGGTGGCGGGCGAGGACGGCGTGTATGTCGAGGCCAAGGTTGAGATCAAAGGGGCGCAGCTTGTAGTGGGCTCGGACAAGGTCCCGGCACCGAAGCGTCTGCGCTTCATGGGCCACCAGAGCTGCGAGGGCAACCTTTACAACGAGGCATGCCTGCTGCCCGGCGCGTTCCACATCCAGATCCAGTAAAGGAACGCCGTTCATGAGAACGGAACTGCCGCAATGACGCCGGATGCCGCTTTTGAACCGCCGCCGGAATGCGCCTTGCCAATGCTTGCCCGGCAGTGCGTAATAGATTAACATGGTCGCGTGATTGAAACGGCATATACTGTGACAGCGGCGGTATGGCAGGTGGTGCTGATGATGGCGCCTTATCTGCTTCTGGGGTTTGCCGTGGCCGGGGCTCTTTCGGTGGTGCTGACACCGGAGCGGGTATCGCGTCATCTGGGCGGCCGCGGCGTGTGGCAGGTTGTCAAGGCCGCGCTGCTTGGCGTTCCGTTGCCGCTCTGCTCCTGCGGCGTGCTGCCGCTGGCCTTCTCATTGCGCCGCGCCGGTGCCGGCAAAGGCGCGACCGTGAGCTTTCTGGCATCGACACCGCAGACCGGCGTGGACAGCGTCATGCTGACATGGTCGCTGCTGGGTCCGGTCTTCGCCGCGGCGCGTGTCGTGACGGCCTTCGCGTCCGGCGTGCTGGCCGGTGTGCTGTCCGACCGGTTCTGCGCGGACGAGGCCGCCGCCGGCAACAATCGGCCCGGTGGCCGGTGCGGGTGTTCATGCGCGCCGGAGATCGGCAAAACGGCTACGGTGACGGGGAATGCCGGCCAGATGCCGATGTGGTTACGGGCTTTGCGGCACGGTTTCGTGACGCTGCCGCGTGACATGTCGCGTCCACTGCTGCTGGGCGTGCTGGTTTCAGCGATTGTCACGGCTCTGGTCCCGGACAGTTTCTTTGCCGGGCATATGCCGCCTGGGCTGGCCTCATACGCGCTGGCTCTGCTCGTGGGCATACCGGTGTACGTCTGTTCGTCGTCGTCTGTGCCGATCGCCGCCGGGTTCATTCACATGGGGGTTTCGCCGGGCGCGGCCATGGTGTTTCTTGTGTCCGGGCCTGCCACCAACGCGGCGGCAATCACGGCGATGTGGCGGCAGATAGGAAAGGCCGGGACGTTTTTTTACCTGGCTTCTCTCGCCGTGTCTGCGGTCTGTGCCGGCGCTGTGCTGGATGTGTTTTTCGAAGGGTTGCGCGCGAGTGTCCCGGCGGTGCAGGCCGCCTGCGGGCACGGGCACAGCCACGGCGGCGCCTCGTTCTGGCCGGCCGCGGCAGCTTGGCTGCTGCTGGCGCTGATTGTGCCGGGACTGTGGAAGAGGGGTGGCGGGGTTGCGGCGAAGTTTACAGATCATACTGCGCTCGGGAATTGACACGTTGTCGGGATTGCGTTTCCGTCAGCCCATGCTGGTTTTGACGGCGTTGTCTCTGGCCGGCATCGCGGTCGGTTACCGGGTCGGGTTCTGGACGCTTGCCGCGGCAGGCGTTTGCGGCTGCGGGTCGGGCGCGGTTTTTTCCCGGCGCATGCGTTGGCGGCATGCGTTTGTCCCTCTGCTTTTCTTTTGCTTGGGATGGTTCGTCAGCGCGCGCGATCTGGAGGGGAGGCGGCGTGAAGCGCGGATATTAGACGAGTCGCAGTCGCGCGAATTTATCTGCCGCGTCGGCCCGGAAGTGACAGTTACGCCGTGGCGCGGCAAAGCCGCCCGTTACAGCTTCAGGGCGGTTGATTTCAGAAGTGCTGACGGAGCCATTAAATGCCGCCACATGCCGGTAACGGTGGAATGGTACGGAGCGCGGGAGGCGCTGGGCGCGCGGGCGCCGCAAAGCGGCGAGCAGTGGTCGCTGTCCGGCAAAGGCCGCGTGCGCAAAGGCCGCAACGGGCTCCTGAAAATGGTGGTGAGCACTGGCGAGGAGCGCGCTTCGAAAATCGCTGACGCTGACAGCGGGTCGTGGCAGTCGCGCATCGCCGCGGCGCGGCGTCAGGCAGCGAGGCGTCTGGCAATAGGCATTGGGGATTGGGGTAGTGTTCCGGGGTTGATCCAGGCTATTCTGCTGGGACTGCGCAACGAGATGCCGCGCGCGACGCGCCGCATTTTCGCCGATTCCGGCACGATCCACGTTTTCGCCATCTCCGGCCTGCACATCGCCTTTGTGGCGGGCTTGCTGGTCATGGCGGTGCGCCTGACGGGGGTCCAGCGTCATTATTGGTGTGTTGTTGTGGCGCCGCTGCTGATATTCTACACGGTCGCCACGGGTGCGCGGCCGAGCGCGGTGCGCGCGTGTGTCATGGCCATCCTGTACTTGTCCGCATCGCTGTTAAGGCGCCGGCCCAACTCTGTGGCCGCGCTGGCCGGCACCGCGTTGGTTGTGCACCTCATTCAGCCTTGGCTGGTCTTCGAGGCCGGCAGCACGCTCTCTTTTGTGGTGATGGGCGGCCTGGTGGTCTTCTGCAGGCCTTTCAGTAAAATCATGCATCGGATTTGCGGTTTGGAAAAAGCCGAAGCCACGGCGCGTCTGCTGGGCGCGGCGGATGAGAAGCGGCGTGCGCGGCTGGCGCGTTTCAGGAAAGAGGTCTTGAGATTCTTCGCCGACTCCTTCGCGGTTTCGCTGTCAGCGTGGATTGCGTCGGTGCCGCTGACCGCCTTTTATTTCGGGCGCTTCACGCCGGGAGGACTGCTTGCGAACCTGGTGGTCGTGCCATGCGCGTCGCTGATCGTGATGGCCGGTTTCATGGGCTTGCTGTCAAGTTTTGTAGGCTCCGGGTTAGCGGCTTGCTTCAACAACGCGGCCGGTTTATTCACGGTTGTGATGGTGCGAACGGCTGAGATCACGGCGAAATTACCCGGCGGCAATTTTATTGTGCGCAAGTGGGAGCCTTGGATGGTAGGCTTGTGGTTTGCAGGCTTGGCGGTTCTGGCGTTATGGATGCATAAGGTTGTCCGCGACGATGGAATGTCGTGGTATGGGGAGGCCGCTGAAAAGGAGTCTTTATGAGCGGGACAGTGCATGTGGCCGGCATCGGCGGAGTGGGCATGAGCGCGCTGGCGCAGGCGTTGCTGGACGCGGGCGTGAGTGTCACCGGGTCGGACCGGCTGATGGACCAGGGCGACACGAGCCCTGTGCTGAATTGTTTGGCGCGGCAGGGGGTGCGGCTGTTCCCGCAGGACGGTTCAGGGATCACCGGAGCGACAGAGCGTCTGGTGGTCAGTAGCGCGATCGAGGCGGACAACCCCGAGGTCGTCAAAGCCGCCGGGCTCGGGGTGCCGGCCGTGCACCGCGCTGCGGAACTGGCGCGGCTGGTTGGCGGGCGCAAGCTGATCGCGGTCACCGGTACATGCGGCAAGAGTTCTGTCACGGCCTTGCTGGGACATCTGTTGGAGGGCGCGGGCTTTGATCCGCTGGTCGTCAACGGTGCTGCGGTGGTAGGGTGGGACGCGGACGGCCGGCGGGCGGGTTCGGTGCGGAACGGGCGCGGCGCTTGGGCGGTGGTGGAGGCGGACGAGTCCGACCGTTCGCTGATGGCTTTCACTCCTGAGCACGCGGTCATAACCAATGCCTCGGCCGACCACTTCGCGCTTGATGAGACGCAGGCGCTCTTCGCGGCGTTCAGGGCGCGTGTGCGGGGGCACGTGATTGACGGGCGGGACGCGGGCGAAGGTCCCGAGGCTGTGCGGCTGGCGGGCTGGGAGGGGTTCTTCACCTGCGGAGGGACAGAGTACCGGGTGCCGCTGCCGGGTTATCACAATGTCTGCAACGCTTGGCACGCGGTCAGGATGGCGCGCCATCTCGGCGCTGACCCGTGCCGTCTCGCTGAGGCATTGGAGACTTTCGGCGGCATCGAGCGCAGGCTCCAGAAAATCGGGCGCTGCGGCGCGGCGGTCGTGGTGGACGATTACGCGCACAATCCAGAGAAGTTGGGCGCGGCTTGGACGACGCTGGCGGCGGTTTTTCCGGCCGGGATATGCGCTGTCTGGCGTCCGCACGGTTACGGCCCTTTACGCAAGATGATGGACGGGCTGGTTGCCGTGTTCGCGCGTGTCTGCCGCCCGGTTGACCGGCTGTTGCTGCTGCCGGTTTATGATGTCGGCGGAACCGCCGACCGCAGTGTCAACAGCGATGTTTTGGCTTCCCGGCTCGGTGGTGAAAATGTTAAAGTCTCGTCCGACGGAACGCTTGAAGAGGCTGAGCTTGAGATGAGGGGATGGGCGCGGACGGATGGCGCGCTGGTAACCTTCGGAGCGCGTGATCCGGGGCTGCCGCGGCTGGCCAGGAGACTGGCTGGCGCGACAAAACAGGGCGTAGGGGAGGTAAAACGATGAAACTGATGGCGGGTGTGTTATTGACGTGCATGGCAGTCACTTGCGGGCAGGCGCAGTCGTGGATGAAGAAAGATCAACAGCCGGAAAAGACCAAGGGCTGGATCACAGATTTCGAACAGGCGCGCAAAGAGTCGGCGGCGCACGGTCAGCCTATTTTCGCCTTTTTCACCGGCAGTGACTGGTGCGGCTGGTGCATGCGGTTGCATGAAGAGGTTTTGGGAACCAAAGAGTTTGAGCGATTCGCGGCGGACAACCTGATTCTGTTCGAGGCTGATTTCCCGCGCGGGCGCAAACTGGATGAAAAGCTGGTGCGGCAGAACGAGGAGCTGGCTAAGAAATACGGGGTGCGCGGTTATCCTACCGTTTACCTGCTTAACGCGGAAGGCGCGCAAGTGGGGAGTACCGGATACAAGCAGGGGGGCGCCGCCGCGTACGTCGCACATCTGAAAGAACTGTTGGGTAACGCCGGCATAAAGACGAAAGAGAGCGGGACCGCCGGCAAGCCGTTGTCGGCATATGATAAGATGAAGTTCAAGAAGACGGCTGGCGCTAATCCCAAGCCATAAAGAACTGGAGTGCGTGAATAACATGGATCTGTCGTATCCGCTGGGCCGGATCGTTCTGGGTGACGCGCAGGCCGTGCGTCAGGCTAACGAGCTATTTCATGCGCAGAAGGTTGATGCGTTTGAGCTTTGCGATGGCGAGACCGGGTTTTCGGATAAGCGGACGACGCTGGCCGGCGAGCGCTCGGTGACCGGGCCGGGGACTTTTTACCGGCGGGCCAAGCGCACCCTGACCTTCGGGCCTTCAGAGGACTACGGCTGGTGGGTTGACCGCACGGACCTGCCGGAGCAGTTGCGCACGCATGTGACGATCCGCAATGTCTGGACTTCGGCCCGCAACATCGTTTTGCGCAGCGGCAACCCGCACAACTACCTGCGCATGGTCGAGCATGTGATCGCGTTGCGGCTTGGCATGGGGGTTGATGACGTGGTCATCGGCACGAACGCCGGCGACCCGCCGCTGTTTGAACGCAGCAGCATGGATCTGGTCGAGGCGGTGGATCAATGCGGGGTTGTAGAACTGGACGAGCCCGCGCGTTACGTGACGGTCCGGGAGCCGGTCACTTTCGGCGGCGCCCGCGGCGATTTCCTGTCGTTCCTGCCGCCGGAGAGCGGCGAAAAGAAACTGAGGTTGGATGTCGCGATAGATTTCGACTCCATCATCGGCAAGCAGCGCATCGTCTTCGACCTGACGCCCAAGACGTTCAGGCAGGGTGCCTTCGCGCGCACGAATGCCTCTTACGCGCAGATGATGACGGCCAGGACGGTCGGCTTCCTGTTCGCCGACATGCGCAATCTCGGCTACACGCCTGACAACATCCTGATCCACGGGCGTGACAAGTTTTACGGCGAGCCCAGGCTGGTGTGCGGCGGAAAAGCGCTGGAGCCGGTCTGGCACAGGGCCGCGCTGGACCTGCTTGCGGCCTTGGCTCTGATCGACGCGGGCCGGTTCGTCGGCCGCGTGGTTTCCTACCGTGCCGGGCACACTCTCGATGTGCGAGCGGTGGCGTCGCTGTACCTCAACCGTCTGCTCACGCCCTTGCCTTGACGGCGGTTTAAGGTCAGGGCCGGATGTCGGCGTGGTAGGCCTGTATTGATTTCACGCTGCCCGAGCCGTCGCGCGCCGCGCGGATGCCTTGGGCGCTGGCCCCGGCGGCGGCCAGGGTGGTCAGGTAGGGGATCTTGTACTTGATCGCGGCCTTGCGGATCGAGGCATCGTCGGCACGCGCGTCGCGCCGTCCGGATGGCGTGTTGATCACCAGGCAGACCTGGCGGTTGAGGATCACGTCCAGAACATTCGGACGGCCCTCGTTGATCTTGCTGACCGCCTCGCCGCGGATGCCGTGCTTGGCCAGCCAGGCGATGGTTCCCGAGGTCCCCAGCAGCTTAAAGCCGAGTCTGATGAACTCCTTCGCGACTTTTATGGCGGAGGGCGTTTTCTCGGAAAGGCTGATCAGGATCGTGCCCTCCTCGGTGGGCAGCTTGGCCCCGGCGCCTTCCTGCGATTTGTAATAAGCCAGTCCGAAGGTCGATGCCAGCCCCAGGACCTCGCCGGTCGAACGCATTTCTGGCCCCAGGACCGGATCGACCTCGGGGAACTTGTCGAACGGGAAGACGGCCTCTTTGGCGCCGTAGTGGGGGATCACCTTTTGGATCAGACCCAGATCACTGATCTTGGCGCCGAGCATCAGGCGTGTGGCGATATTGGCCATCTGGGTGTTGCACACTTTAGAGACCAGCGGCACTGTGCGCGAGGCGCGCGGGTTCGCTTCCAGGACATAAACCTTGTCATGCTCTATGGCGTACTGCATGTTCATCAGGCCCACGACTTGCAGTTCCTGCGCGATTCGGCGTGTATAATCCGCGATGGTGTCGAGATGCTTCTCCGGGATCGAGACCGGCGGTATGACGCAGGCGGAATCACCGGAATGCACGCCCGCCAGCTCGACGTGCTCCATCACAGCCGGGATATAGACTTCTGAGCCGTCCGAGAGGGCGTCCGCCTCGCACTCGATCGCCTCCTGCAGGAAACGGTCGAGCAGCAAAGGCCGGTCAGGCGTGACCCCCACGGCCTTGTCGACATATTCGCGCAGCATCTGCTCGTCGTAGATGACCTCCATGCCGCGGCCGCCCAGCACGAAAGACGGACGGATCATGAGCGGATAGCCGATCCCGTTGGCGACTTTGACCGCCTCATCGAAGGTGGATGCCATGCCGGATTCGGGCATGGGGATCTTCAGGCGTTCCATCATGTGGCGGAAGAGGTCGCGGTCCTCGGCGATGTCGATCGAGTCGATCGAGGTGCCCAAGATCTTGACGCCGGCGTCGGCCAGCTCGCGCGCGATATTCAACGGTGTCTGCCCGCCGAACTGCACTATCACGCCGGCGGGTTTCTCCGCCTCGTAGATCTGCAGCACGTCTTCGAGCGTCACGGGTTCGAAGTAAAGCTTGTCCGAGGTGTCATAGTCAGTGGAGACCGTCTCAGGGTTGCAGTTGACCATGATCGTCTCATAGCCGGCCTCTTTCATAGCCAGCACGGCGTGGACGCAACAGTAGTCGAACTCGATGCCCTGACCGATGCGGTTGGGGCCGCCGCCCAGGATCA
>CAYRZP010000007.1:0-32220 GCA_964428885.1 uncultured Lentisphaeraceae bacterium
CGTGCTCTAACGCGCGGCGCGCCTGTCCGGAAATCTGCGTGCCGTTGAACCACATGGGCTTGGTCACCAGGCGGCGGTTATTGATCAGGATGCCGTCATCAATATCCACGAAGTTCTGCGAGTGCAGTGGCGTGGCCATTAAAAAGATTTTCTCCAGCGGAATGCCCGCAACCACGTAAAGGGCCGCCGCGTAAAGCGCCGCCAGTGAAACGCACTCCCCCGCGCCGGTCACGAACCCCTCGCGGTGCCTGAAGGCGTCCATGGCCTCCACGGTCTCGGTTTTCCAATACGGGATAATGTCGGAATCGTACTTGTCCAAACCGAAGTGCGTCCTTATGTCAATGTCGAAATAATAGGCGTCGCCCTCGTACCCGAACAGCGCGTTGGATTGGGCCAGTTCCTCGGCGTCGACAATCCCGTCAAAACGCGCAAGCTCGCGCCGCCTGTTCGTGAGGCCCCAAGTTTCAAGATCCAGATTGAAAACATAGTGATCCATGATGTACTGCTTGAGCCTCTGCAGGCGCCGGTACGGCCGCATCTTGCGGATGCCTTTGAACCAAGGGTCGTCCCTCCACTTCCAGAGTCGCGGCGACATGACGTTGGCCAGCACTAGGCTGTACAGCAGTTCCGGGAACACGAATATCTCCATGTCGGAGAGCGTCACCGCCGCAGAGTAAAGCTCAAGTTCTCTTCTGTCCATAACCGCAAACCCCGCACAACCAAACCACCGTAACCAAAAGTGCGCCCGGGATGCCCAGCAGCCAATCGCCATAGCGCTTGTAGGGTGCGGACAAAGGTTCCGGCGGCACTCCCACCGGGCTCACCATGAACCCGTCGAAGTCCGCCACCGCGCCGTTAGACTCCAGACACCTGACACGCCCCACCGCGTCAACCACCCCGGACACCCCCGAATTGGCGGCCCGCACCAGCGGCACACCGTTCTCGACCGCCCTGAAAACCGACTGGCCCAGATGCTGGACCGGCTCGATCGAACCGTTGAACCAGGCGTCATTGGTCATCAGCACCAGCAGCCGGGCTCCTGCCCGCACCGCCGCCCGGCTTAAAGCGGGCACAGTGTCCTCAAAGCAGATCAGCGGCCCCAGACGCAAAACCTCGCCCGCGCCGCCGCCCCGCGGGACGCCCATCACGCCGGGGTCAGTGCCCGGCGTACAGCTCACTCCGGTCGGGGCCAGGCGCTGCAGCGAGGGTATCCGCTTGTCCAGCGGTATGAACTCGCCGAACGGCACCAGATGACGCTTGCGGTAAGAACTCAGTTTCTCACCGCCCGCCGAAAACAGCCATGCCGCGTTATAGAACAACATGCCCTCAGACGCGACGGGCGTAACATCGGTGTGTTCAGTCTCCAATATCCCGGTCAACAGCGGCGCGCCCGCAGCCGCCGCCCCCGCGCGGATCATGCGCATTGTCTCCGGCTCATACGGCACGGAGCCCGGCACGGCCGTCTCCGGCCACACCACCAGATCCGGTTTAGCCGCCCCGGCCAGACCGGTCTGGCCGAGCAGCAGCTCATGCTGCCGCCGGACCGCGCCGTCGTTGATCGCAAAGACGCAGGGCAGATTGGGCTGGATCAGCGCCACCCGCCAGACCGGCAGGCCGGACTCCATCCTGCGCCAAAGCTCGACTCGGCTCAATCCCCAGAACCAACACGCGACCACAAGAGCCAGCGGAGTGAAACTTTCGGCGGAACTCCACAGGCGCCCGGCCAGGCCCGGATGCCGCGGCACATCCGACCCGGCGTCTTCCCCTGCCGCGCGCGACAGACGCAGAACGACAGGCCCGGCCGCGCGCCCGATCATGCTGGCCACCGCTCCGTTGACCAAGACCAGCAAGACCGAGACGCCATAAACGCCGGCCACCGACGCAACCTGTATCACCGGCAGATTGGCGACCTGGCTAACACCCAGGAAATTCCAGGCGAACCCGGAGAACAACCACCCCCGCAGCATTTCCGCGCCGGCCCACATCACAGGGTCAGCCGCCAGCGCCGCCGCCACGCGCCGCCACCCCGGCGCCGCGCCGGCCCAACGCCAAACCCGGCTTGAGGCGTAAGCGTACAGCGCCATGAAAGAGGCGCACCAAACCGAAAGCCCGGCCTGTCCCGCAAGCACCAGCGGCCACGGCCCGTTGTTCTTGATGATCGCCGGGAACCAGCTTAAGGTCGCCAGCCAGAAGATCATGCCGGTCAAGCCCGCCCACCCCGCCGCCGCCGCCGGGCGGCTGTGCCTGATCACCAAGAACAATGGCGCCAGCGCCATCCAGGCACTGCCCGCCTGCGCCTGCGGCGGGAAAGCCGACCAAAGCAGCAGGCCGCTCAAGACCGCAGCCGCCGCCTTTATCACTATTACACCCCTGCTATTTATCACGCCAAACAATTCTCACATTTCCACCCGTAAAGCAAGATGGATTTGATGGCGTGAGCCGTCGCTCCACGAATCCGCGAATTTATGGTTTGTCGGCGGTACATGAGTTTGATAAATTAATTTGTTTCTTTCGAGAAATCGGTCTTGCCCGCCCTGCCGGGTGGCAGGGAGCATACGGGCAGTCCTGAACAGTAAGTTGAACAAGTAAACAAACGTCTGGCGCGGCGGCAACCGGATAAACCGGCATCGGATTCCGACACGCTGAGTCAGACGGGAATTAACCCACATGGCAATTCGCAAACCCACGGCCACGCAGCCTAAGACAGGCCCGCAATATGACATGATGTCGGCGGCGTTGGAGCAGCAGGAAAACCAGTTCTCCGCAGGTTCCATCATCAAGGGAACCGTCAGCGGGATCAAAGGCACCGAGGTGTTCGTCGATATCGGCTACAAATCCGAAGGGGTGGTCCCCTCCAATGAGTTTGAAGACGCCTCGCAAGTCAAAGCCGGCGACGTCATCGATGTTTTGCTCGTGGAGCTCGAGAGCGAAAACGGCATGGTGAACCTCAGCAAGTCCCGCGCCGATGATAAGATCCGCTGGGACACGATCCTTAAAAAATATACCGAGGGCGGGGTCGTCACCGGCACGATCCGCAGCAAAGTGCGCGGCGGCCTGATCGTTGACGTGGACGGCGTGGACGCGTTCCTGCCCGGCTCGCAGGTTGACGTATCGCCTGTGCACGATCCGGACGTCTTTCTGAATCAGACTTTCGACTTCAAAGTTATCAAGATCAGCAATGAACGCCGCAACATCATCATTTCCCGGCGCGAGCTGATCGAAGACCGCATGGCCGACAAGAAGCGCGAACTGCTGAGCACCATCGAGAAGGGCCAGCACCGTTGCGGACGCGTCAAGAACATCACCGACTTCGGCGCTTTTGTAGACCTCGACGGCCTGGACGGGCTGCTGCACATCACTGACATGAGTTGGGGACGTATCAAGCACCCCAGCGAGATGCTCAAGGTCGGCCAAGAGTTGGATGTGCTTATTCTGGATGTGGACATGGAGCGCGAGCGCGTCTCGCTTGGGCTTAAACAGTCCACCCCCAATCCGTGGGACAACATTGAAGGCTCTTTCCCGGTCGGCAGCCGCCTGCATGGAAAAGTCGTCAACCTGGTGCCTTACGGCGCGTTTGTGGAAATCCAGCCCGGCATCGAGGGCCTGGTGCATGTTTCCGAATTCTCATGGACCAAGCGTGTGGCGCGCGCCTCGGATGTGCTGAACGTCGGCGACGAGGTCGACGTGGTGGTGCTGAGTATCGACTCCGCCAATCAGAAGATCGCTTTGGGCATCCGCCAGACCGAAGCCAATCCGTGGGACACCGTGCAAGACCGCTATCCGGTCGGCAGCCGCGTGAACGGGAAGGTGCGCAATTTCACCACATACGGCGCCTTCATCGAGCTTGAGGAGGGCATTGACGGCATGATCCACGTTTCCGACATGTCGTGGACGCGCAAGATCAACCACCCCAGCGAGGTGCTCCAGAAGGGGCAGCAGGTCGAGGCCGTGGTGTTGGAGGTCAATCCTTCAGACCAACGCATCAGCTTGGGCCTCAAGCAGGCCAGCGACGATCCCTGGAACACAATAACCAGCCGTTACGCGATAGGACAGCTCGTCAATGGCAAAGTGTCCAAGATCGCCTCCTTCGGCGCTTTCATCGAACTCGAAGACGGGGTCGACGGCCTTGTCCACATTTCGCAGATCAGCGACCAGCATGTGGAGAAGGTCAAGGACGCGCTTAAGGTCGGGCAGGACGTCGAGGCCCGCATCGTCAAGATCGACCGCGACGACCGCCGCATCGGGCTGAGCATCAAGGCTGTCAGCATGGACGATAGCCAGATCGCGGAACTCACCCGCGACCTCAACAGCGTCGACCTGAAGCCTGGCGAGAACCTGGTGGGGTTAGCCGCCGCGTTCGACGACGCCTTCGCGCAAAGCGAGGAGTGGCGCCCAGGATCCGAATAAAGCGACAGGGGGCGCCCGCTTTACGGGCGCCCCCGTTCTTATTTATCGTCGGCTCTAAGGTCTGCTCGATTCGATCGATTGGATCGTTTCACCCCCCATGAATATCTTGGACACATTCAGATCACGCCATCTTTTTGAGGACATGACCAGCCCGGGGCTGGCGTCGGCGCTTGACAAACCGCTCTGCGCCTATGCGGGCTTCGACCCCACCAGCGACAGCCTGCAAGCCGGCAATTTCGTCACGATCATGACCTTGGCGCATCTCCAGCGCGCCGGCCACAAGGTCATCGCGCTGGTCGGCGGCGCCACCGGTCTGATCGGCGACCCTTCCGGCAAATCCAAGGAGCGCAACCTGCTGGACGCCGGACAGGTCGAGCGTAACCTTGCGGGCATCAAAGAAAACCTATCGCGGTTCATTGACTTCGATCCAGGTTCACCCAATCCGGCCATCATGGTCAACAACTATGACTGGTTCAAAGACTTCACCTTCATAGATCTTCTGCGCGATGTGGGTCGCTATTTCCGCATGGGCGTCATGCTGAGCAAAGACAGTGTCAAGAAACGCATGGAGTCGGATGACGGTATGAGTTTCACAGAGTTCTGCTATCAGATATTGCAGGGCTACGATTTTCTGCACCTTCACAAGAAATACGGCTGCACGCTGCAGCTCGGCGGTTCAGACCAGTGGGGCAACATCACCGCCGGCACGGAACTGGTCAGGCGCATGTGCGGCACCGAAGTGTACGGCATGACTTTCCCTCTGGTGTGTGACAGCACCGGCAAGAAATTCGGCAAGAGCGAAGGCAACGCCATATTCCTGGACGCGCGCAAAACTTCCTATTACGATTTTTACCAGTTCTTCCAGCGCGCGCATGACACCGACGTGATCCGCTACCTGAAGATCTTCACGTTCCTGCCTATGGAACGCATCGCGGAACTGGAGCAGAGTGTGGCCGAGGCTCCGGAACGCCGCGAAGCGCAGCAGACGCTGGCCGAAGATCTGACCCGCGCCGTTCACGGCGAGGCCGGCCTGGCTGTAGCCCGAAAGGCATCCCAGGTGCTGTTCGGCGGTTCCGTCGAAGGTTTGGCCGCCGCCGAGCTGGAAACCATCTTCGCGAACGTCGCTTCCGCCACTCTTGCCGCAAAGGAAGTGCTGGGCCAGCCGGTGGCCGACGTGCTGGCGGCGGCGGGAATGTTTGCGAGCAAGGGGGAGGCGCGGAGGCTGATGCAACAGGGCGGGATCTACGTCAACAACCAGCGCCTGAACGAGGCCTCGCGCAAATTCAGCAAGGATGACCTGATCGAAGGACGGCTGACGGTACTCCGTTCCGGCAAGCGCAATTTCTTCCTGCTCAAGGTCGATTGGGCGTCTTGAGGAAGGGAAAAGTGGCACGGTTGTGGTTCTTAACATGCCCCGGCAAGGGGTTTTTTGGGAAAACGGTAGACTATTTTAGGCATCATGTTAAAATGAATGGCTAACTTAATGCATTCAGCGTCAGCGGCACCATTCAGGCGCGGATCGGCAGAATCAGGTTTTCGAGCATGAAAATTTCTCTTCCAAAAATAATTCAGGGCGGCATGGGAGTCGGGGTTTCCAACTGGCATCTGGCGCAGGCGGTCTCGCGGTTCGGTCAGCTCGGCGTGGTTTCCGGCACGGGTCTCGATCAGGTTCTGGCGCGCCGGCTGCAAGACGGCGACAGGGAGGGCCACTGCCGCCGGGCTATGGAGCATTTCCCCTTCCCGCACATGGCTCAACGCGTGCTGGACATGTTTTTCATACCGGGCGGCAAGCGTCCGGAGACACCTTACAAAACAACCACGCCGGCTGTGATCAAGAACCACCACTGGCTAGACGAGATTTATATCGTCGCGAACTTCGTGGAGGTTTTCCTGGCGCGTGAGGGTCACTCCAACCCAGTCGGCATCAACTATCTGGAGAAGATCCAATTGCCGCACCTGCCTTCGATGTACGGTGCCATGCTCGCGGGTGTGGCGGTCGTGATCATGGGCGCCGGCATACCGGTCGGGATCCCGTGCGCTTTGGATCTGCTTTCGCGCCATGAAGCCGCCACTTACCCGATCCATGTTACAGGCGCGATGCCGGAAACCGACTGCCAACGCATTTTCGACCCCGCGACCTTTATGGACGGCTTTACGCCTCCGTCGCTGACGCGACCGGATTTTCTGCCCATCATCTCTTCTGATTCACTGGCCACCATGCTGCTGCGCCGCTGCAGCGGTACTGTGGAAGGCTTTGTCATAGAGGGGCCGACGGCTGGCGGCCACAACGCGCCGCCGCGCGGCCCCATGCGGCTGACTGATGACGGACAGCCCATATATGGCCCGCGCGATGTGGTCAAGCTGGATGCCATGCGTAAGATCGGGCTGCCTTTCTGGCTGGCCGGCGCTTATGGCTCTCACGTCCGGCTACGTGAGGCGCTCGCCGAAGGCGCGAGCGGCATACAGGTCGGCACAGCCTTCGCGCTTTGCGCGGACTCCGGCCTGACCACCGCGTTACGGCACGCCCTGATCGGCAAAGCCCTGGCCGGTCAAGCCCGGGTCATGACCGATCCCGTGGCCTCGCCCACAGGTTTCCCTTTCAAAGTGGCGCAACTTGAAGGCACCCTCTCCGAAGCCGATGTATTCGCCCAACGCCGCAAGATCTGCAATATCGGTTACTTGCGCGAGCCTTACCTTAAGGCAGACGGGAGTGTCGGTTTCCGTTGCCCCGCCGAAACGGCTGAGGCGTTCTTGGCTAAAGGCGGCAGGATTGAAGACACGGTCGGACGCAAATGCATCTGCAACGGGCTTTTTTCCAACATCGGTCTGGGGCAGAGCCTGCCTGACGGCACACGCGAACCGGCTATCGTGACACTGGGGGACGATGTTGTCAACGTCGGTCAGTTCTGCGACGGGCAAAGCCTGGACTATACTGCCGCGGATGTGATACGCATAATTCTGGGGTGATTGCGGAACCGCTTATATCTTTCCGCACCATGATATGCACGCATGTCCCGGCAAACCGTTGCCATGCGGAACCGCGGCGGATGCCGACGCGGATCGGGCGCAGACGATTTACAGGGAGGTATCGGCATGGTCTCTTACAAGCTTGTGATGCCTGAGCACATGAACCAATATGGAGTGCTCTTCGGCGGCAATCTGCTCAAGTGGGTTGATGAGACCGCATGGTTGGCTGCCAGCCTGGATTACCCTCGCGCGAGATTCGTCACCATCGGCATGGACCGAGTCGAGTTCAAGAAGGGTGTCTCCGGCGGCACGATCCTGCGTTTCGAAATCCTTCAGAAATGTGTCGGCAAGACCTCCGTAACCTATTCCGCCGCAGTCACGCAAAATGAAGGCGCGAAAGAGGCGGCGGAAATCATCTTCAGCACCGAGATCACATTTGTGCGGGTTGACGAATCCGGCAAGAAAGTTCCTGTGACTGACCAGAAGAGGACTTGAAACTCTTTCAGTGAAACTAAGGATGAACACACCCGCACCATCGGCAGCAACGTCCCAAACAGATTCCGGCAAGCTTGCCGACGGCATAGCCGGGATCGACCCGCTGGAACTGGCGAACAAACGCCCTGACTGGAGCGCGGCGTGCCCGGTGACCGCCACACAGAAGAAAACCATCTTGGCTGTCGTTGCACTGCTTATGCTGGCGGCAGCGCTGGCGCCGCTTAAGACCGCATGCTGGCTGATCGCCTTCTGTACGCTTTTCTACACTTTGTCCGCGCTTTACAAGTTCGCCGTCATACGCGCCTCGATAACGCCTTCAGCCATTCTGTCGTTTTCCGAGCGCCAGATCGCCGACCAGGAACCGCGCCAGTGGCCGGTCTACTCCATCCTCGTGCCCATGTACAAGGAGCCAGAAACTCTGCACCAGATGGTGAACGCCTTGCGCGATCTGGATTATCCGGACAACAAGAAGGACGTGCAGTTTTTGTTGGAGGAAGATGACGCCTTGACGCTGGAGGCCATAAACGCGATGTCCTTGCCTGACGGATTCCGCGTGACGGTCATACCGCGGTCATTCCCGCGCACGAAACCCAAAGCCTGCAATATCGGACTGCATCTGGCCCGGGGTGAATACCTCGTGATTTATGACGCGGAAGATCTGCCGGAAAAGGATCAACTTAAGAAGGCGGTTATGGCCTTCGAGAATTCCGCTGAAAACGTCGTGTGCGTACAGTCGCGCCTTAATTACTATAATTCCGGACACAACGTCATCACGCGCTGGTTCACGGCCGAATACTCCGCCTGGTTCGACCTGCAGTTGCCGGGATTGGCCGCACTCGGAGCGGTGATACCGTTGGGCGGCACCTCTAATCATTTCAAGACCAGAATCCTGCGGGATCTGATGGGCTGGGACGCTTACAACGTCACTGAGGATTGTGACCTGGGAGTCCGCCTGGGACGCGCCGGTTACCGCACCCGCATGTTGGAAACAACGACATGGGAAGAGGCCTGCTGTGACTTGCGCTTCTGGATCAGGCAGCGCACCCGATGGCAGAAGGGCTACATTCAGACTTGGTTTGTGCACATGCGCCATCCTTTCCAATTGCTAAAAGAACTTGGCGCCGTGAATTTTTTCCACTACCAGATGCTGATCGGCGGTGTCACCTTCTCGGTCTTGATCAACCCGTTTTTCTGGGCCATGGCTCTGGTGTGGTTCGTTTTGCGCCCCGCCGGTGTTTCAACGCTGTTTCCCGGACCGGTCTTCGCCGCAGGCGCCTTGTGCCTGTTTCTGGGAAACTTCGTCTTCGTTTACATCAACCTGCTGGGGTGCTGCAAGCGTAAAAAGGACAACCTGATGTGGTGGGCCTTGCTGACGCCGGTTTACTGGTTGATGATGAGCTACAGCGGCTGGCGGGCCTTACTCCAGTTTTGCCGCGCCCCCTTCGTCTGGGAAAAAACACAGCACGGTTTGAGCGGCAAAACATAGGTCTGCGACATGGACGAGAAGCTCGATAAATATCGGATGGTCCGGCTGGTGACCGGCGGCATCACACCTGCGCTGCTGGCATCCGCGTTGCTTTTTTTTGCGCTGCACCGATGCCATCATTTTGATCCGTCCGCGCAGGCCGCGGGCATCTGCCGCGAGCTGATGTCCGGCACCACCGAAGGCCGGCAGGCGCTGTTCGGCTCTTGCTGGGTCGCGCCGTTGCATATATTGTTCTACCTGCCATTCACTTGGCTGGCCCATGAACCGCTGTCGGGACGGGCGGCTTTCTGGGCGGCATGGTTCTTCGCCTTTTGGTCTGTACGCGAAGCGGTCAAGGCCGCTGCGCATAGCGCGGTCAGAATCATCATGGCGCAGACCGCCATAGCCGCAGTCGCTGTCGCCGCCTCAAATCAACAACTTTTGCAAATTGACACAGCCTTGACCGTCGGGCTGGCGCTGCTGTGTGCCTCGTCCGTGTCAGATTGGGCCGCCTTGCGCCGCCAGCGTGATGTGGTCTCAGCCGCCGCTGCATGCGCTCTACTGGCCATGTGCGGATTCAGCGTGTATGGTGCCGCCTGCGTCACGGCCGTGCTGCTGCCGATAGCCGCCGCCGGGCATAGCGATACGCGACAACGTGTTCAGGCCTGGCTTTTGCTGGGTTGGCTCCCGCTGGTTTACATGTTCGGCGTCTGGATACTTCTGAACCGGCTGGTGTTGGGAGACGCGTTCTACTTTATGCGATCTCTCCGTTTCCTGGTTGCTGAAATGCGCCTGTTCTTGGCTACGCTGGCAGCGCCGGCTGTCGTGATGCTGCCTTCGCTGGCGCTGACATGGTGGCTTGACCGCCGTTCGGAAAAACCCGGCGCCGGACCTGTGGCGGCGGCAGCGACCTTGATCTCACTGTCGCTGATGCTGATCGCGTACGCTAAAGTTTTCGCTTGGCATGGCATATATTGGACGGACACGACCATATACGCGTGCGCCTTATCCATCATGATCGTCACCGTGGTAAGACTGCGGCAGCCCGTTTACCGCGCGTGCCTGTCGCTGATCCTGATCGTCTGGCTCAGCGGAACCTGGTTCAGCCGTGATTCTGCGTCAGCAGACAGCGCAGCGCGGGCGCAGGTGATAGATGAAGTTGAAGCTTATGTGAACTCCCGCACCCCATACGGGCGCGTGTTCGTTCTCGGTTATACCGGACTTGACCTGCTGCGCGGATATGAAGGGAAACTCATGGCGCCGAACCTAGACCTGCACATCGGCTCACTGCGGCGAGACTACAAGGGCCAGGATCTGTATGTGCTGATCCCGCGGCCGGACGGCCGCGTGCGGACGGAAAGCGTCTTCTGGAAATATCCCGACATTTATAATCTCGGCGCCGACCGCCTGCTTTACGCCGGCACTTTCCACGCATGGCGACTGTTCCAGGTGGTCTCCGCCCCGACGCGAGAACAGCTTGATGAATGGCGACGGCTGCGAAACTGAATCTTTCCCGCAACTGGAGGTGCGGCTGCCCCGCCGTCCGAAAACCTGTAAGATAATGACAGCATGAGCAAGCCCTTTAAATCTGACACGGCTCGGATCGCCTTCTGTGGGCATATCGCCCCGTTCGCCGTGTGGGTCGGCATCATACTGCTGATGCAGGCCTTTGACGCGCTCTCGACCTGCCCGCGCTGGCTGCACCCGTGGAGTTACGCGTTAAAAACTTTTGCCTGCGCCGCCCTGTTTCTCTGGCTTAAACCGTGGAGCATCTACGAACCTTGGCGTCTGAACCGCTTGCCGCTGGCGCTGTGCGTCGGAGCCTTGGTCGCCGCCATCTGGATCATACCGGAAACGCCCGCGTTCGGAGGCGCCTTCCCCCGCTTCCAGGATTTTTATCACCGCTGGCTGATCATGCCGCCGGGGTCTTTGCCGGATTATTACAATCCGGATTTTTATCCCGCGCTGCCGTCCGGCCATATCGCGCGCGCCTTTATGCCGCAAGAGGCCGGCTGGATCATGACTTTGATCCGGCTTGCCGGGTCGACCTGCGTCATCGCGGTCATCGAAGAGTTTTTCTTCCGCGGTTTCTTTTACAGGTGGTTACGCCGCAGCCGTTTCTGGGAGATCCCCCTCGCGACCTTCGATCTCCAATCTTTTATTACGGTGACGGCGGTTTTCGCGCTTGAACACGACCGCTGGTTTGCCGGACTGATCGCGAGCGCCGCTTACGGCTGGCTTGCGATACGGACGGACAGCGTCTGGACCGCAGCGGCAGCCCATTTCACCACTAACCTGATTCTGGGAATTTTTGTTATAATTTCAGAACAATACGGGTTTTGGTGAGATGACTATGGTTGAAGCTAAACTGAACAGGGAATACGCGCTGCGGATCGCCGGTGTCGGCATGCTGATGGCCGCCATCTGCGCCTGGTCGTTATATGACGGCATCGTCGCCTGGCCGCGCGCCAACCGCGGATTGGATGCGGTCAGACCGGTTTTGCTGGAATCCGGCATGACTGCCGACGAATGGCTCGCGCGCGATGCTTCCGGCCAGACTCATTTGCAGACCGCGTTCACCGCCGCCGGCCTCAAGGCCCCGTCGAAACTGGTCAAAAAAGTCGGTGAGCTGCGCGTCGCTGCCGGCTCCCCCGCCCCTGTTCAGGCGCAGCAGCAAGAACGTCTGAAGAAAGTCTTCGCGTCACCGCTGTATGCGCCACGCGACTTGAAAACCCAGTTCGCGCAGGCTGCCGTCACGCTGGGCTTGGGATTGGCCGCCTTTTTTTCCCTCGCCATCAAGTCCCGCAAACGCTATACCGCGAACGACACGGGGTTGAGCGGCAGCGGCACTGTCCTTTACGCTGACATCACCCGCATCGACTGGTCGAGGTGGGATGAGAAAGGCATCGTGGTTTTGCGGCTAAGGAACAACCGCCGCTTGAAACTGGACGGTTGGCATTTTGCCGGAATGACCGCGCTAGTGGATGAGATCGTAAAACATCGCCCGGACCTGCGCGCCGTCCAGTCGGACCCTTCGGCGGCAGACGCGGTCTGACATTTTTCTTACGAGGAGCAAAAATGAATCATGCGGCACATGGCAACACGCTGAAGGATAAAATATGCCTGCTTGTGGCGACGGCCTTCGGACTGGGCCTGTCACCGCTCGCGCCGGGCACCTTCGGCACACTCTTGGGCGTGGCCGCGCATCTGGCCGTCGCGCAATGGTGCGACGTGGCCTGCCAGCACACTCTGCTATTGATATTATTCGCAACCGTGTGCGCCGCGCACTTCCTGTTGACGCCGTGGGCGCTGGCACACTGGAAAGATGACGACCCAGGTCATTTTGTATTGGACGAGGTCGCCGGTTATCTGCTGGTCCCGTTGCTGGTCAAAAGCGGGCCGCTCTGGTTCGTGGCCGCGGCGGGGTTCCTGCTATTCAGGTTTCTGGACATCGTCAAAATACCGCCAGCGCGCCAGATCGACCGGCAGATGCACGGAGGCTGGGGCATTTTGCTGGACGACCTGGTCAGCGGTCTCTATGCCGCCGGTCTGGTCCACCTCGGCGCACGGCTGCTTTTCTGAGCGGGATCAAGCGTCCCCCATCTGGCGGTATGCCTCGTAGGCGGCGACCGCAACCGCGTTCGCGAGATTGATGCTGCGCGCATGTTCGCCCGGCATGGGTATCCTGAAAAGCCGCTCGCGGTAACGGCTGTAAAACTCTTGCGGCAACCCTCCGCTTTCATTGCCGAAAACCAGAACGTCTCCACGAGTGAACTCGCAGTCGTACAATGACTTCTCGCCGCGCGTGCTCAAGAAAAACATTCTTGCTGGCTGAACTGCGGCCAGAAATGCGTCCCATGAGTCGTGGTCGGCCAAGCGCAGATGCTCCCAATAATCCAGTCCGGCACGCCGCAGATGCTGGCTGGTCAGGCGGAAGCCCAGGGGCCGGATCAGGTGCAGATGGCAGTCAAGCCCCACGCATATACGGCCGATCGCGCCGGTGTTGTACGGGATCTCGGGCTTTACCAGCACAATGTGAAGCGGCAACATCTGCGCTCCGATCCTTAGACTTTCAGCGAGCCGGCTGCGCGGCGTCCATGCCCGCGCGGAGTTCGCGGATCTTGGCGGCAGCCGCCGCGGGCATGGCCGCGGCATCACGCTCGTCCGACAAGACGCGCATGATGGCGGATCCCACGATGATGCCGTCAGCCAAAGGCGCCAGCGCCCGCGCGTCAGCGCCATTGCTGATGCCGAATCCGATACAGACCGGATGCGGGCACACCGCTTTGACAGCGGCCGCATGTCTGGCGATAGCCGCCGGGTCCAGACCGCCGGTGCCGGTCACTCCGGTCCGGCTGATGAGATACAGGAACCCGCCTGCGCCGCCGGCCAACATCCGTATGCGTTCCGGCCGCGTGGTCGGCGCCGCCAGCCTTATCATGTGCACGTCTTTGCCCTTCAAAGCGGACACCAGATCGTCGGCCTCTTCAGGCGGCAAGTCCACCGCCAGCAGGCCGTCCACACCCGCGCGGCTGATATCTTCTGCAAAACGATGCAATCCGTACCGGAAGATCGGGTTGTAATAACTGAAAAGCACGATCGGGGTCCCGACCGTCTCGCGTAACCTGGCGGCCAGCGCGATGCTCTTTGAGAGCGACATGCCAGCCTTCAAAGCGACCTCTGACGCCGCCTGAATGACCGGACCGTCGCAAGTCGGATCCGAAAACGGCACACCGATCTCCAAAATGTCGGTGCCGGCCGCACAGACCGCTTTGAGTATTTCGAGACTGGTCTCGAAGTCAGGGTATCCCGCCGTCAGATACGCGACTAAAGCTTTGCGGTCTGCGGCGGCCAACTTCGCGAACACTGCATCAATCCTGTTCATAATAACCTTTTGTAAACCTTGTCACTTCGCTTCAACTTCCGCACTCCAGCATTTTAGAACTTCAGAACTTCCCGCACGTGCCTCACGGCCAGAGCCCGTTGTCCCGCATATAGGCGGTAACGTGGTCGAGATCCTTATCGCCCCGGCCGGAGAGGCAAACGACAATTGCCTGCTCTCTAGGCCTGCCCGTAGCCTCTTTGATGGCCGCGGCGAGGGCATGTGAGCTTTCCAACGCCGGAATAATGCCCTCGTAACGGCAAAGCAGCTTGAAAGCCTCCACGGCCTCACGGTCAGTGACGCCGGCGTAGCGCACCCGACCGATATCATGCAGGAAGGCGTGTTCCGGCCCGACCCCGGGATAATCAAGCCCGGCGGAGATCGACCAAGCCTCATGGATCTGGCCATCGTCATTCTGCAGCAGATAGGTCATCGCGCCGTGCAGCGCGCCCGGCTGGCCGCCGCTGATGGAAGCGGCGTGTCGCGGCGTGTCCAACCCCTCCCCCGCCGCCTCCGCCCCCAGCATTGCGCAACCGTCATCAAGAAAAGGATAGAAAAGCCCCATGGCGTTGCTGCCGCCGCCCACGCAAGCCACCAGCAGATCAGGCAGACGCCCGATCTGATCCAGCGCCTGCCGACGGGCCTCGTCACCGATGACGCGCTGGAAATCGCGCACCATCACCGGATAGGGATGCGGACCAGAGACCGTGCCGATCACGTAAAAAGTGTCTTCGACCTCCGCCACCCAATAACGCAGCGCCTCATTCATGGCGTCTTTAAGTGTTCTGGTGCCGCAGGTCACAGGCACGACCTCGGCGCCGAGCAGGCGCATGCGCAGCACGTTAGGCGCCTGCCGCCGCACATCCTCCTCGCCCATAAACACCTTGCAGGACATGCCGAAACGCGCGGCGATCGTGGCGGTCGCCACACCGTGTTGGCCTGCGCCGGTCTCAGCGATAACCTTCCGCTTGCCCATGCGGCGCGCCAGCAGCCCCTGGCCGATCACGTTGTTGATCTTATGCGCGCCGGTATGCGCGCAGTCTTCGCGTTTGAGGTAGATGCGCGCCCCTCCAATATGCGCCGAGAGCCTTTCGGCGAAATCAAGCGGGGTCGGGCGTCCGGCGTAGTTGGCCAGCATATCCCTGAACTGACTTAAAAAAGCCGCGTCCTGCCTGACCTCATCCCACGCCGCCTCCAGATCCGTCAGCGCCGTCATCAGAGTTTCACCCACATAACGCCCGCCATAACAACCGAAATGGCCGCTCTTGTCAGGGTGCCTGCCGATCAATGGTTCCGTCATATTCGCTCATCCTTTCATGTCGCCCATCACACGCATGTGGCGTTCGCAGGCCTCACGCAAAAGCGCTTCCGTAGTCGGCCAGTCAATGCACTCATCCGTCACGGAACAGCCGGGCCGCAAATCCTTAGGGTCTTTCGTCATCGGCTGCGCCCCCCACTCCAGATGGCTTTCCAGCATGAACCCGCGTATCGACCTGTTGCCCGCCTCTATCTGCGACAGTATCTCGCGCATGACCGCCCCTTGCAGCGCGGGCGTTTTGTGGGAATTGCCGTGGCTACAGTCCACTATGATGTTCACGGGCAACCCCGCCGCTGCCAGATCCTTCTCACATGCCGCGATGCTGTTGGCGGCGTAATTCGGCTTTCTGCCGCCGCGCAGCACGATATGCGGATAGGCGTTGCCGGTTGTGCTGAAAACCGCAGGCAAGCCGTCTTCGGTCACGCCCAAGAAATGATGCGGGCCCATGGCCGCGCGCATACCGTTGATCGCGGCCTCAAAAGATCCGTCCGTGGCGTTCTTGAAACCGACTGGGGTGGAAATGCCGCTGGCTATCTCGCGGTGCGTTTGCGCCTCGGCCGTTCGCGCGCCGATCACCGACCAGGATATCAGGTCGCCGATATACTGCGGCATCAGTGTGTCGAGCACCTCGGTGGCAGCCGGCAAACCAAGTTCCGCGACGCGCACCAGAAAGTGCCGCGCCATGCGGATGCCTTCCTCGATATGGAAGGTGTCATTCATGAAAGGATCGTTGATCAACCCCTTCCAGCCCAATACCGAGCGCGGCTTCTCGAAGTAAACGCGCATGACCACGCAGATCGCGTCCTGCAGTTCATCGCCCAAACGCTTCAGACGCCGGGCGTACTCCTCGGCCCCGTCCAGATTGTGTATGGAACACGGCCCCACTATCGCCAGCAAACGCCGGTCTTCGCGATCAAGTATGCGCTCTATTGCCTCGCGCCCTTTCTTGACGGCGTTGAGGGTGACCGATGTCTGCGGGACCGCCACGTGCATTTCCCGCGGTGTGGCCAGCAGCGCGACCGACTTGATGTTGATGTTTTCCAAATGCGGATAGGTCATACGTCACAAATTCCGTTCCAATCACGATTGTCGCTTAAACTTCTTTCCAAAAAAGCCGTTCGCAAGGGGCCAGTCGCTTGACAACATCCAGCAGCGCCGTCACGGCAGCCAGGTCTTTACGGCCGGGCGCGCTCTCGACCCCGGAACTGACGTCCCAGGCGTCCGCCAGCGAGCTCAGCGCGGCCGCCCTGATATTCCCGGGCGTCAACCCTCCCGCCACAGCAAACCGTCGCATGCCCGCCAGCACGGCGGCGCCTTTCCAATCCCAGGCAGCTCCGTTGCCGCCCGGCAGCATGCCTTTGCCGCATTCTACCAGAATGCCGGCCGCATGTGGTATGCCCCGGGCCTCTTCAACCAATTTCTCACCTGAAGTCTTGAGGACTTTCACCACATGCAAACCCGCCCGCATGACCGCCTCAATCACGCCGGCCGTCTCGCTGCCGTGCATCTGGACAGTGTCCAACGGCACATCGCGCGCGATCCTGACCATATCCTCGGCGCTCATGTCCACAAAAACCCCGACCCTGGCCACGTGGTCCGGCAAATGCCCGAAAATATACCGCGCCCGGGCGACACTGACGTTGCGCGGGCTGTTTTCATAAAAAACCACGCCGACCGCCCCGGCGCCTGAATCGGCGCAACACCGCGCGGTTGCGGGGTCGGTGATCCCGCAAATCTTGAGATTTAAAGTCGCGTCAAACATGTTGACCACTTCCCCGCCTCACACCGGCCGCTCCTGCAACGCTATCCACTGCCGCAACAGGGCCGCCGGATCTGAAGCGCGCAAAAGCGTTTCGCCGACCAGAAAACGCCTGACACCCGCGGCCAGCGCGCGGCGGATGTCATCGCAGGAACTTATGCCGCTTAAAGCGACTGCCGTCACACCCGGACGCAAAAGCGCGGCCATCCGTTCCGTGTGGCGCACGTCTGTCCGGAAATCGGCGAGGTCACGGTTGTTGATGCCGACAAGACGCGCGCCGATGCGGTTGGCGCGCTCGGCGTCCTGCCCGTCATACACTTCGGTCAACACATCCAGCCCCAGCCCCAGCGCCAGCCTGTGCAGGGCTTCGAGCGTCTCGTCATCCAGAATGCGGACTATCAACAGCAGCGCGTCAGCGCCCATGGCGCAGGTCTCATACACCTGATACGGCGAGATTATGAAATCCTTGCGCAGCACAGGCAGGTCGACGGCATCCCGCGCCAGCCTGAGGTCTTCGGGCGAGCCCTTGAAAAAAGGGGCGTCAGTCAAGACCGACAGGGCCGCGGCACCACCCGCGGCATAAGCCCGCGCCGTCTCCGCCGGATCAAGGTCACTCCTGATATCACCCCGCGAAGGCGAAGCGCGCTTGAGCTCTGCGATGATCCGCACTCCCGCGCTCTCCAATGCCGCCGCGAAACCGCGCCGGTCCTTGCGCGCGGCCGCAAACCGTTCGACCTCGGGTTGCGGGACGGACGCTTGGGCACAAGCTATTTCCGCGCGTTTCGCGGCAATGATGTTATCGAGAATGGACATTGCTTATTGCCGCGAAAACGCGATCAGCCGTTCGAGTTTGTCCAGCGCCGCGCCGGAATCGATGGACGCTGCGGCGGCGTCGATGCCCTCCTCTAGATCGCCGACCCGGTTGGCGGCCAACAGCGACGCCGCCGCATTGATCAGCACGATGTCGCGTTTCGGACCGTGCAATTCGCCCTTAAGAATGGCTTTCGTGATCGCCGCGTTTTCTTCCGGCCCGCCGCCGGCCAGATCGGCGTTCGAACACAACTCTTCAAAATAATTCAGCGGGTCGATGTCGTAGGTCTTGATGACGCCGTCTTTGAGTTCCGTGCAGCGCGTCTCGGCGGTCAATGTGATCTCGTCCATGCCGTCATAGCCGTGCACGACCAGCACGCGGCGTGAACCTAGTTTCTTGAGGGCTTCCGCGAAAGCTTCGGTCAAATCAGAGGCGAACACGCCGATAAGCTGGCAGGGGGCACCGGCCGGATTGGTCAGAGGACCTAACAGGTTGAACAGTGTCCGCACCCCTAACTGCTTGCGCACCGGCCCGGCGAAACGCATGGCCTTGTGAAAAGAGGGCGCGAACATGAAGGTCACGCCCAGTTCATTCAAGGCCTGCTCCATCAGCTCCGGCTCGGCGTTAAGATTGAACCCCAAGCATTCGAGACAGTCGGCGCTGCCGCTCTTGCCGGAACTGGCGCGGTTGCCATGCTTGGCCACGACGGCGCCGGCGCCGGCGGCCACGAATGCCACGGTCGTGGAGACATTGAAAGTCATGCCGCCGTCGCCGCCGGTCCCCACCGTGTCCAGCGTGTCAGGGTTGAGCGACTGCACACGGGTAGCCGATGACCGCATGGCGCGCGCCCCGGCGGCAATCTCGTCGATGGTCTCGCCCTTGGCCGAGAGCGTCGCAAGGAAAGCCCCGATCTGGCCTTCGGTCAACTCGCCCTTCAATATCGCGTCAACCGCCGCGAAGGCCTCGTTCTCACTGAGATCGCGGCGGGCCATCAGTTTGGAAAGTGTTTCTTTGAAAAGCATATCTCACTCCCGGTTGTCCGCTATTTTCAGAAAATTGCGCAAGATGCGCTTGCCGACCGGAGTCATGATTGACTCGGGATGGAACTGTATGCCGTACACTTCATGATCCCGGTGCCTGATCCCCATGATCTCGCCGTCTTCAGACTGTGCTGTGACCTCCAGGCAATCCGGCAGCGTCCCGCGGCCGATCACCAGGGAATGGTAGCGCATCGCCTTGAACGGGCGCGCCCCCAGCCCCTTGAAGATGCCTTTGCCGTCGCAGGTGACCTCGGAAGTCTTGCCGTGCATCAGACGGGCGGCGTACGTGACTGTGGCGCCGAACACATGACCGATGGCCTGATGGCCTAGGCAAACTCCCAAGATCGGCACCTTTCCGGCAAAGCTTCTGACCGTTTCGCAGGAGACTCCCGCGTTTTCAGGCCGTCCGGGCCCCGGCGAGATCACGATCGCCTGCGGCGCCATCTCGGCGATACCGCCGACCGTCACGGCATCGTTGCGGCAGACAACGACTTCAGCCGTCATCTCGCGCAGGTATTGAACAAGGTTGTAGGTGAAAGAGTCGTAGTTGTCAATCATCAGAATCATGGCATTCTCCCGATTTCAATTTTGCCGCAGTTCCAAGGCATGCGCCTGCGCGGTTTTAAGGAGCTCGATGGCACGGGCCATGGCGCCGGCTTTATTCACAGTCTCGACATACTCGCTTTCAGGATCGGAATCAGCCACGATGCCTGCGCCGGCCCTTATGGTCAGCCGCCCGTGTTCCACAATCGCCGTTCGTATGCAGATCGCGAAATCCATGTTGCCGTCGAAGGAAATGTAACCAACCGCCCCCCCGTACGGGCCGCGCGGCGTGTCCTCCAGCTCGGCTATGATTTCCATGGCGCGAATCTTGGGTGCGCCGCTAAGCGTGCCGGCCGGGAAAGATGACCTGAACAAGTCAAAGGCATCGTATTGCGGATCGAGGTCGGCCGTGATGTTAGAAACCAGATGCATGACATGCGAATATCTTTCGACAATCATCAGATCAGTGACCTGCACCGTACCCGGCAGCGAGACGCGCCCCAACTCGTTGCGCCCGAGATCCACCAGCATCAGGTGTTCCGCCCGCTCCTTTTCGTCCTGCAGGAGCGAATCGGCGTTTTTACGATCCTCCTGCTCGTTCCTGCCGCGCGGGCGGGTCCCGGCGATCGGGCGCAGGCACGCCGTCCGGTTGTCCAGACGGATCATGGTTTCCGGCGATGACCCGATCAGCGTACATCCCCTGGCTTTCAAGAAAAACAGATAAGGCGAGGGATTGACGTAGCGTTGCGCGCGGTAAAGGCTGATCAGGTCATCCGGCGCGGGCCCGACAAAACTCTGCGACGCGACGCACTGTATCACATCGCCCTCGCGTATACTCTCTTTGATCGAGCGCACCATGCCCTTGAAATATTCAGGATCCCGCACCGGCTCGGGCATCTTCACGGCGCTTTTGTTGATCCTCAGTGACACATCCGCCGACGCGCCGATCACGGCCAGCATCTCCTGAACACGCGACACCGCATTGTCGTACAGTTCGTCAGCATTGCCGTCATCTTTAAATGCAAGCGCCACGACCGTGAGCGTGTGCGAGATATTGTCAAAGATCAACATGGCGTCAGGAATCATGAATTCCGCCAACGGGCTCTCCGGCGGCAACCGGTTGTGCACACGCGGCTCGAAAAAACTGGCCATCTCGTAAGCGAAGTAGCCCACGAGCCCACCGCAGAAGCGCGGCAGCCCAGGCATCTCAGCGAGCCTGTACGGCCGCAAGATTTCACGCAAGACCGCCAAAGGATCGCCATTGTGCCGCGTACGGGTCTCGCTGATGCCCTGCCGCAGCACCACCTCCTGACCGAAAACAACAATGTTGGCGCGGGCCGAGATCCCCAGAAAACTGTAGCGCCCCCACCGTTCGCCGCCCTCGGCGCTCTCAAACAGAAAAACATTGTCACGGTCACGCGCGAAACGGGACAGCAGCGAAACAGGGGTTTCGCTGTCCGCCAAAATCTTCGCGCCGACCGGCACAGCCGAATGACTACCGATCAGGTCGAGGAACTCAGCGCGCGATGGAAAAGTCTCAAGTAACATATCTCCACTCCCAAAGGTCTGTGTCCGGCCTTTCAAGCCCAAGTGCGTTTCTTTATATAGAAACGCGGCGTTCTCGTCAAATCAAAACTTTGTTTAAAAAATCAAACATACGGGCAGCGCACCAGGCGTCCATCAACCGCAACCAGTTCCGGCTCCAGACGCGCGCACTCCGCGCGCGCCACCGGACAACGTTCGTGAAACCGGCAGCCCGGCGGATAATCGCCCGCCGACGGGACCTGCCCGGGAATAGCCTTTAGCCTCTGGCCGCGCGCGGCTGACGAGGGCATCGCGTCCAGCAGGGCCGCGGAATACGGATGCCGCGCCCGCTTGAAGAACGCCCCGGCTTCGGCCTGCTCCACGATCTGTCCGGCGTACATCACCGCCACATGCGTGGCCATCTGCGACACGACCCCCATGTCGTGGGTGATCAGCAGCAAGCCCGCGCTCTTTTGCAAAAGCTTGCGCAAGACATCCAATACCTGCGCCTGAATCGTGACGTCCAATGCCGTCGTCGGTTCGTCCGCTATGATCAGGTCCGGCTCCAGGATCAGGGACATGGCGATCATGACACGCTGCTGCATGCCGCCCGAGAGCTCGTGCGGATAGGCGTCGGCGCGCGCGGCCGGTTCCGGTATGCCGACCCGATCCAGCCATTCAACCGCCGCCGCGCGCGCGGCGCCGCGCGACACATCCTTATGCAGACGTATGACCTCGACAAGCTGCCGCCCGATACGGTGCAGCGGGGATAGCGAGGTCATCGGATCTTGGAAAATCACGCCGATCCGCGCACCGCGCAGACGGCGCAGTTCGCTGACCGGCATGCCGAGCAGTTCCTTCCCGTCAAAAAATATGCTGCCGCGCGCGATGCGGGCAGGCGGCATCGGCAAAAGGCGCGGCACACTCATGGCCGTAGCCGATTTGCCGCATCCCGACTCGCCGACCAGTCCCATTACCTGCCCGCGGTCAAGGCTCAAAGACACTCCTTCCACTGCCGGGACAACGATCCCGTCCGTCTCGAACTCCACACATAAGTCTTTGATCTCAAGCAACATCGCGTACCCATTTCAGATGCATCGTCTTACCAGATCCTCTACTAAAAAAGATTTTTACGCAAAAACCGTTTTCACTCGTGGCTTCTGAATCTGGCCGTCGGCTACGCCGGTATCAGGCTTTTTCACTATTCCATGCGGGTCTGCTGGCGCGGATCGAAAGCGTCACGCAAGCCCTCGCCTATAAGCACGGTCAAAAGCATCACGATAAACAGTGCCGCGGCAGGGAACAGGATCAGCCACCAGGCCCAACGGAACAAATGCGCCTGCTGCAGCAGCTCGCCCCAACTCGGCGACAGCGGCGGCAAACCGAATCCCAAAAAATCTAGCGCGGCCAAAGACCCGATCGCGCCAATCAGGCTGAACGGGAAAAGCGTGATCAGCGGAGTCAGGCCGTTCGGCAGAATGTGAAAGAAAATTATGCGCGGCGCTGACAAACCCTGGCAGCGGGCCGCCTCGACAAAAGCGCGCGAGCGTAAGCGCAGGAATTCCGCGCGCATGTAATAGGAGATCCCGATCCAGTTGAAAAGACTGTAACAGATCAAAAGCAGCATGAAGCTGCGCCCCAAAGCGGCACCCATGAAAATCATCACATACAGGAACGGCAGGGCGCTCCAGATCTCGGTCAGCCTTTGCCCGGCTATGTCAACCCATCCGCCGAAATAACCCTGCAAAGCGCCGATCAAAACACCGAACGCCATCGCCCAGACAGCCAGTATCAGGCCGAAAACCATCGCGGTGCGCATGCCGTACAGGACCCGGGCGAAAACGTCGCGCCCGGCTGAGTCTATGCCCATCCAATGTCCCCGGACGGGGCGGAACGGCCAGGATATCTCGCGCAGCGAGCAGGACACGGCCGCGACGCCGCCCTTCCATCCGACCGTTTTCTCCGGGGCTGTCCCGGCAAAGGCATCCTCCGCCAAACGCGCCAACAAGGGCCTGACTTCCGGCGGTACCCTTTGCCATGATTTGCGGGAAAGAGGGGTAACTTCCCCTGACGGCTGCTGACGGAAACGGATCTGGAACGGGAGCTCCGGGGGCTCCGGCTGCCGGAAAGTCAGGCGCACGGATAAGGGCGGGCACGGACGCGCCGCGACCGCCGGCAAGGTGACGCGCGCCCGCAACCCGGCTTGGGCGGCATGACTGACGATGAAATCCCGCTCAACGTCTCCCTTGCCCTCAAGTCGTGTCCCCAAGGCGTTCTTAAGCCCTTCCGTAAGCATCCAGTGCTCATCTAGCCTTTGCCCTTCCACGGTAGCGGCACCCGGGAAAAAAGTGCCGCAATTCACAGGCGTCACCGCCACCAACCCCGGCAACAGATTCACGCGTCCGACATTATACTCAGGCACGACCGACATCCGCACCGTGCGGTAAGAGCGTAAGCGGGCGGCATCCAGCACCTCGCCGGGGCCGTACGGCACCGGCGCCCAGACCACCCGGTTCCGTTTGCCGGACCTGAACTCTTCCGAAGCCGCCAGCGTCTTGAAGTTGACCAGTCCGCCGGCCTCGGCGCCTTTGCCGAGAAAGTCCGACTGCCTCAGATTCTGCGCGAAAGGGAAAAAACTTTTGCCGTTGAAGCGCAGATAGAGCGGACGCGAATTGCAGATCAACTCAGAGAACAAGCTGAGCGTGAACAGCGACGCCAGCGCTGCCAGCGCAAAGCGGGCACGGCGGATGCGCATAAAGTTCTGCAACCGTTTGCGCGTCAAGGGCGACAGTTTGTATGTCCACTTTAAACTCATTTGCCGAAATGTATGCGGGGATCTATCAGCATGTAGCAGAAGTCCGAAAGCAGGTTGCCGGCCAACTGCAGCACCGAGGTCAGCGCCAGCAACGCCATGAAAACCGCATAATCGCGCCCGATCAGGGCGTCCCAGCTCAGGCGGCCCATGCCGGGTATCTCGAAGATGCTCTCGATGATGATCGACCCCGCGAACAGAACCCCAAGGATCGAGCCGAACCCCGTGGCCACCGGAATCAACGCATTGCGGAAAGCGTGCCCCCAGATGGCGCGGCGGCGGGTCGCGCCCTTGGCCAAGACCGTGCGCACATAGTCGCTGGCGACCTGATCCAGTAGCGAGTTTTTCATGATCAGCGTCAGAACCGCGAAATTGCCGGCCACGTAGCAGGTCACCGGCAACGCCATGTGCCAGGCGCGGTCAGCCAGCCTTTCACCGAAAGTTGGCGCGAAAGCGAAATCGGACTCGAAACCGCCCAAAGGGAAGACGTCGCCCAAACCTTCCACCGTGCCGCACAACAGCATCTTCAGGACCATCCCGAGCGCGAAGGCGGGTATGGCATACCCGACGAACACGATCAGGCTTGAAACCGCGTCGAAGGTCTGACGGTGGCGCAGGGCCTTGGCGATCCCCAGCGGTATGCAGATAAGATAGCTGAGCACGAATCCGGTTATGCCGAACCAGAGGGAGACCGGTATGCGCGACGAGATCAACTGCCAGGCCGTGCGGTTGGGATAATCGTAAGAGATGATGCGCATGCCCATGCGTTTGCGGACGAGCCAGTCCCAGTATTGCTCATAGACCGGTCGGTCGAAGCCGAACTGCTTGTTGAGCGCCGCGCGGTATTCCTCGGTCACCTGCGCGACGCCGCTGTCGCCCCGGCCTTCGGCCCCGCCGATATTACGCATTTTCATGATTTGTATGTCGACCGGCCCGCCGGGCAGGAGCCGCGTCAGCGCGAAACAAACCACCGTGATACCCAAAAAAGTCGGGATAACCAGAAGAATGCGTCTTATGATGTATGAGAGACGATCCATGACAAGGTGGCAGTTTATTATAATTGATTCTTCAACAACCCGTTACGCCAACGCCCTAGACGTTCTCGAATTTCTGACCCGGCACCGGCGCGGTAACCATTTCAACCCCGTGCTGCCGCACCAGCGCCTGCATAGCCTCAACCTTTTCAGGTTCGCCGTGCACCGCGAAGACCCGCCGCAGCCGCTCGCCCTTGACGTTGTCGAACCATCGCATCAGCGCCTTGCGGTCGGCGTGGGCCGACAACGCATTGATTGTATGCACACGCGCGTTCAACTCAAACTCATCGCCCAAAATCTTCAGCGGGCTCTGCCGCTCCACGATCCTGCGGCCCAAAGTGTGCTCGGCCTGGAATCCCACGATCAGGATGATATTGCGCGGATCGCTGACCGTGTGCCGCAGATGATGCAGGACCCGGCCGCCTTCGCACATGCCGGACGCCGCGATGATAACCATCGGCCCCGGCTGCTCGTTGAGCTCCTTCGACTGTTCCGGCGTCTCGACGAACCGGAGCCCCGGAAACTTCATCGGATCAACACCGTTTCGCAGAATGTCCGAGGCCTCTTCGTCATAGCACTCGCGGTGCTTGGCGTATATCTTGGTGGCCTTGAGCGACAGCGGGCTGTCCACATAGACCGGCGTCGGGCGCATCCGTCCCTCTTCGGTCAGCCGGTTGAGATAATAAAGTATCTGCTGCGTGCGCCCGACGCTGAAAGCGGGTATGACCAGCTTGGACCGCAACTGGTGGATCTCATCTATAAAGCCTTTCAACCTGCCGCTGACATCCTCCGCCGAAGGGTGGTCCCGGTCGGCATAGGTGCTCTCGATCAGCAGTATGTCCGCACCCTCAGGACAGTCGTAATCGCGCAGGATCGGCTGGCCGGGCTGCCCCAAGTCGCCGGTGAAGAGCAGCCGCCGGGACGCTCCATCCTTCGGCTTGACATCAAGCTGCACCAGCGCCGACCCCAAAATGTGCCCGGCGTTGTGAAAGACCAGCGAGACCCCCGCGCCCAAATCCACCATGCGTTTCAAAGGCTCGGGCTGGAAACACCGCATGATCGTGTCCACATCCTGCTGTTCGTAGAGCGGCTCGAACAGGTTCTGGCCCTGCTTGGCGCGTTTCTTATTCACGTACTCCAGGTCGCGCAGTTGCAGGAAAGCCGAGTCGCGCAGCAGTATATCGCAGAGTTCAGCGGTCGCGGGAGTGCAGTACACCTTGCCCTTGAAACCCTTGCGCGCCAGCGTCGGTAGGTTGCCGCTGTGGTCGATGTGCGCGTGCGAGAGTATCACCGCGTCCAGCGTGGCGGGATTGACCGGCAACTGGCGGTTCTTCTCGAAGGACTCCTTGCGGCTGCCCTGGAAAAGACCGCAGTCCAACAGTATCCGCTTGCCGTTGGCCTCCACCAGATGCATCGATCCTGTGGTCGTCTGCGCCGCTCCGTAGAAAGTCAGATTGATCATCGCCACCCCCTTAACCAACAAACTAATGCACTAATTAACTTTTCCTGCCGCTGCGGATGCGTTGGGAAGTGCGCATCGCGCAGAACTCTTTGCCGCACATCGAACAATGGTCGTCCGTGGCCGCGCCTTCCGACGCGCGGGTCCTGAACCAGCGTGCCCGCGCATGCTCCGGATCGAGCGCCAGCTTGAACTGCGCCTCCCAGTCGAACGCCATGCGCGCCCGCGACATGGCGTCGTCACGTTCGCGCGCCCCCGGCAGACCGCGCGCCACGTCGCCTGCGTGCGCCGCGATGCGGTGCGCGATCATGCCCTGATGCACCTCTTCGCTGTCCGGCAGGCCGAGGTGCTCGGAAGGCGTGACATAGCACAGCAACGACGCGCCGTAAACCGCCGCCGCAGTCGCGCCGATGCAGGATGTGATGTGGTCGTAACCAGGCGCGATATCCGTCACCACCGGGCCGAGCACATAAAAAGGCGCGCCGTCACACACCTGTTGCTGACGCTCCATGTTCAACCGGATCTGGTCGAAAGGCACATGTCCGGGCCCTTCGACCATCACCTGCACGCCGCGTTCACGGCAGCGCCGCACCAGCTCGCCCAGCACGTCCAGCTCCCCGAACTGCGCGGCGTCGCTCGCGTCCGCCAGGCACCCGGGACGCAAGCCGTCACCCAACGACACGGTGACATCATGCTTCGCAAGAATCTCCATGACCTCATCCCAGCGGGTGTAAAGCGGGTTCTCGGCGTCGTGACTGCTCATCCATTCCGCCATTATCGCCCCGCCGCGACTGACGATGCCCATGACGCGAGCCATCGCCAGGCCGACATGCCGCCGCAGCAGTCCCGCGTGCAGCGTCATGAAATCCACCCCCTGCTCCGCCTGCTCCGTGATCACCTGCAGCAATAGATCCGGATCCATCACCGGCACGTCTCCCGCGATCCGCGAAACCGTCTCATAGGCCGGCACCGTGCCCAGCGGAGCGGGCGAGGCGTCAAGCATGCCCTGCCGGATGGATCGCAGGTCCGGCCCGACACTGAGATCCATCACGAAATCCGCCCCGGCCGCCAGCGCCACCTGCAGCTTGTCCAGCTCGTCCCCCTTGCCCGAGCGCGCGGTGGAACGTCCGAGGTTGGCGTTGACCTTGGTCCTGAAAAGCCTGCCGACCCCGACCGGCCGGGCGTTGGAGTGCTTCGGATTGAGCGGGATCACCGCATGTCCGCGCGCCACCGCCTCCCGCACCTTTTCAGGCGCGACACGCTCATCCTCCGCCACCCGCCGCATCGCGTCGGTGATTTCGCCATTTCGCGCCGCTTCTAACTGGGTCATAAAAATCCGCCTTAAGCTTTTACGGTCAACCATACCGGAAAACAAAAAGGCGGGCCGTTCATCGGCCCGCCTCAAGAGTGGTTCAGCCCAAATCCCTCACGCCGGCATAATCCGGATCAGGTTCAACGGGTCTACCTCTCAGCCGCCCTGCGGCGGCACCCCGATGGCAATGTCTAAAGCATAGTATATCCGGCGGCGGCGGGCAAGCCCGAATACCTCCCTGACCATCTTAGGTTGCCTCAAATGAAACGACACCGAAAAATGCCAAAGTAGAACTGCTGCCCCCGCTCACGCGGCTATTGACTTCCTGCGGCGGATTCGGGAAACTATGAACCAATCGGTTTTGTTGATTCCGGCGGGCGTTTGTGGGCTCCCCGGCTTGGAGGTTTGAGTGGAAGACAAAGAGATCATGCGCCATAGCGCCGCGCACGTCATGGCGGCGGCGGTTTGCAGACTGTTCAATAACGTGAAGCTGGATATCGGCCCCTCGACGGAAGAGGGCTTTTATTACGACTTCGACCTCGGGCACAGGCTCTCGCCCGAGGACTTCCCGAAGATCGAAGCCGAAATAGACTCGATCATCAAGTCCGGGCTGCCGTTCGAGCGCCGCGAGCTGACCCGCGACGAGGCCGCCCGCCTTTTCGCCGGACAGCCTTACAAGCTTGAGCGACTGGCCGACATCCCCGAAGGCGAGAAGATCACGGTCTACTCATGCGCGGGCTTCGACGACCTCTGCCGCGGCCCGCATGTCGCCAAGACCTCCGACATCGGCGCGGTCAAGCTGATCGCGGTGGCGGGCTCTTATTACCGCGGCGACGAGCACAACCCCATGCTGCAAAGGCTTTACGGCATGGCGGACGTCTCGCGCGATGCACTGGATGCTACTCTGGCCAGCATCGAAGAGGCCAAGAAACGCGACCACCGCAAGCTCGGCAAGGAACTCGACCTCTTCAGCATCAACGACGAGGCCGGCCCCGGACTGGCGCACTGGCATCCGAAAGGCGCCCGCATCCGCGTGGCCATCGAGGACTTCTGGCGGCGCGAGCATTTCCGCGCCGGCTACGAGATGCTATTCACCCCGCATGTCGGACGCGCCGGACTCTGGGAAACTTCCGGCCACCTCGGGTTCTACCGCGACAGCATGTTCCCCAGCATGACCGTTTCGGAAGGCGAAGGCTCGCACGTCTCGTCCGAGCCATACTTCGTCAAGCCTATGAACTGCCCTTTCCATATCCTGGTCTACCGTAACCGCCGCTACTCCTATCGCGACCTGCCGTTGCGCTGGGCCGAGCTCGGCACGGTCTACCGTTATGAAAAAGAGGGGGTCCGTCACGGATTGCTGCGCGTGCGCGGCTTCACACAGGACGACGCACACATCTTCTGCACCCCCGAGCAGATCGAGGACGAGATCCGCGGCACCGTCAAATTCGCGCTGCGCATCCTGCGCCGCTTCGGTTTCGAGGACATCACGGCCTTCCTGTCGACACGGCCAGAAAAATCGGTAGGCCTACCAGAGCGCTGGGAACAGGCTACCCGCTCGCTTGAGAAAGCGCTCATGGCGGAGCACATCGCTTTCCAGACCGACGTTGGCGGCGGCGCCTTCTACGGCCCAAAGATCGACCTCAAGATCAAGGACGCCCTGGGACGCGCCTGGCAACTGGGTACCGTGCAGTTCGACTTCAACCTGCCCGAGCGCTTTGATCTCACTTATATCGGCGAGGACGGCAAGGAGCACCAGCCCTACATGATCCACCGCGCCCTGCTGGGCAGCCTCGAACGCTTCTTCGGCATCCTGATCGAACACTACGCCGGCGCCTTCCCCCTCTGGCTGGCCCCGGAACAAGTGCGCGTTTTGCCGATAACCTCGGGACAGAACGGATACGCCAAAGACATCGCGGACAGGCTGCGCGAGCGCGACTCGCGTGTCGCGGTCGATGCCGACAACGAGAAGCTCGGCGCGAAAATCCGCAAAGCCCAGCTCGACAAGGTGCCCTTCATGCTTGTGGTCGGCGGACGCGACGCCGCGGCCGGCGTGGTCTCGGTGCGGAGCCGCGGAACCGGCGACCTCGGCGCCATGACGCTGGAACAGTTCACTGAACTTTTCGACAACGAACTCAAAAAATGATTCCCGGCGGCGTTGCGCCGCGCGAACCGTTTCGCGACGGCATCCGCCACCAAACGGAAAAAAAGAAACAGCCGGAAACGGCACAACATTGGAGGTGAGCCATCGCTTCGTTTACCCGCGTAAACTTCAAAATTCGTGTACCTAATGTACGCCTGCTCAACGCCAACGGCGAAATGCTGGGTGTCATGCCCACCCGCGACGCGCAAAAGCTGGCCGACCAGCAGGGCCTCGACCTTGTGGAGGTCTCTCCCAACGCTGAACCGCCCGTCTGCAAGATCATGGATTACGGCAAGTTCCGTTACGATGAAAGCATCAAGCGCAAGACCGCCCGTAAGAACCAGAAGGTGACGCAGATTAAGGAAGTGAAATTCCACGCCAGTGTGGACACACACGATCTCGATCACAAAATGCGCCAGATCAAGGAGTTCCTGGCGGAAGGGCACAAGGTCAAAATCACGCTGCAGTACCGCGGGCGCGAGAACGCCCACAAAGAGCTTGGCATGGAGGTCGTTTCCAAAGTGATCGAGGCGAGCTCGGAGTACGCCCAGGTCGAGCAGACGCCGCGCTTGATCGGACGCACCTTGGGTTGCATGCTGGCGGCCAGGCCCGTCAAATCATCACAGGGCAAGCAGCATTCCGCGCGGCCGCCCGCGGCTCCCCAAGCCCCGCTTGCCGCACCGCAAAGCGGCAGCCCGGCACCGGCGTCCGTCGTGCCGGATTCAGCAGCTCAATGACCCGCGCGGGTCGGCACAGGCCTCATCGCAAAGCCACCGTCCCGTGACAGGGACGGTTTTTTTATGGAACGCTGCGTTCTGCATATAGACATGGATGCGTTCTTCGCGGCCATCGAACAGCGCGACCACCCGGAGTGGCGCGGATTGCCTGTGGTCGTCGGCGCCCCGCCCGACCGGCGCGGCGTGGTGTCGACCTGCTCTTACGAGGCGCGAGGCTTCGGCATCCGATCGGCCATGCCATCGCGCGAAGCTTACCGGCGTTGCCCCGGCGCGGTCTTCGTGCGCCCTGATATGGCGCGTTACGAGGCTGTGTCGCAGCAGGTCTTCGCGATCCTGACGCGCTTCACCCCGCTGGTCGAGCCGGTCTCCATCGACGAGGCTTTCATGGATGTCACCGGCGCGCGCAGACTCTTCGGCTGCGGGCGGGAAATCGCGGTCAAGCTCCGCGCAGCCATAAGCGAGGAACTGGGGCTGACAGCCTCTGTCGGCGTAGCGCACAACAAGTTCCTGGCCAAGCTGGCCAGCGAACAATCCAAGCCAAACGGGTTGTTCGTGGTTCCCTCGGGACACGCGGAGATGCTAGATTTTCTGGGAGCGCTGGAAGTTGGCGCATTGTGGGGTGTCGGCAAGATGACCGGCGAGACTTTGCGCCGGGCCGGGTTCCATACCGTGGCCGACATCCGGCGCGGCGACCCTTCAGTTCTGGAAAGGCTGTTAGGATCGAGCCTGGCCGGCCATCTCCGCGCCCTCTCGCTGGGCGAGGACGCGCGGCCTGTGGAAACAGCCTTCGAGGAAAAAAGCGTTTCAAAGGAACACACTTTCCCGCAGGACTGTTCGGATTACGCCGCAGTGCGGGACAAGCTTAAAGACCTGGCCGACGAAGTCGGGCGCCGACTGCGCGACGGCGGACATTACGCCACGGTCGGACGCATCAAACTGCGCTGGCCGGATTTCAAGACCATCACGCGCCAGACGCCTTTCGTGACACCAGCCTGCGACGACTTCACCTTGCGGGAGCTGGCCATGCGGTTGCTTGAGGCGGAACGGCCGCTCAAACCGGTGCGGCTGGTCGGCTTCGGCGTCGGCGGCCTGTGCGATGCGCGAGAACAACAACCGTCGCTTTTCGACACCGCTCCCGAGGACAATCTCGAACGGCGCGAAAGGCTGTGCCGCGCGGTCGATTCGATCAACGCTAAGATCGGACACCGCGCCGTCAGGCGCGTCGCCTCAGCCCCAAAAAAATCGTGCGCACGACCGGCCAGTGCAACACCTGATGTTTTGAAAACGGCCATGCGGTGAAGTACACTTCCTTCATGTGATAAAGCAAGGAAGGAGACAAAGTGTCTTACACGCGCGTGACCAATGAGGAGCGTAGGCTAATCTGCGACTGGCTGCAAGACGGAAGGTGAGCCCTGTTTCCCTTCCCACGCCCGCTCTCGCTTGAAATTCCCGCCGCCCTGCGTCAAAATGGCCTTGCTTTCACACGAGGGAACGATTGTCCCGACAGCCAGCAGC
>CAYRZP010000008.1:0-29330 GCA_964428885.1 uncultured Lentisphaeraceae bacterium
GATCGATGGTGATCCTGAAATCGGCTAACGCCGTCGCCGCGCAAACCGCCGCTCCTGCGGCGAGAATCATTCGCTTCATCTTTTTTTCCTTTCTTAAAATGCCTTAATATAAAGTTAACAACCTGAATAGCAAGAGAATTCGAAATTTTGTCAGAATGGAGGGTTGCCAGATCGTTTTTTATACCCGGCCATTAGAAAGTGCGCCAATCGGCCATCGGGGATTGTATCATTTTGAGGCATAATTTCTTCCGTCCTGACAAGCCGGACTGGATGGGGGGAGTATGCTCAATATGGAACAGGTTCGTGTTGCACGCACAAGCACTTTGCAGAGGCTGAAAACAGGGTTGGGTTGAGCTGTCTGCCAGGTTTTGTTAAAGTTGTCTCATGGCAAGGCAACTGAGGCATCATTACGCGGGAGGCTGGCTCCACATCACCAGCCGCGGCATGGGGCGGCGCGCTAATGTCTAAATACGACACCATTTGGGAAGACGAGGAACTGGAGGCAAATCCGGGATGTCGCGCGGGTTTGTTGAGGGCTTTTCTGGCTCTGGCCGTTGTGTCGGCGCTGGTGTTCGCGCTGTTGCCCGCGATCATGTCATCTGATGCCGCAAGGCGGATGGTTCTGGACGCGGTCAACCGCCGCATCGCGCCCGCCAAGGTGGACGCGGGTGGCTGGTCGCTGGGGTGGTTCACCAAGATCAGCGTGCGGAAACCGTTTTATGAGAATCCGGCGCGGGGCATCGTTTTCAACGGCGACGAGGCCATTTTCGACCGCGGGCTGTTGCGCCTTTTGCCGGTCGGCAAGCTTGACCTGGGGACGGTGAAGCTGGTCAGGCCGGAGCTGGCGCTGTCGCTCGCGCCGCCTGGCGCGGCGGAACGCAAGAAGCCGGAGGCTGTCAAGGCGTCTAAAGGCAAGGGCATCTTTTTTCTGCCTGTGGTTGACGTCGGTTTAGGCTTGGCGGTGGAGAACGGGCGAGCGGAGGTGCGCGGGGACGACGGCGAGCCTTTTGTGGCGGACGGGATCAACGGGCGGGCGCGGATGGACTCTTACCGCGAACCGGCGGAGATGGACTTGGCCATGACGGTCGGGGGCGGGAGCGTGACGCTGCAAGGGCGCCTGCAGAGTGTCAGGGACTTTATTAAAGAGCGCGACGCTCAAGCTCGGTCGCAGCCCGAGAAAATAACGATCAAGCTGATGAATGTCGACATTGCCGTTTTGCGTCCGCTGCTGCGTCATGCCACGGGCAAGCCGTGGATCGGCAGCGGGACTACGGAAGGGGTTGTGACCGTGTCGCAATCCGGCAAGGGCCGGTTTGCCGCTGATTGCGGATTGCTGGTCAACGGGTTTTCACTGGAGGACGGTGACCGGAAGCTTTCTCCCGCGTGTGATCTGGCCCTGATGGCGGACGTGTGGCATGAGGCGGGCGGGCTCAAAATACGCAAGTTTGATTTTTCTTCGCCGTGGTTGCGTGCGGAGGCTCAGGGCGCGCTGAAGGGGTTGGAAAGCGGCCGCGCGGTGACAGGCGCGGTCAAGGCCAAGGCGACCGCGCGTCTGCCGGTGATCGCGCGTGACTTCGCCTCGGTGTTGGGCTTGGCTTCGGGGTTCAAGCTTGAGCGTGGCGACCTGAACGCCATGTTCAGTGTCGAAGGCGGCGCTGACGCCGTGCTTGTGGATGTCAAAGCGGAAACGGCGGGGCTTTCGATGATGGCCGATGGCTTGAGGCTGACGCTGGATCCCGCTCCTTCGTTGCTGTTCAAGGCGCGCTTCCCTTACGGCGGGTGGCCTGATGTGGAAGCTTTTCATTTCAAGGCGCCTTTTGCCGACTTGTACGGCAAGGGGCGCTTTGAGGCGGCGGTTGTCAAAGGGCGGCTGGATCTGACGCGCTTCGCGCGGGATTTTAGAAAAATAATTAAGGAATGCCCCCCGATGGTGGGTTCCGCGCATGTGGATGTGGCGACCGCGGTCGGACCGGACGGCGTCAAGGTGACATCATTTTTGAAAATATCTGACATGGCGGTGGAGGCCCGTCCGGGGCAATTGTCGGTTCTGCCGCAGGGCACGGTGCATTTCACAGGGAGCGTGCCGCTAAAGGCGGGCAGGCCGGAGCGCGAGTTTAAAGATGTCGCGTTCAAAGTGGTTCTGACTGACGGCGGGATTGAAGGCGGATGGCTGCGTCTGGCTTTGCCGGAGGGCGGCCGCGAAACGGTACTGCGCGGATTCTCGTTGAAAAGCGATCTGGATGTCGCCGCATTGAGCAGGCTGCTGGGGGGTGTCCTGCCTGTTGCGGCGCAGCGACGGTTGAAGGCTTGGCAGGGAAGGGCGCTGGCGAATGTTACCGCCGAGATGGCGGGCGGCGTGATTAAAGCGCGCGTGAATGCGGGAGGCGTTGACTTGCGTCACACTGCGGCGGAAGGTGTCTGGCGTGTTCCGGATGTGCGGTTGGAAGGGGCTTTGAGCCGCGAGGGCGCCGCCGCCGAAATGCGGATGGAAGCGGCTGTGGCGGGCAGTGCTTCTTTCGTGCGCGACGGCGTCACGGTTTTCGCCGAGCCTGCGGCGCGATGCGACATCGAGTTGCGGGCGCCGCCGGACGGCGACCTTCTGCTGGCGCCCAGGCTCAACCTGAAGTCGGGTTTGTTGGAGATGGACGGCTCGGCGGAGCTGAAAGATTTCTCAGGTCGTTGTGTTTTGTCTGCCAAAGGGCGCGCCGCAGTGGATTTCGCCGCGTTGACGGGACTGCTGGACGCCTGGGGTTGGGGGGCTTTTGAAATGACCGGGCGCAAGGCGCGCGAGTTCAGCTTCGTCGCGCCGATGGCTGGCGGTTGGCCGACGGTGTTGTCTGAAGGTGAGTTCTCGGGCGCTTCTCGCATAGAGTCGTTAAAAGGCATGGGGCTGAAAGCCGAGCCGGCCGACATCGCGTTGCGCATGTCGCAAGGCGTGGTCAAGATGGATTATGCTCCGGTCTTGAACGGCGGGCGTCTGAGGCTGGCGCCCGCGGCGCAGACCGGCGCGCGCGGCTTCACGCTGACTTTCCCTCCGAAAACCCGGCTGCTCGAGAAAGTGGCGATCACGCAAGAGATGGTTGACCTGCTTTTGGCGCGGGTCAACCCGTTGTTCATTGGCAGTTCGGTCAAGAGCGGCACGGTGACGGCAGACCTGAAGAGTTTCGAGTACGCGCCTGACGCTGTGCCTGAAAAACAAATTGCGGCTGAGCTGGAAATAGTCTTCGACCGGCTCAGCATTGATATGGGGCAATCGTTGCGGGAAATGTTGGCGATGATCAAAGTCAAAGGCGCGCGCTACGAGGCGGAGCGGCTGCCGGCGGGCATATCGGTCAAAGACGGGCGCGTCCATCTGGCACCTTTGCGCATCGTATTTGACGGGCAGCCGGTGACTGTGAGCGGATGGGCGGCGTTTGACGGTAAGATCAAATATCTGATCGAGGTGCCGGTGACGGAAAGGCTGGCCGGACAGGTGGCCGGTAAAATTATGCGCGACACGGTCATAAAGATACCGGTGACCGGCACGGTTGAAGAGCCGCGGCTGGACACCAGCGCCCTTAAAAACGTCATGGCCAACGTGGTAAAAAACATGATCAGCGAAGAGACCGTGGAAAAGGTCAGTGATTTTATGGAGAAGCTGCAGCGTGAGTTGCGCAAATGATGCGCTGGCGTGCCATCTGGCAAGACTACACGGGTCGCCCCCGCGTTGTTGGGCGGTCGCTGGTTGCGGGGGCGCAAGATTTTGATGCTTGAGCCGCGACGGCTAGCCGCGCGCCGCGCCGCCATCTACATGGCCCAGAACTGGGAGCTGTGCCGAGCCTCCCGTTAGCCGACAAAGGGTTTTTGAGGATTGCGGGCGGTCCGGGGCCGTCCCGCCCTACTTTGCTGCGTTCCGGTAGGCGCGCGCGGGGTAGGGACGCATCCCCGAGGCGTCCGTTGCGGCGGTTTCGGGGAAACCTCCCTACCACTGCGACGCGCTAAGATCCTCGCGTTGTTTTGTGTTCATTCGCGGTTTATGTATCACACGAAGGCACAAGAAAGAGAGTTCTTTCTTTGCGTTTAATCTTGAACTGCCCTTTTTGGGGCTGCCATCAACCGTCTCAAGTAACCGAAACAGTTGTTCTCGAAGTTCGGGCAGCTTCGTGGTCGCAACATCCCACACAATCCTGTAGTCGACACCGAAATAGCCGTGGATCAGGCGGTCACTTATTCCCGTGACTTTGCGCCACTCGATTTCGGGATGGGACACCTTGAGATCGTCCGGACGCTTCTTGGCGGTCTCGCCGATGATTTCGAGACTCCGCACGAACGCCCGTTTCAGGGTTGGGGCGACGGCGAAAGACTCAAAATCCTTGCCCAGCAACTGGGACGTGACGTAATCGATCTCGTCAAGCATGTGACGCAAATACTCATGTGTGGAGGGTGACATGTTTCACCTCCCGAAGAACGTGAGGGCCAATGTAAGGGCTCAATGATTCGCGCGTGACCAAATCCACGTTTCGTCCTAAGACATCCTCCAACAGCAGCGACACGTCCATAAAATTATCAAAAGCGTCAATTGACAAAGCAAAGTCGCCCCCCAGTCGTGGGAAGGGGCGCGGTTACTTTGACAAGGGGAGGGTGCGCGGTTATTCTGACAAAGGCGATTTTACTTTGTCCTTTGACCCTGTCGTTTTTTGGCGCAAAGGGCACGAAATTGGTGGGTAACGCCTGTTGACGCCTGCCGGAAAAAGCCCCGCACCGGAATGACCGCGATCTCCATGTTCTAGGATAACTGTCACGCCTACGCGGTTCGCGCTTCACACCAGTTCGCGCAAAACCGCGTCGCAGACATCGCGGCCGCGGGCGGTCAGGCGCCAGCGCCGGCCGTGCCGCTCGGTGATGTGTTGGCGCTCCAAGCCTTGCAGGCGCGTTTCCCAATCGCTGACGCGTCCGGACAAGACCGCGAAACGCTGCCTTGTCTCTTCCAGGCCGATGCCCTCAGCCAGCCGCAGCGCGAAGACCGCGCGCTCCAATGCGTCGTCAACCTCGTCGAGGTGCTCGCGCTCGCAAGCCGGGCGGCGGCCATGCCGCACGGACTCGATGTATTCGGCGAGGTCGGAGCAGTTGGTCCAGCGCGTTTTGCCGACGCGCGATGCCGCGGCGGGCCCCAAGCCCAGATAGTCGTACCCGCGCCAGACGCTGAGGTTGTGCAGACATTCAAAGCCCGGCAAGGCGTAATTCGAGATCTCGTAGCGCGAGAAGCCGGCGGCGCCCAGCAGCCGTTCCGCCTGCGACAACGCCGCCAGTTGCGCCGCCTCGTCAGGCAGCTTCAGGCCGGCGGCGGCCTGCGCCGCCAGCACGGTGCCCGGTTCGACGCTGAGCGCGTAGACCGAAAGGTGCTTGAGCCGCAGCGTGAGCGCCTGTTCAAGCGTCCGCTCCCAAATTTCAGGGGTCACCCCCGGCAGTCCGGCGATCAGGTCTATGCCGGTATTGCCGAAGCCGGCGTCCTGCGCCATGGCCACGGCGCGCGCGGCGTCTGCGGCGGTGTGGTGCCGTCCGATCTGTTGCAGTGACGGATCGTCGAAGATCTGCACCCCTATGCTGACGCGGTTGGCGCCGATGGCGCGCAGCGCGCGCAGGAGGCCTGCGTTCACCGAGGCGGGGTTCATCTCCACGGTCCACTCCGCCACGCTGCTGAGGTCAAGTCTGGCGGCGATGCTGTCGGCCAGCCGCTTCAGTCCGTCGCACCCCAGCATCGCGGGTGTGCCGCCGCCCATGTAGACGGTGCGGATCGGCGACCGGCCAACGATCTGGCGTGTTTCGCGCAGCATGGACAGCTCGGCGGCGGGCAGCCCGGCGTAAAGGCCGGTCAGGCCGGGCGCGGCCATTACCGAATAAAAGCCGCAGTAGTGGCATTTGCCGTCACAGAAAGGTATGTGGATGTAAAGGTGCTCGAACATGGCCATCCCTTACAACGTAGGGCGTATTAGAAACGTTTACCTTTGCGACAAGTTATCGTTTGTCGACGGTCGCGCGCGCCAGAGGTTTCTTGAGGAAGCGGATTTCGGACTCGGTCAGTTCGCGCCACTCGCCGGGCTGCATGTGGGCGATTTTCAGCGGCCCGATGCGGACGCGGGTCAGGCTCAGCACCACGAAACGGGCCAGCGAGCACATCTTGCGGATCTGGCGGTTGCGGCCTTCCGTGAGCGTGAAGGCCAGCTTGTGGGTGTGGTCGCGGCCGACTTTAAGCACCTCGACCTCGACAGGATTGATGCGGTAGCCGTCAATCTCCATGCGCGAGCGCAGCAGGGCGATCTTGCTCTCTTCCATGTGGCCCGCCACACGGGCGATGTAGGTCTTGGTGTGGCCGTAACGCGGATGGGTCATGACCTGCGTCAGCTCGCCGTCGTTGGACATCAGCAGCAGGCCCTCGCTGTCTTTGTCCAGACGGCCGACCGGCACCAGGCGTTCCGCGAAATGCTGGCGCATCAGGTCGCAGACCGTGTCGCCGCGCTCGTTGTCGGCAGAGCAGATCAGTCCGCGCGGTTTGTAAAGCAGCACGGTCCGCGGTGCCTCAGTTGACTTAGGCAGGCGCTGGCCGCGCACCCTGATGTCGGCTTGCCCGGGGTCGACGCGCGCGCCGGGCTCTGTGATCACGTTGCCGTTGACGGTGACCTCGCCGCCGGCGATCATGTCGGCGGCATGACGCCTCGACGCGATGCCGCGGCGCGCGAGCACATTCTGCAGCCGTTCGCCTGCAGGCTGCCCGCGCTCGTTTTGCCGTGTATCCGGCCGCGCCGGTCTGTTAGAATCTGTTTGCATTTATGGGACTTTCTGACCGAGATTATATGCAGGTCGGCGCGGATCCGAACCGCAACCGTCCAAGCTGGTGGCAGCGCCTGCGCTTCTGGTTCTGGCGCCTTTGGCGTCGGCGCGGCTAGCGCACGCGGCTTGCGTCTCCCGGCGCGCGCTCATTCAGCGCCTTCGCGATAGGCGGCCAGCGCCGCGCGGAAGCCCGCGGTCTCGGCATAGCCGCAAGACTTGAACTCCGGGCAGAACCCGCGGTAAACGCACTCGGGCACGCAGACGCTGAAAAGCTCGGGCTCGCATTTGCGGATCTCGTCCAGCACCAGGCGCCAGGCGGCGGTGGTTTCCGCCGAGGCCTGACGGCACAGGCGCTTGCGCGAGATGAATATGACGGACTGCGCGTTGGCGAAACACTCGTGGTTGACCAGCGCCGCCTGCGGGGTCTCGTCGCGGTTGACGCCGGTGCGGTCGGATCGCTGCGTGCTGACATAATGCTCGATGCCGATCTTATGGCGCACGAAATGGACGCTGACCCAGTATTTCAAGTTCAGCCATTTCCATTTGAAGGTCATCTGGCGGATGGGCGAGTGTTCCGAAAGCAGGATGCGCCGTTTCCAAGCCGTGCCGGGCTCTTTCTCGCCCTCATCCATGCGGATTGTGGTGCGGGCCGCGTCCGCCACGTCGCGCCATTTGAAGCGTGACTTGAAATATTTAAGCGTGAGCTGCTGTTCCATACGGGCAACAGTTTCGGATTTTTAAGTGCCGATTGCAACCCGATTTATGTCCCGGCGCGTATGATCAGGGCCAGGCCGGCCACGAAGAGGACGAACATCGCCAGATTCAGCTTGTGCGCGATGCGCGGCGCGCCTTTGAACTCTTTCCAGACCAGGATTCCCCACAAAGCCGCCACCAGCGTCGCGCCCTGGCCGAGGCCGTAAGAGATCGCGGGGCCGGCCTTGCCTGCCGCGATCAGGCTGAGCGCCATGCCGATATTCCAGATCGTGCCTCCCAAAATGCCGACCGCATGCAGCCGCGGCGTGCCCAGCGAGAAGTAGGACGACGGCAAAACAGGCTCGCCGCGCACAGGCCAGAGCGAGGCGATGGTGTTCCAGAGGAAGTTCGAAACAAACAACCCCAGCGCGAACACCACGAGTGCCGTGTAAGGCGTCATCAGTCCTGCTTCGGGCCTCGCGAAATCCGTGACCATGCCCTTTGAAACCAGTCCGAAGAAACCCGCGCCCATCAGCACGCCGGCGATCACGGAGATCGCGATGCCCAGCCCGGCCCCGCCCTTCTGCGCGCCACCTGTCTTCGACGCGACAAGTTTCTTATACGCCAGCGCGTTGAGGATGATCGCCAGCGCCACCAAGGCCACGCCCGCAAACAGGAGCATGGGATCCCCTTTGGGATTGAACCAGAAGGTCTGGAGCACTCCCAGTGCCAGGGCCAGACCGATGCCGATCGGGAACGCCACCGCAAGACCCGCCAGATCGATGGCGATGACCAGCAGGATATTCGCCAGGTTGAACAGGACGCCGCCGAGGAAGGCCAGCCCGAGATGGCCCAGCCCGGCCTGCCGGATGTCAGCGAGAAACCCGCGACCTTCCGCGCCGCAACTGCCCAGCGTGAACGCGAACAGCAGCGCGCTCAACAGAATGCCGATGCCGTAGTCCCAGTAGAAAAGCTGATACTTCCATTTGTCGTTCGCCACCAGTTTCTGAGTGTTGCCCCACGAGCCCCAGCAGAGCATGGTGATCACGCAGAAAAAGACGGCCACGGCATAGTTCTCGACGAAAAACATAACGGCTCCTGGAGTTAGTGTGTTAGAAAATTAGTGCTTTGGTGCATTAGTGCGGTGGTTTTAAAGTTCCGCGCGGTATGGCGCGGAGGCTTGCGCGCCCATGCGCGTGACCGACACGGCCGCAGCTTTTGAGGCGAATCTGACGGCCTCCGCCAGTTCAAGGCCCTCGGTCAGCGCCACCGCCAGCGCGCCGTTGAAAACGTCGCCCGCCGCAGTCGTGTCCACGGCCGCGACCTTCAGCGCGTCCACCATGACACCATCATCGCCGTCATACACATACGCGCCCTTGGCGCCCATGGTGATGACGGCCTGCAGCGCGCCTTTGTCGCGCAGGGCCTTCGCGGCGGCCTCGGCGCTCTTCAGGCACGACACTTTTATGCCGGTCAACAATTCGGCCTCGGTCTGGTTGGGCGTGATGACTTCAAGGCACTCGTAAAGATCCGCCGGGATGGCTTGGGCCGGGGCCGGGTTCAGGATGACCGGGACACATTTGTTGACCGCGATTTCGGCCGCGCGGCAGACCGTGTCAAGCGGGGTCTCGAGTTGCATAAGCACGAGGTCGGCATGCTCTATGACCCCTTGTGCCTCTTCAACATCCTCCGGGGACAGGACGGCGTTAGCCCCTGATGCCACGGCAATGCAATTTTCGCCGTTCTCGCCGACCATGATCAGCGCGACGCCTGAAGGTTCCCGGTTGTCTGTGAGAACAAAATCGGTGCGGATGCCTTCTTTCTCGAAGAGCGACTTGGCCTCGCGTCCGAAAAGGTCGTTGCCGACCTTGGCGATGAATGTGACGTCCCCGCCCAGCCGCGCCGCCGCGACCGCCTGGTTGGCGCCCTTGCCGCCGGGGTTCAGCATGAACCGCCCGCCAAGGATAGTTTCGCCCGGCGCGGGGATGCGCGCCGCCTTGATCACCATGTCGGTGTTAGTGCTGCCTATCACGACGATTCGTTTCAATCGCACATCCTCCTCATTTCGATGGCGACTCTGCCGCATCACCAAATCAAACAAAACACTTTTACACAATAATGGCTAGCCTTTTCAATAACAATTTGGTTATTGCGCATAATTAAGTGGAATCGCGCCGCGTTTTTGACGGTTGACTTTGCCGCCTGTTTAATTACAGAATACTTGTACAGGTTGTGGTCGCGCAGTCTGTGCAGAAACAACTCATTTTTTGACAGGATTAATTTCTGCGGCTGCCAAGCATGGCCGAATCTTCTTATTCTTTATTGTCGTCGGGAATGGAATATCAACAGCGGCAAAGCGATGGAAGGCGGGATCGGATAGTTTATGAGAAAACTTGATTTGTCGGGTGATTGGACTGTGCGCAAGCAAGGATCGAAAAAGTTCTTGCCTGCTCAGGTTCCGGGTTGTGTCTATACTGATCTTATGGCCGCGCGCGAAATGGAAGACCCTGTTTTGGACAACAACATCACCAGAATGGCGTGGGTGGCTGAAACCGGCTGGTTTTATGAAAAGGTTTTCGTGGCCGAGGATCTGGATGACTGTGATGTTGTTTTGCTGCAGTTTGACGGGCTCACATGCGCTTCGGAGGTGATTCTTAACGGCAGCATTCTGGGTAAAAGCCGCGGTTTTCTGGAGCCGGTCGAGCTTGATGTCAGGGATCACCTGCGTAAAGGCAAAAACCGGCTGGAGGTCAAGCTTCCGGCGGACGCTCCCGTTGCCGCTCAAGCGCCCTGCATCGCGCCGGGGTGTGTTGATGTTGTGCCGGGTTTTTCTGTCGCGGGCTTGACGCGCGGCATCTGGCGCGACGCGGCGGTACTGGCCTTTAAGACGGTGCGGGTTCTCGATGTGGCGGTGAAGCAGGATCACGCCACCTGCGGGGGCGTGGGGTTGACGGTTTCGGTGCGCTGTGCAAGGTACGAGCCGGACAAGCACTTGGAGGTTCTGGCGCGCGTGTGTTACAAGGGCAGTATCATGCATGAGGCTCGCGCGATACTTGACCGCGACAGCCTGGATCTGGCGATCACGGTCAAGAATCCCCAGTTCTGGTGGCCGGCGGGCATGGGGGAGCAGCCGCTGTACGAGGTCACGGTGGACGTCCTGGCCGGGCGCACCTGTCTGGAACATGTTTCGCGCAGGATCGGGTTGCGCGATTTCCGGATTGAGACAAAAAAAACCGGCAATGACTTACTGCTGCGCTTCCTGATCAACGGGCAACCGTTTTTCTTGAAGGGCGCAAGCTGGTGTCCGGCCGACATATTTTTGTCGCGTCTGACCCGCGTGGAATACGCGGCGCTGATAAAAGCCGCGGCGGTCGCCAACATCAATTGTCTGCGGGTGTGGGGCGGAGGCATATATGAGAGCGACGCCTTTTACAATCTTTGCGACGAATACGGGGTTTGCGTGTGGCAGGACGTGATTCCGCCCGCTCAGGGCGGAGGCCATCCGGCCCAGCCGGACCTGGAGGTGTTCGACAACGCGCTGCGCGGGGCGATGCGCCGTCTGCGGCACCATCCGTCGTTGGTGCTATGGGGCGGTCTTCCGGACGGCGGCGCGGCGCAAAACGACGCCGCGCCTTATCGGCAAGCCAGGTCGCGCGCCGCGGAAGAGTGCGCGCCCGGCTCCGCCTGTCTGCCTTATTTCGGACACGCGCCGTTTGCATTTGGCAGTGAAGAGGGGTCGGTCTGCCTGCCCGCTTATCCCGAGCCGCGTGTCGCGGCGGAGTATCTTTCTGAAAAAGCGCGCAATGTCTCGCACCCCTTTTGCGCCCTGCACATGGACCCCCTCGGCGGAACGGAGCTGGTTTACCGGGAGTTCTTGCGTGAGTTCATGATGCCCTCGGGCTTCGACAATGCTTTGTGGCTGAGCCAGATCCAACAGGCGCTGGCGGTCAAAAGAAAGTTCCAGACTGTCAGGGCGGAAAGTCCGCAACTCCCCGGGTTCGTCTTCTGGCGCCTCAACGATTGCTGGTGCGGCGGCAGCCCCGCTTCGCTGGACGGCCGCGGCAACTGGAAGGCGCTGCACTATTTCGCGAGGCGTTTTTTCGCCACGCCCTCGGTGGGCGGACTGTACAGGGAAGCGCCGGGAGTGGTTGACGTGCTTGTTTTTAACGACGGGCGCAAAGCTTTTAAGGGCGAGGTGCAGTGGCGGGCCACCGACATGGAGGGCCTGGCGGTGCTCGAAGGTTCCAGAAAGGTGGCTGTCGCGATGACAGCCCAGGAGAGTGTTTGCGCGATTAAGGTGGCCGATGCCTTGCGCAAGACGGGATGCCAGAACCTGCTGTTGTGGATATATCTTCTTGACGAGCAGGGTAACCAGTTGTCGTGGGACATTGTGAATTTCCGCGCTTGGCGCGAGATGTCGCCGTTGTCGCCACGCATCAGGGCCGAGATCCGCAACTGGGACGACAACAGCTTTGCCGTGACGCTGACCAGCCACCATCCGGCGCTGTGGGTCTGGGTGTCGCTTGACGGCATGGGAGCGCGTTGCGACGACAATTTCGTTTGTCTCGAACCCGACAAGCCTTGGCGCATGCGCGTGACGCCCGTAACGCGCCTGAAGCTGGACCAGTTCCGCGGCCTGATACGCATAAGGACCCTGCGCGACACGTGGCAGGAGAACCGTGCGATGGGGCATGTCATGCCTGCCGCCGCCAGCCGGAACCATGACGGCTAACGGATCGCAAACCGCTAAGCCGCGTGGTTACCAGCGCATGCGCATGGGGATGCCGTAGCCGTCAAGCGCCTCTTTGATCTGCCTGACGGTGTATTCGCCGGTGTGCAACATGCCGGCGACTATGGCCGCGTCCGCGCGCGCGAGATTGAACGCGTCACGCAGGTGTTCCGGGCAGCCGGCCCCGCCGGAGGCGACGACCGGCACGCGGACGGCCTCGGCGATCAGGCGCGTGACCTTCAGCTCGAAGCCGCCGCGGGTGCCGTCGGCGTCGACGGAGTTGACCACGATCTCGCCGATACCCAGTTGCTCGGCCCTTCTGGCCCACTCGACCGCGTCGAGGCCGGTCTGTTCGCGGAAGCCGCGCGTGGTCACCTCGTAGCCGCTGGGGCATGACCGCCGGTCGCCGGTGGACACGGGATCCATTCCAAGGACGATGCACTGCGCGCCGAACGCGCGCGAGCCTTGCGCGATAATATCAGGGTCACGGACCGCCAGCGAGTTGACTGAAATCTTTTCCGCGCCCGCCAAAAGAACGCGCGACATGTCTTCCAGCGTCGCGATGCCGCCGCCGACGGCGAAAGGAATGCGGACGGCCTTTGCGATCTCTTTGACCATGCCGATGTCAATCGGGCGGCCTTCCGCCGAAGCTGTGATGTCGTACATCACCAATTCGTCGCAGCCGCCTTCAGAGTATCCCACGGCCATCTGCACAGGCTCGCCCAGATCGACATTGTTTTTGAAGTTGACGCCTTTGGTGACACGGCGGTTGATGATGTCCAGGCAGGGAATGATGCGTTTGGTCAGCATAAATCAGTTTGGTCTCTTTGGTTAGCCATTCGCGGCGAGGCTTCGGCCCGGTTTCCAGCGGGTGAAGTTATCAAGCAGCCGCAGCCCGATGCGTCCTGACTTCTCAGGATGGAATTGGGTCGCCGCCACATTGCCGCGTCCCAGCATCGAGGCGAACGCGACGCCCGCGTAATCGGTGGCGCAAATCACATCGGCGTGGTCGGCGGGAACCGGATAGTAACTGTGCACGAAGTAAAATTCGCTGTTGTCTTCAATGCCGTCCAGCAGCGGGTGGGGCTTTTGGATGCTGATCCGGTTCCATCCGATCTGCGGCACCTTCTGCCAGGGGTCGGCGGGACTGAATTTTTGTGTGCGACCGCGGATGATGCCCAAAGTTTCGACGCCGCCGTCCTCGGCTGAGTGTTCCAGCAGTATCTGTGTGCCGAGGCAGATGCCCAGGAACGGGGTGCCGCGGGCCGCGGCCTCTTTGATGGCGGACAGCAGCCCGAAGTCTGCCAGATGCCGCATGGCCGATCCTGCGGCGCCGACGCCCGGAAAGACCACGCGCTCGGCGTCAAGTATCAGCGCGGGGTCGTAAGTGGCGCGCGCCTCGCGACCGATGGCGCGGAACGCCAACTCGACGCTGGTGAGGTTGCCGGCCTTGTAGTCGACGATCGCTATCATAAGGGGTCGGGGTTAAATGGTAGTTGCGTCCACACAGAGAGACCGCAGACAAGTGGGGGAAAGCGGATTATGGTACGGTTCCGTCTTAAGCCTGGGTTCTTTGGCCTGCTTGTGTCGCGCATGTGCCATATTTTCGTGGAGGGGCGTATTAAAGTCAACAGCGGACTTGTTGCCTGCGGGCTGAGCGGTTACACTGTTATTCGAATTGTTGCTGTCGCCCGCGGGGTTCTGTCATGTTTGATAACGCGCAGGGGCCGGAATATCCGGCCACGTTCCATTTCCGGATCATAACCGAGCTGCCGGTCTTCGTTGAGTCGGAGGTTGCCGCTTTATTGGAAGCGTTCAGGGTGGTCGCGCCGCTGACACAGTCGCGCTGTTCTTCCGCAGGACGCTACCGGGCCTATAGTCTCTCGGTCGAGATGCGGAGCCGGGAAGAGATGGAATTTTTTGACGCCGCGCTGAAAAGGTTGCGCGGCGTGCGCATGGTGCTTTAACATCTCGCAAAGCTATAAGCGCATCAAAGAAAGTTGTTTATCACACGAAGCCACGAAGGGCACGAAGGCGGAGATGAGTGTTCAAAAAGCATCCTTTGTGTCCGTTGTGCCTTTGTGTGAGATTGAATCGGGTTACGGGCATGCCGGCATTTGGGTTTTATGGCTGAAGTTTTGTTACAGGATGTCTGCAAACGTTATGAGGGCGGCGCGCTGGCGGTGGATCGCTTCTCACTGACTGTCCGCGACGGCGAGTTTTTGGTGCTGGTGGGTCCGTCCGGTTGCGGCAAGTCCACGACGCTGCGCATGGTCGCCGGTCTTGAGGAGATCACCTCCGGCACGATCAGCATCGGCGGGCGGACGGTCAACGCGGTGCCGCCCAAGGACCGCGACATCGCCATGGTGTTTCAGAACTACGCGCTGTATCCGCACATGACGGTTTTTGAGAACATGGCGTTCGGGTTGCGTCTGCGGGGTTTGCCGAAAAAAGAGATCGAGGCGCGCGTGCGTGATGCGGCAGAGATTTTGGGGCTGGGTGAGCTGCTGAAACGTCTGCCGAAGCAGTTGTCCGGCGGGCAGCGTCAGCGCGTGGCGGTCGGGCGGGCGATCGTGCGCAAGCCCAAGGTGTTCCTCTTCGACGAGCCGCTGTCGAACCTGGACGCGAAAATGCGGGTGGAGATGCGCGGCGAGCTGAACCGCCTGCACCGCAGGCTGGGCGCGACCATGATCTATGTGACGCATGACCAGGTCGAAGCCATGACTATGGGAGAGCGCATCGTGGTGATGGACCGCGGCGTCATCCAGCAGGCCGCGCCGCCGTTGGAGGTTTACCGGAATCCGGCTAATCTTTTTGTGGCGGGTTTCATCGGCACGCCGGCGATGAACCTTTTGGACGGTCAAGTGATAAAATCGGATGCGGGGCTGTTGGCCTTCCGCCACGCCGGGGGGGCGTTGCCGCTGTCGGGCTTTCGCGGCCGGGCGCGGCTCGAAAGCTTTTGCGGACGCCGCGCGGTCTTGGGGTTCCGGCCGGAGGCGCTCGGGATGTCGTCTGAGGCGGCGGGAGTGGCGGCGTCGGTGAGCGGGACGGTTGACGTTGTGGAGCCGATGGGTGCCGAGACGTATGTGCAGATGGTGATTGGCGGCGGCGGGCGTGTGGTGGCGCGGGTGGGTTCCGACCGGCGTTTCGTGGCCGGGGAGGAGGCGGTTTTGTCGGTTGACCTTTCGGGGGTTTGCATTTTCGATGCCGAATCAGGGATTGCTTTGGGGTGACACTTTTTATTGAAGGGCAGGTGGAGCATGGCGGGGATAGGTATTTTAGGCGGGTCATTCAATCCGGTGCATTTGGGGCACCTGCTGATCGGCCATGCCGCGGCCGAGGCTTTCGGTTTGGACAAGGTGCTGCTGGTGCCTTGCGCGGTATCCCCCTTCAAGCTGGGAGACGCGGATCTGGCACCGGGCGCCGACAGGCTTGAGATGCTCCGGCTGAGCACGGAAGGCGACGCGCTTTTTGAGCTTTCGGCGATGGATTTGGCCCGAGGCGGAGTATCATACGCGCTGGACACTGTCCGGGAGGCGCGTGTGAAGTTTGCGGGTGTCCGGTGCTTTTTCATCATGGGGATGGACTCGCTGCGTGAGTTGAGCCATTGGCACCGGGTTCTGGAAATGCTGGAGCTGTGCGACGTGATCACGGTCATGCGCCCGGGAGTTGACGCGCCTTTGCGCGAGTCTGAGCTTGATTTCCCGCCGGCCGTGCGGGACCGGCTGACGGGGGGGATAATCAAAGGCCGTCTCTTCGACGTTTCTTCGTCAGAGATCAGGAGAAGAATTGCGCAGGGGCGCGCGATCCGTTATCTTGTTACACCTGCGGTAGAATCCTATATTGTCGGCCGCGGGCTTTACGGTTCTGGCGGCGTGAAAGCTACCCAGGCGTGAGACGCATGGGCAAAGGCATGATTGAACAGGGAAGGAGGTATAGCCATTAATTCTGAGCGGATTGCGATTGAGGCGGCGTTGGCCTTGGATGCCAAGCAGGCGGCGGACATAAGGGTGTTCGATGTGCGTGGCGTTTCTTCCGTGACGGATTTCACGGTTGTTGCCACCGGCACCTCGTCTCCCCATCTCAAGGCGCTGGTCTCCGAGACCAGGCGCCGCATGAAAGAGCTGGGAGTAGCCTGTCACCGCATGTCTGGCGAGCCTGACAGCGGATGGGTGGTGGCCGACTACATCAATGCGGTCGTCCACGTTTTTTCAAGCGAGGCGCGGGCATATTACGCCATTGAGAAGATATGGTCTAAAGCCAAAGAGGTTCAGCTTCCTCAGTCATGAAGAAGCTCTCTTCGTTAAGGCCCTGTATGTCCAGCAACAGCACGGCCAGGCCGTGAGCGCTTTCCGCGCTGAGACCGGTGACCGTCGTCTTGGCGCGGCGGTCGTCCGGCGCGGCCTGGTTGAAATATAGCGCGAATGCCGCGACCGCGACGGCGGCGGCGGCGGTCAGGACCCGCGGCCTGATCCCGAAGCGGCGAAATGACCCGCGCCCGGCGGCGCGGCGCGCCTCTGCGGCGATCGCATCCGTGACCCGGGCGGACGGCCCGCCGACGGCTTCAAAACCGTGCCGGACCAGCGCGGCCAACGCGGCCTCGTCTTTTCCGAAGCTGAAACCTTCAAAACCCTGCTCTGCCGGTTTCATAACGTCGCTCCTTCCGACAAAAGTCGCTTGAGTTTGTGTATGGCGTCGTGCATGCGCCCAAGGGCGGTGTTGAGGGGTATCCCCAGCGCGGCGGCGATCTCGTTGAAGGAAAACTCGCCTTGCGTCCGCATCAGAAAAACCTCCCGCTGCATCTCGGGCAAAGTCCCGACCGCCTGCATCACTCGTCTTGTCATGTCATCCAGTTCAATCTGCCGAGCCGGGCCTTTATCGTTGGCTACCAACCGGTCAACCAGCGGCATCCCGTCATCGTCGTCGACGGCATCAAGGCTGACATCCGGCCGCCGTTTGCGCCGGAAGTCGATCAGTAGGTTCTTGGCGATCTTCCACAGCCAGGCCTTGAACGAAACGTTGCTGAAACGTCCGGCGTTCTTGATCACCCGCATCCAGATCTCCTGATAAAGATCCTCTGCGTCGGAGCGGTTGCCGGTCATTCCCAGCAGCCATGAGAACAAGGCATGCCTGTAACGCTCCACCAGAATCTCCATGGCCTTGGTGTTGCCGCTGTTAAAGGCAGCCAGCAGATCCGCGTCTTGGCTTTCGGCTTCCGGCATAACTTGCTTCATAGGTGTAAACGATTAAAGTTGCTGTTTATTGACCGTTTTTTTTATCATTCCAGTCCTGTAGCAACAGTAATAGCCTAAACTGGTTGAAAAACCTTGCCTTATGGTCGCTTTCATGAAAAGTATACAAAAAAACGCCTGTATGGTGTTGATGATTTTAACCGCCGGTTTTTGCGGCGGGTGCCGCATGATGCCGCGCGGCATTCAGGGCGCGGAACGCCAGGCGCGGATCGCCCGCTACCGGCAAGAAGCCGAGCGGCTGCGCGGTCTGCCGCTCGTGAATGAGGTCGCGTTGGAGAAAGAGTCGCGTGAGGCTCTGCTGTCCATGATCGGGAAGGAGCTGGGAAAGACCGAGAACCGCGTCTTCATGGATGATGCCGAGCGCTTGATGCGGGCGTTCCGGGTGTTGGGCGGCGAGGAACGGTTGCGTGAGATATACGGCGCCGTGATGAAGGATCAGGTCGCGGCCTACTACGACTCGGAGACCAAGCGCCTGGTGTATGTGGACGAGAATGTGGACATGCTCGGCAAGAAACTCGGCAAGGCAGAAAGGGCGGCGCTTGAGCGTTTCTTGTATGTCCATGAGTTCTGCCACGCGGTCGAGGACAGTCATTTCGATCTTGAAAGTCTGATTAAGGCTTCGATGGCCACGCTTGACCGCAATCTGGCGCTGACCTCTTTCGCCGAGGGCAATGCGGTGCTGTCGGGCGTTGACAGCGTCATGGAGGCGGTCGGCGCTCCCGCCAACACGGCCACGCCCTTGCCGGCCTGGTTTGTGAGCATGTTGGGGCATGTGCGAGTTGAAGACGCGGCGGAGGGCTTGGAGCAGGCCCCGCCTTTCCTTGTCGGGGCACTGTTGCGGCCGTATCTGGACGGGGCGGCTTTCAGCAACCGCCTGCGGCGTGACGCGGGCTGGCAGGCGCTCGACGCGGCCTATGCCGCGCGGGTGCCGCTGACCACGGCCGAGATAGCGTATCCCGAGCGCCGGTATCTGAAAAAGTTCGCTGCCGCCGAGTTCACGCCGGATGCCGCGCTCTTCGCCGCGTCCCGCGGGGTCGCCACCAACAGCCTGGGCGTCATGGGGACGGCCTTGTGGCTGGACGGTAAAAAGGCGCGCGGGCCCTCCGAATACGGCTTCCTCAAAGGCTGGTTCGGCGACCGTGTGTATCTGCTGCAAGACAGCGGCGGCGCCGCCGTGCGGGCGGTGTGGGTCTCTTACTGGGAACGCCCGGGCATGGCCCGCGCATTCAGCCGCCGCGTTGAAAAGCGTCTGGAAAAAGATTTCGGAGAGGCGGCGCGGTGCGTGCGCAGTGAAGGGCGGCTGGTGGCGGCGGTATGGGACTTGGGCGACAAGAATGCGGACGCGGGCATGGCCTCATGCGCGGAGATGGCGGAGACAGCGCTGCTGACGGACGTGCGGGCCGCGCCGCCGTGCCGTTTCTGGTCATGGCTGAACGATCAGCCGTGGCCGCTGAGGTTCCCGCATTATCCTGAACACTCGGCCGGTTTCGAGCTGCTGGGCGGATATGCCGCCGATCTTCACAGCGGGGAAGCTTTTTTCCGCTGGAGCCTGCTGGGCGGCGCGGCGTTGAGGATGGAGAGCAACCCTGACCGGCATTATTACGGAATGCTTTGCGGTATGCTGCGGCACGTGAAAGACGCGCGCTCGGGCTTCACCTACTGGCAACTGCCTGTGCTGGCGGCATGGCACCGCCGCGGCGAGGGCGAGGAACTGCGCTACCGCTGGAGCCTGCTGTGGGGTTTCTTGGCGGACGGCAGCGAAGACCGCGCGCGGGTGCTGTTCGTGCCGGTCTGGCGCAAGTCGCAATAGGCGGCGACAGGGCATCCGGCGCAGGCCGGGTTGCGGGGGAAGCAGCGGGTCTGACCGAAGGCGACCAGATACGAGTTCCAGGTGATCCAGTAGCGCGCCGGCAGGATTTCACGCAAGGCCATTTCAGTCTCATACGGGGTTTTGGTGCGTGCCAGCCCCAGGCGGTTGGTGATGCGGTGGACATGCACGTCCACGCAGATCGCGGGCTTGTTGAAGCCGAGCGCCACCACCAGGTTGGCGGTCTTGCGGCCGACCCCCGGCAATTCGCAAAGTTCCTCGACGGTCGACGGCAGGCCCCCGCCGAATTTGACGTCCAGCGCGTCCGGCAGGGCTTTCAGGTGGCGTGTCTTGTCGCGGAAAAAGCCCACCGGGTAGATCAGCCGTTCCAGATCTTCCGCCGGGATCGCGCGCAGGTCGTCCGGCGTGGTGACGCGGCTGAAGAGCCGCGCGCAGGCGGCCGCGGTGCAGGCGTCCTTGGTGCGCGCGCTGAGGATGGTGCCAAGCAGCACCCGGAAAGGGTCGCGCGTCTGGATAGCCACCAGATCGATGATCGGCGCCTTGACGCTGCCGAAAGCCTTTTTCAGCAGCCGGTTCACGGCCGGGATGTCGGATGTGCGCATGTCTTTGATTCGGGCTGAGCCCGCAACCCGTTTTGGGAACCACGGACCGGCACGGATAAACGCAATTTTATTGTGAATTCAAGAAAAGGGGAGGGTTGCCGCCACGTATCAAGGTTGTCCGGGAATTCTGTCGGATCCGCCGCAAAATCCTGACAGACCTTGCAGTGCCACGGTGATGTCAACATGATCGTAATAAGGGCCGGCGGTCTGGATGTTCTGGGCCGGAGGGACGCCGTCCGGATAATGCACGCGGTCGTAAACGACACGGGTCCAGGGGCCGAATGGGGCGGAACGCGTCCAGTCCGTAGCGCCGAAAATGCCGATCGTGGGCGTCTTCATTGCGGCTGAAATGTGCATGGCGGCCGAGTCGGTCGAGACGGTCAGGAAGGCGCCGGCCAAGAGCCGCTTAAGTTCTTTAAGCGAGGTCTGCCCCGCCCGGTTCTCCGCCGGGCCTTCGATGTGCCCCGCCAAATGCTCCACATATTCGCGTTCTTCGGGCGAGCCGGTCAGCACGAAGGGAAGGTTGAAACGCTCGCGCAGCAAGGCGCTTATTTCGCGCCATTTGCGGTCGGGCAGGCGCTTGGAAAGCCATTGCGGAGAACTGCCCGCGTTCAGCGCGATGTAGTTCCTGGGCTTCGGCGTGAATGTCAGGTCGAGAGGCCCCAGCAGCCCGGAGGCGGCGAGAATCTTCTGCCACGCCGCCGCAGCCGGCAGCGCGCGCGGCGGGAAATCCCGTTCGAATATCTTGCCCGCACCGGCCATGCGCGACATGACGCGGCTGCGGTCATTGGATTGGAGATCAATCAGCACGTCCAGGCGCCGCCGCCGCAGTTCAAGCAGAACCCGCGCCTGAGCCATGATGGATTTGCTCTCCAGCACCACAAAATCAGAAAACTCGTCAGACAGCAGTTCCCGCCCGGCCGAGGCGGTGATGACCAGCGGCTTGATGGTCAGAGCGCGCAAGAAAGGCAGAGCCAAGGCCACATCGCCCAAGGCGCCGAAACGCATCACGCCGACTTTGACTTTTTCAGACATCGCCACGGTATTCAGCCCAGTCAGGGTCGTGCGCGAAAATCCACCGGTAATAATCCTGATGCTGCAGGTCGGCGGCGGCGTCTTCGTCGACAACCACACGGCATTGTGGGTGGAACTGCAGCGCCGAGGCTGTCACCATCGACGTGACCGGGCCTTCCACGGCTCTGGCGATGATGCCGGACTTGGATTTACCTGTGGCCAGCAAGACGATCGAGTGGGCGTCCAGGATGGTCCCCACCCCCATGGTGATAGCTCGGTGCGGCATCTCGTCAGGGTTGTCGAAAAGGGTCTTGTTGACGTTGACGGTGGGTTCGGCCAGAGTCTTGTCGCGTGTGCGCGACCTCAGCGCGGACAACGGCTCATTGAAACCGATGTGGCCGTCGGCGCCGATGCCGAGCAACTGCAGGTCGATGCCGCCGCTTTTCGCGATCTTACGCTCGTAAGCGGCGCAGCCGGATTTGATGTCATCGGCCATGCCGTCGGGCAAGAAGGTGTTGGCAGGGTCTATGTTGATGTGGTTGAAGAGGTGGCGGTTCATGTAATAGCGGTATGAGCCCGGGTGCTCGACCGGCAGGCCGATGTACTCATCCAGGTTGAAGGTGCGGCAGCGCGAGAAGTCAAGGCCCTCATCGCGGTGCATGGCCACGAGCCGCGCGTAAAGCTGCTCCATGGTGCGTCCGGTGGCCAGGCCCAGTACGAGATCGGGCTTTGCTCTGACGGCTCTGGCGATAATGGCGGCCACGAGATTGCAGGCCGCCTCGGTGTCAGGTCGTATTACAAGTTCCATGATCTTTTCCTTTGATAACAAATCTGCACGTTATTTCGCATAGGGTTTCTTGGGGTGGTAGTGGTTGTGCAGCAGTTTGTGAGCTTTTTTGCCGAGGGGCTCCCCGATGTAATCGGCATAAAGCTTCTGCACCTGCGGGTTCAGGTGCGACATGCGGATGGCGCACTTCTCGTCGTCGTCGTAAATTCCCGCAGTGCGGGCTCGGCGCACGGCGTCGGTGGCGCCGGTAGGCTGGCCGCCGCCGCCGACGCATCCGCCGCGGCAGGCCATGACCTCGATGAAATCATAGCGCGGCTTGCGGCCGGCCTTGCGGTCTTCGCGCACGGCGTTCAGCACCTGTTCGACATTCCCCATCTGGTGGGCCACGGCGATGCGCACCTTGGCTCCCTTGATATCGATTTCCGCCTCTTTCACCCCCTCCATGCCGCGTACCGCCTCGAAGTTGATCGAGGGCGGCTGGGCCTCGCCGGTGATCAGGCAATAGGCCGTGCGCAGGGCGGCCTCCATCACGCCGCCGGTCACGCCGAAAATCGTGCCCGCGCCGGTGTAGTCGCCCAAGATCGAATCCGCCGCCTCTTTCTCCAGTTTTGTGAAATCAATGCCGGCGCTCTTGAACATGCGCGCGAGTTCGCGTGTTGTGATGGCCACGTCGATATCCTGATGGCCGCTGGCAAACATGGTCTCGGATCGCGATATCTCATACTTTTTGGCCGTGCACGGCATGACCGACACCATGAAGATTTTCGCGGGGTCGATACCCATCTTCTCAGCGTAATAAGTTTTTGAAAGCACGCCCAGCATCTGCTGCGGGGATTTGGCCGATGAGAAGTTCGGCATGAAATCCTGCGCGTACTTCTCCATCCAGTCCGTCCACGAGGGGCAGCAGGACGTGATCAGCGGCAAAGCCCCGCCCTTGGTGAAGCGCTGGATGAACTCGTTGCCTTCCTCGATGATGGTCACGTCGGCGCTGTAGTTGGTGTCGAAGACCGCCTTGAAGCCCAGGCGGCGCAACCCGGCGTAGGTCTCGCCGGTCATCAGGGTTCCGGGCGGCAGTCCGAACGCCTCGCCGATGGCCACGCGCACGGCCGGGGCGATCTGCACCACGCAATGCTTGTCAGGGTCGCGCAGGGCGTTCCAGACCTCCAGCGTCTGGTCACGCTCGTAAATCGCGCCGACCGGGCAGTGCGCCGAGCACTGTCCGCACTTGATGCACGGCGAGTCGTTGAGGGCGACATCCGCGGCCGGGGCGATGCGGGTTTTTTCGCCGCGTCCGATGAACTCCAGCGCCCAGACGTTCTGCATCTGCTGGCAGACGATCACGCAGCGGCCGCACTTGACGCACTTTTCCGGGTTGAGGACGATCGACGGGGTTGATTTGTCAACCGGTATTGCAGGCACGTCGGTCGGGAACGGTATCTCGCGGATGCCGAAATCGGCAGCCAGCTTCTGCAGCTCGCAATTGCCGCTGCGCGGGCATTGCAGGCAGTCGTTCGGGTGGTTGGCCAGGATCATTTCCAGCACGGTGCGGCGCACCTTGACGATGTCCGAGTCATGCGTGGTGATTTTCATGCCCGGCGCCACGTCCGTGCAGCAAGCGCGCAAAAGTTTCTGCGAGCCGGCCTGTCGCACCACGCAGATGCCGCAAGCCGCCCACGGCTTCAGGTCGTCATGGAAGCAAAGCGTGGGGATTTTAACGTGAACCTTTCTGGCGGCATCCAGAATGGTCGTGCCCGCCGGGACTTCGACCGGGATGCCGTTGATTTCTAACTTTACCGTGTTTGACATTGGACGAGACCTTTCGATGGTTAAGAGCGCTTGACGGCGTTAAACTTGCACACCTCGAAACACTGGCCGCACTTGATGCACTTTGCGGTGTCGATGACGTGCGGCTGCTTCCGCTCCCCGGTGATCGCGTTGGCCGGGCACACCCGCGCGCAAGCGGTGCAGCCGACACATTTCTCCGAGTTGATGCTATAGCTCAACAGATTCTTGCACTTGCCGGCGCGGCATTTCTTATTGACGATGTGCTCCTTGTATTCGTCCATGAAGTAGCGCAAACTGGACTGGACCGGATTGGACGCGGTCTGCCCCAGGCCGCACAACGAGGCGCGCGACATGGCCTCGCCGATGTCCCGCATTTTGTCGATGTCTTCTAACGCCCCGTCGCCGTTGCAGATCTTGGTCAGGTAGTTCAACAGCTTGCGCCCGCCGATGCGGCACGGGGCGCACTTGCCGCAGGACTCGTCCACCGTGAAATCGAGATAGAACTTGGCGACGTCCGGGATGCAGTCGTCCTCGTCCATCACGATCAGGCCGCCCGATCCCATGATGGAGCCGATCTTGCCGAGGTTTTCGTAGTCGATCGGCGTGTCGAGGAATTGGGGCGGGATCATGCCGCCCGACGGTCCGCCAGTCTGCGCGGCCTTGAAGGCCTTACCGCCGCGGATGCCGCCGCCGATGTCGAAAATGATCTCGCGCAGGGTGGTGCCCATCGGCACCTCGATCAGTCCCGAGTTGTTGATCTTGCCGGTGAGCGCGAACACCTTGGTGCCTTTGGAGGTGGCGGTGCCGATCTTGCTGAACCACAGGTTGCCCTTGAGCAGTATCACCGGGATGTTGGCGAGCGTCTCGACGTTGTTGATCACGGTCGGCCGCCCCCACAGGCCCTTCACGGCGGGGAAGGGCGGACGGGGCGAGGGCATGCCGCGTTTGCCTTCGATCGAGGCGAGCAGGGCGGTCTCCTCGCCGCAGACGAAAGCGCCGGCGCCGAGGCGTATCTCGATGTCGAAAGAAAAGCCGCTGCCGAGAATGTTTTTGCCGAGCAGACCGTATTCGTGCGCCTGTCTGATCGCGGTCTCCAGACGTTGGATTGCCAGCGGATATTCCGCGCGGATGTATATGAAGCCGGTGTCCGCGCCGATGGCATATCCCGCTATGGTCATGGCTTCCAGAATCGAGTGGGGGTCGCCTTCGAGCGTTGACCGGTCCATGTACGCGCCGGGGTCGCCCTCGTCGGCATTGCAGACCATGTACTTCTGGCCTGCGGGCTGCACCGCCGCGAATTCCCATTTCTTGCCGGTCGGGAAGCCGGCGCCGCCGCGCCCGCGCAGGCCGGATTTGGAAACCTCTTCGATCACATCGCGCGGCTTCATTTCGAACAGCGCCTTCTCCAGCGCCTTGTAGCCGTCGCGCGCTATGTACTCGTCGATCTTGTCAGGGTCGATCACGCCGCAGTTGCGCAGCACGATGCGGAACTGCTTCTGGTAGAAATCTATGCCTTCGATGCCGACGTTGCGCTTGCTCTGGTTCTTGTCATAGAGCAGCCTGGAAACGACGCGGCCTTTGATAATGTGCTCTTTGACGATGACCTCTGCGTCTTCGGGCGTGACCTCGACGTAAAAGGTGTCTTGCGGCAGGATTTTGACGATAGGCCCTTTTTCGCAGAAGCCCAGACAGCCGGTACGGACGACCTGCACGTCGTTGACAAGGCCGTTTTCCTGTACCGCTTTTTTGAGCGCCGCGTACAGCGCGACCCCGCGGTTCGACTCGCAGGCCGTTCCGCCGCACACCAGAATGTATTGTTTATAAGCCATGACTTTATTTCCCGGTTTCGCTGACGATATCCATGGACGGTTTATCGCAAATATGGTTGTCGATCAGGTGTTTGTTGACAATATGTTCGTCAACGATTCGCTTGCCGGTGTCTGAGTCGACCTTGCCGTAGATCACAGCCGGCATGTCAGGGGCGACCACTTCCACAGTCGGCTCGGAGTGGCAGGAGCCCATGCAGCCGGTCTGGCGGACCAGCACATGGGTTATGCCGCGGGCATCGAGCTCGTCGATAATGGCGTTGAAGGTCTCTTTCGCGCCCGCGGCGATGCCGCAGGTTCCCATGCCCACAACGATTTGCGCGTCTTTGTTGCCGGGGTCGCGTTTTTCAATCAGTTTCTGCTTTTCCGCACGCAGTTTTCTTAAGTCGTCGAGCGTCAGCTTTGCCATAGTCGGTTCCTTCCTTACTTAATCAGATTCTGTTCTTGTGAGCGCATGTACTGCCGGGCCAGGATCAGGTTGCCGGACGTCTCCAGATCGCCAAGTGTGGCTGTCAGGTCGCTCCGGCGCACCGTATAAGCGTCATTCGGCGTGACCCGGCGCAAGATCAGCTCGTGGTGGCCGCGCGAGGCCATCAGCACCAGCGCGGTGTCAGGCAGTTCGCCGAATGGCGGCATGTCTATGTTGCTTGTGTCGAACGCGAACTCGATCGTGGTTCCTGCGCCCGGCGTGGAGCTTATGTCGGCCTTGCCGCCGGAAGCTTCGACAGTCTGCAAAAGCAACGGCAACCCCAGCCCCACGCGCCGGTGATCGTGTTTGCCAGCCTCGCTGTAAAACGGATCCGTGCTTCTAGCGAGCGTTTCTTCGTCCATGCCCTTGCCGTTATCCGCCACCCGTATTTTCACCGTGCCCGGCCCGGTCTGCACATCCAGTTCCACCAGCGACGCAGCCGCCTCGACCGAGTTCTGCACCAGGTCGGCGATTATGTCACAAACGGTGGCGTGCATTTCTCAGCCCTTCCTTTTCTTGGCGATGATGCCACGCAAGTCCTCGGTCTTGATCTTGCCGAAAACCTCGCCGTTCATCACCATTACCGGCGCCAGGCCGCAACAGCCCAAGCAGCGCACCGCCTCGACCGAGAATTCGCCGTCCGGCGTCACGGTGTTGAGCCCGACGCCCAATATGCCCTCAAGTTCATGGATGATGTCCTCGCCGCCCTTAAGGTAGCAGGCCGTGCCCAAGCAGACCTGGATCTGGTTGCGTCCCGGTTTCTTAAGTTTGAAGAAATTGTAGAACGTGATCACGCCGTAAATTTTCGCAAGCGGTATATCCAGGAGCGCGGCCACTTCAAAGGCCACCTCCCGCGGGATATAGCCGAAACTCTGCTGCACACGGTGCAAAACCATGATCAGGTTGCCTGGCTTGCTTTTCCATTCAGCGATGAAGGCTTTGATCTCTGGATTGAGCTTGTGCGGACTTTCCGCCGGTTTGTCTGCGGTATTCACGGTTAAACACCTCCGCGTTGTCTCTGGCTGGTACCGTCGCCAAGTCAGAGCGTTTGGGTGGCAAAAAAAGGCAATTATTATTGCAAAAGAACCACTGGTCTGCCAAGCCCAAAGACGTCGGCTTTTCAGATTGTTCAAAACTGGGGTGTCATATATAGTATGCGGCGCTTTTGGAAACACACCCCGGGTAAAGAGATTTTTTATGACTATGGCTGAAGTGGCAGAGGTTTTGAAGGCGGATGTGCTGGTTGAGGGCGAGGGCTACCGCAGGGAAATAAGGCATGTGGTGGCGTCGGACCTGATGAGCGACGTGCTGCTGCTCGACGAGGAGGACATGCTGCTGCTGACCTCTTTGGCTGGCGACCAGGTGTTGCGCACGGCCCAGATCGTGGGCGCGGCCGGTGTGGTTGTTGTCAACGGCAAGCCACTGCCATCTTCCATGGTTGCTGTGGCGGACACTTTGCGTATGACGCTTGCCACCTGCCCCCTTTCAAAATACGAAGCTTGCATTGCGGTGCATGCGGCCTTGCGTACAGGCAAATGAACGTTCCCCCCACATCACGGGTGCTTTTGGAGCCCAAGTCTGTCTCAGGCGCCAGCGCTGGCAACGACCCGCTGGTGCTGCTTGAGCTGATCCAGCGGCTCAAGGTGCGGGATGTGATGACGTCCGAACTCGTGACGGTGCCGCGTTCGGCTCCTTTGCGCGATGTGCAGGAACTGATGCGCCGTAAAAAAATCAGCGGCGTGCCAGTGGAGGAGGACGGGCGTTTCTTCGGCTTGGTCAGCATCGACGACATTATCCGTGCCTTGGGTGGCGGCTATATCGGCGATCCTTGCAGTAAGCACATGACGACCAAACTGGTCGTGCTGGAAGACGACATGCCGATATCTTTCGCGTTGCGTTACTTCAACCGTTACCATTACGGCCGTTTCCCTGTCCTTAACCGTGACCGGCGGTTGGTGGGCATCATCTGCCAGCGTGATATCAACCGGGTTCTTTTGATCGAACTTTCCAAGGAGCTGAACCGGCTTGAGACGGCGTCCGGTAAACATTTTAACCAAGAGGGCGTGTCTGACCTGTATCTGAGCCGGGAGTTCACAGTCTGTAAATATGATTTCGAGAATGCGGGCAAGGCCGCCAATGAGATCAAACATCTGCTGCAGGCGCGCCACTTGCAGCCGAAGCTGATCCGGCGGATTGCGGTGGCGGCTTATGAACTCGAGATCAACCTATGCGTCCATTCGGACGGCGGCATACTCTCCTGCCAGATCGCCAACGGCAAGGCCGAGGTGTCGGCCCGCGATGCGGGGCCTGGCATCGAGGACGTGGAGTGGGCCTGCCGTGACGGGACTTCCACCGCCAACGAGTGGATCAGGTCTCTGGGGTTTGGCGCCGGCATGGGGCTGTCCAACGTCAGACGGGTCGCGGACGAATTCGAGGTCAAATCTAAAAATGGCTCCGGCACAACCGTCCGGGCGGCCTTCATGGTCAAAGACGGAGAGATCAGCCCGCCGCGCGCGGCGCGCGAACAAACAAAGGGATAACTGGCGTGATATTGGAATGCTGGCGGGTGCGGCACTTTTCCAGGCTGAACCCCGTCATTCCAGTGTGGTTGCCGGCAAGCGCGAGGTGTATGTATGAAACTGAAGGATATGATTGCCGCATGCGGGTTAGAACCGGTCCTTGTGCCGGACGCGGAGGCCGAGGTCAGGTCGGCCTACACATCTGACCTTTTAAGCGACGTGATGGCGCACTGCACTGACAAGGCCGTGCTGATAACGGTGCAGAACCATAAAAACACTGTGGCGGTATGTACGCTGGTAGGGGCGCCTGCCATACTGATCGCGCACAGGCGGGAAATCCCCGCGGATATGCGGGAGGCGGCGGCGCGGGAGGGCGTGGCGCTGCTGCACACCCCCGAAAGCCAGTTTGCGGCATCATGCAAGGTCGGCGTCGCCCTAGACATGTCCCCGCGTTAGGATTTGCGATGTCGCGTCACCGGCATACCCAGGGGTTCCGGATTTTTTGTCACGCGCGCGCGTCCTGCAGACTGCGCGTGAGGGCGGAGATGATGTTCTCTTCCGTGATTATGCCCAGCACCGGGCCGTTGTTCTTTTCCCGCACCAGCGCCAGGTGCTTGCGCTGTTTGCGCATCAGCGGCAGGACCTCATCCGCCGGCAGGTCTGCGGCGACAAAGAGCGGCGCGCGCATGCAGTCTGCCGCCCGCGTGCGGTCAGGGTCGGGCGCGGCGAGCATGATGTCCAGCATGTTCAGCACTCCGACGCAAGCTTGGCCCGCGTTGTCGAAGACCGGCAGCCGGATGTGCCCCGAGTCCCTGACGAGCCTGTAGCATTGCGACAGCATGGCTTCTGAAACCGTTTTCGTAACCCTTTGCAATGGTGTCATCAACTGTGCGGCTGTCTGCGAGTGCAGCGCCAGGACACGATTGATCATCATGCGCTCGAAAGCCGTGATGCGCGAGCCGTCTTTGGCGTCGCTGACAACATTCTGCAGGTATTCGCGGGTCATCAGGAAACGTTGC